>CAINMN010000256.1 GCA_903850735.1 uncultured Burkholderiales bacterium | reverse complement strand
GGAAGGCCGCTTGAACTACCCCAGCATGACCGCACGCCGTCGCCTGACCGCCGAGCATTCGATCGAAGTGGTGGGCAGCCAGTTGCGCGCCATGATGCCTTGGATTGCCAAGAACAAGCTGGTCGACCAGACCCGCAACTGATGCAGGCTCAGGCCTGAATCCGAGAGGCCACTTCGGTGGCCTTTTTTTTCGATGGACGGCTGGCAGGGGATACACTTAGACCATGAATTATCCGCACCCCATTTTGGCCCGCGAAGGTTGGCCTTTCATTGCTGGCAGTGTGTTGCTGGCTGTTGTGGCGAACCTCTGGTGGGGCTGGGCGCCTGCGCTCCCGCTGGATATCGTGGCCATTTTTGTCATTCAATTTTTTCGCGATCCGCCCAGGCAAGTGCCCACCGAACCGAACGCTGTGCTGTCGCCGGCCGATGGCCGCATCGTCAAGGTGGAAAAAGCCTTCGACCCGTATGCAGGCCGCGATGCCTTGCTGATCAGCGTTTTCATGAATGTGTTCAATGTGCACAGCAACCGCTCCAGCGTGGACGGCACGGTGCGGCAGGTGAATTACTTTCCGGGCCTGTTTGTGAATGCCGACCTGGACAAGGCATCCACAGAGAACGAGCGCAATGCCGTGGTGATTGACGCGCAGGTGGCGGGACAAGCCCACACCATCACCCTGGTGCAAGTGGCAGGCTTGATTGCCCGCCGCATTCTTTGCTACGTGCAACCCGGCGAAGCCTTGCACAAAGGCCAGCGCTATGGCTTCATCCGCTTTGGCTCCCGCGTGGACGTGTACTTGCCGCTGACAGCCCAGCCCAAAGTGGCGCCCGGCGACAAGGTGTCGGCCACCACCACCATCCTGGCGCAGTTGCCCTGAACGGAGTTCGCATGCCTGATCGCCCAGAACCCGCTGAAGAGACGCCGCACAAGCCCCGCAAGGGCATTTACGTGTTGCCCAATCTGTTCACGCTGGCGGCTTTGTTCGGTGGCTTTTACGCCATCGTCATGGCCATGAACGGCCAGTTTGATTTGGCTGCCATCGGCGTGTTTTGCGCCATGGTGCTCGACAGCCTGGATGGCCGCGTGGCACGCATGACCAACACCCAAAGCGCCTTCGGCGAGCAAATGGACTCGCTGGCCGACATGGTGTCGTTTGGCGCGGCGCCGGCCCTGATCGCCTATGAATGGTCGCTGCGCGGCCTGGGACGCTGGGGCTGGATGGCCGCCTTTGTGTACTGTGCCTGCGCGGCCTTGCGGTTGGCGCGCTTCAATGTCAACACCACCGTGGTGGACAAGCGTTACTTTCAAGGCTTGCCGTCACCGGCTGCCGCAGCCTTGGTGGCAGGTTTCATCTGGTTGATGACCGAAGCGCAGGTCGACACCGCCAGTGTGGCCTGGCCCATGTTTGCGATGTGCCTGTTTGCTGGCCTGACCATGGTCACCAATGTCCCTTTCTACAGCTTCAAGGATGTGCAGATGCGCAAAAGCGTGCCTTTTGCCGCCATCGTGTTGCTCGCCATCGTCATTGCCGTCATCAACATCCATCCCCCCACGGTCTTGTTCTCCCTGTTTGTGCTGTATGGCTTGAGCGGTTACGTGGTTTATGTGTGGCGCCGCGCCAAAGGCTTGCAGACCAGCGTCATCAGCACCTCGACCGATGAGCCGGACGAGCGCGGGTTGCACAAATGACACAGGCTTGACCCGGCCCTGAAATTTTGTGATACATTGAGATTCATGAACACGTTGCTGGCCCTACTAATCCTACGCTCCCACGGGCGGATTTAGTAGCGCACGCGAACAACCCACACAGGCCCGTATGCACCCGCAGCGGGCCTTTTGTTTTGTTGTCGTTCAGCGCTGCGGGTTTCTCAAGATTCAAGGAGTTCTTTCATGTCAGACAAGCTCATCATTTTCGACACCACCTTGCGCGATGGCGAACAGTCCCCCGGCGCATCGATGACGCGCGACGAGAAGCTGCGCATCGCGCGTCAACTCGAGCGCCTGAAAGTGGACGTGATCGAGGCAGGCTTTGCGGCCAGCTCCAACGGCGACTTCGAGGCGGTGCAGGCCATTGCCAATGCCATCAAGGACTCCACCGTGTGCTCTTTGTCGCGTGCCAATGACCGTGACATTTCCCGCGCCGCCGAGGCTTTGAAAGGCGCGCAGCGCGCCCGTATCCACACCTTCATTGCCACCTCGCCCTTGCACATGGAGAAGAAGCTGCGCATGACGCCCGACCAGGTGTTCGAGCAGGCCAAGCAATCGGTGCGCTATGCCCGCAACCTGGTTGCGGATGTGGAGTTCAGCCCGGAAGATGGTTACCGCAGTGATGTGGACTTTCTGTGCCGCGTGATCGAAGCGGTCATCGCCGAAGGGGCCACTACCATCAACGTGCCGGACACCGTGGGCTATGCCATTCCAGAGCTCTATGGTCAATTCATCAAGACGCTGCGTGAGCGCGTGCCCAACAGCGACAAAGCCATCTGGTCGGTGCATTGCCACAACGACCTGGGCATGGCGGTGGCCAACTCGCTGGCCGGTGTCATGCTCGGTGGCGCACGCCAGATCGAGTGCACCATCAATGGCTTGGGCGAGCGTGCCGGCAACTGTTCGTTGGAAGAGGTGGTCATGGCGGTCAAGACCCGCAAAGATTACTTTGGCCTGGAGTTGGGCATTGACACCCAGCACATCGTGGCTGCCAGCCGCATGGTGAGCCAGACCACGGGCTTTGTGGTGCAACCCAACAAAGCGGTGGTGGGGGCCAATGCCTTTGCGCACGCTTCAGGCATTCACCAAGACGGCGTGCTCAAAGCGCGTGACACCTATGAGATCATGCGTGCCGAAGACGTGGGTTGGAGCGCCAACAAAATTGTGTTGGGCAAACTCAGTGGCCGCAATGCCTTCAAGCAGCGTTTGCAAGACCTGGGCGTGCAACTCGAGAGCGAAGCCGAGATCAACACGGCCTTCACGCGCTTCAAGGAACTGGCCGATCGCAAGAGCGAAATTTTTGACGAAGACATCCTGGCCTTGGTCAATGACGAAAGTGTGACCAACGACAAAGAGCAATACGCTTTCGTGTCGCTCTCACAGCACAGCGAAACGGGTGAGAAGCCGCATGCCGAAATCGTCATCACGGTGGACGGCAAAGAGGTGAAGTCCGCCTCGGATGGCAACGGGCCTGTCGATGCCTCGCTCAAGGCCATTGAGCAGCAGGTCAAGAGTGGCGCTGAAATGGTGCTGTACTCTGTGAATGCCATCAGCGGCTCCACCGAAAGCCAGGGTGAAGTGACCGTGCGTTTGCAAAACAGTGGACGTGTGGTGAACGGTGTGGGCTCGGACCCGGACATCGTGGTGGCCTCTGCCAAGGCTTACTTGAGCGCGCTGAACAAACTCCACAGCAAAGCGGATCGCGTGGCGGCCCAGGGTTAACCCGAGTCCTTGTCGAATCGAGCCTGAGGAAAATCGCGCAAGTCTTTGATCTTGCGCGATTTTTTATTTCTGGTTACACTGGCCACTTAGGCGATAAGATTCGAACAAATTTGACGAGGTTCCCGTTTTGAAAAGACTGCTGACTGCTGCTCTGGGTTTGGTGTTGGCCATGGGAATGGTTTCTTCGCATGCCGCCAAAGATCAAAAGGCTGCCCGCTCCAAAGAGCGGGCCATTGCTTCGGCAGCCAAGGCCAAGGCGGTGCGCAAGGCAGCCGTGAAAACCGTCGTCGCTGCCCGTCCTACCTATGGACAGATGGCCGGGCTGCACGCCACGCCCGATGAGTTGGCGTTGAAGTCCAGTGTGGCCTACGTCATCGACCAAGACACTCAGGAAGTGCTGCTCAGCAAAAACGACCAGGCCGTGTTGCCCATCGCTTCCATCACCAAGCTCATGACGGGCTTGGTCATCAGCGAGGCCAACCTCGACCTGGATGAAACCATCACCATCACCCAGGACGACGTGGACACCGAAAAGGGCAGCACCTCGCGCTTGCGCGTTGGCGCTGCGCTGACCCGCGGCGAATTGATGCACCTGGCCCTCATGTCAAGCGAAAACCGCGCAGCCCATGCACTGGGTCGCACCTATCCGGGCGGCATGGCGAGCTTTGTGCACCTGATGAACGCCAAGGCGGCTCAGTTGGGCATGCGCGATACGCGCTATGTCGAGCCCACGGGCCTGTCGAGCAAAAACCAGTCCAGCGCCAAAGACCTGGCCACCCTGGTCGCCAGTGCCTACAACGATCCCTTGTTGCGTGAATATTCCACCTCCACCAGCCATGTGGTCGAAGTGGGCCGCCAAACTTTGCGATACAACACCACCAACCGCTTGGTGAGCAACCCCAATTGGGACATTGGCCTGCAAAAAACCGGTTACATCTCCGAAGCCGGTCAATGCTTGGTCATGCAAGCCAAAGTGGGTGGCCGCAAGCTGATCATGGTGTTCCTGGATTCCGCTGGCAAGCTCAGCCGCATTGCCGATGCCGAGCGGGTTCGCCGCTGGGTGGAAGCACGCCACGCGGGGCGCATGCCGCAAACCTGATTCAGCGCTCGCTGCGGTGCCCCAGGGCGCGCGAAATTTCCTGGGCTGTGTCTTGCAACTTCGCAAGCCAGCCTTCGTCCAGGCGGTCTGCTGGCGCTGAAATCGACAAGCCTGCCACCAACCGGCTCTGGTCGTCGTAAATGCCTGCAGCCATGCAGCGCACACCCAATTCCAACTCTTCATTGTCCCGTGCCACGCCGTACTGACGTGCCTTGGACAGCTCGCGTTCGAGAATAGGCAGCTGGGTGATGCTGTTGCGGGTATGCCCAGCCAGGCCCGTGCGTGTGGCATAGGCCCGCAGGCGCTGGGGTTCTTCGGCGGCCAGGAACAATTTGCCCACCGAGGTGAGGTGCAAGGGGGCGCGGCCGCCAATGGCGCGCACCACTTGCATGCCCGAACGCTCGCTGTAGGCGCGCTCCACGTAAACGATTTCATCGCCCTGACGCACGCTCAGGTTCACAGGTTGTTGAATCTGCTTGTGCAATTCACGCATGGGCAGCAGGGCGGCATCGCGCACATTGAGCCGTCCTTTGACCAAGTTGCCCAACTCCAGCAAGCGCATGCCCAAACGGTAGCTGCCTGCCTCGGGCCGGTCCACAAAACGCCCCAGGGTGAGGTCGTTCAAGATGCGGTGCGTGGTGGATGGGTGAAGCCCGGTTTTCTCGCTGATTTCTTTGAGGCTGATCGGCTCTTCGCGCGAGGCCAGCACATCGATCAGGGCAAACATACGCTCGATCACCTGAATGGTCGGCGTCGAGGCGGTCATGGCTTCCTTGTTTCGCATCCCGCTATTTTATCTTGTGAAACTGTTGCCGGTGTCCAGGTACCCTCATGGAGCACTTCATGGGGGTGAAAGAGTGCTTTGTAGTTCATCTTGTCGCTTTGCTCAATCCAGTAGCCCAGGTACAGGTAGGGCAAGCCCAGCGATCTGGCTTGCTCGATTTGCCAGAGCACGCTGTAGGTGCCGTAGCTGGTGGCGGGCTCGGGCTCGTAGAAGGTGTAAACCGCAGACAAGCCATCGTTCAAGACATCAAGGATGGACACCATTTTGAGGGCGCCGGGTTGGCCGTCCTGGTCTGGCAAACGAAACTCCACCAGCCGCGAGTTCACCCGGCTTTGCAATAGGAATTGGGTGTATTGGTCAATGCTGTCGTGGTCCATGCCGCCGCCCGCATGGCGGCCGGTCTGGTAGCGCAAATACAGCTGGTAGTGTTCAGGGATGAAGCACAGCCGTGAGACACGGGCTTGCAGGGTTTGATGACGTTGCCAGGCACGCCGCTGGCTGCGGCTGGGCTCAAACGCATCGGCCAGCACGCGCAAAGGCACGCAGGCGCGGCAGCCATCGCAGTAGGGGCGGTAGGTGAACATGCCGCTGCGGCGAAAGCCTTTGGCGACCAATTCCGAATAGGTGTCGTTGTGGATCAGGTGGCTGGGCGTGGCCACCTGTGAGCGCGCCTGATGGTCGTCCAGGTAACTGCATGGATAGGGCGCCGTTGCATAAAACTGCAACGAGTGGAGCGGCAAATCCTTGAGATGCGTCACGTTGGAGATGAAGGCTTCAGAAGTTGCTTCCAGTATACGGGGTGGAATTGCCAATCGCGCTCAGGCAAACCACAGTGGTGCTGCAGGTGCGACAGAAAGGCGCTGCGTGGCATTTCAGCTGCGCCCATAGAAGCCAGATGCGGGGTGTTTTGCTGGCAATCAATCAAGGGGACCTGCTGCGCCAGGCTCCAGGCCACCAGGGCGGCCAGCGCGATCTTGGAGGCATCGCTGCGCAAGGCAAACATCGACTCGCCATACACCGCGGCGCCGATGCTGACCGCATACAGGCCACCGACAAGTTCGCCATCGACCCAGGTCTCCACGCTGTGCGCATGACCCGCACGGTGCAAGTCAAGGTAGGCCTCGATCATGGCATCCACAATCCAGGTGCCCTCTTGGCCGGGCCGGTATGCGCCGGCACAATGGGTGATGACGCGCTCGAACGCGCTGTCAAAACGGATTTCACAGCCCGGCTGTTGCTTGAATTTTTGCAGGGTCTTGCGCAAGGAGCGGTGCAGTCGAAACTGTGCCGGCTGCAGCACCATGCGCGGGTCGGTGGACCACCACAAGATCGGTTGCCCCGCACTGAACCACGGAAAGCAGCCTTGTGAATAAGCCTGCAAAAGCCTGGGCACCGACAAGTCGCCGCCCGCCGCCAACAAGCCCGGCGCAGCACTGCCCACGCCCCAGGCTTGGCTGGGCGGTGGCAAGGGATCGCTGGTCTCTAGCCAAGGGAGGGTGGGGCGTGCGGAGGGCATGGTCTTTGGTGGCATGATTATGGTTCGAACACGCCTGAGAAACACACCATGAGCACATCCGCTTCAGACTGGGTTCAGCGAGATCACCCTGCACCAGGGGTCACACGCCTGACACTGAACCGTCCCGACAGTTTCAATGCGCTGTCGGCCGACATGATGGCCGCGCTGCAAGCCGCACTGGACACAGCGAGCCAGGACAGCAGCTGCCGGGTGGTGGTGCTGGCGGCCAATGGACGGGCTTTCTGTGCCGGCCATGACTTGCGAGAGATGAGCGCACAACCGGACCTGCGCTTTTACCAACAGCTGTTTGCCCAATGCAGCCGCATGATGCTGGCAGTCCAAGCCCTGCCGCAACCGGTGATTGCCCAGGTGCAAGGCATTGCGACCGCTGCCGGTTGCCAACTGGTGGCAATGTGCGATTTGGCCGTGGCCGCTGACACGGCCTGCTTTGCGGTCTCGGGCATTCACTATGGCCTGTTCTGCGCCACGCCCAGCGTGGGCTTGAGCCGCAACCTGGGGCGCAAGCAAGCCATGGAAATGCTGCTCACGGGCGACTTCATCGACGCCCATGCCGCAGTTGAAAAAGGGCTGATCAACCATGCGGTGCCAGATGACAAGTTGACAGACACGGTGCTGGGCCTGTGCCAAAAAATTGTGGAAAAGCCCGCCACGGCCGTGCGCATGGGCAAAGCCCTGTTTTATCAACAACTGGAATTGGGCATTGCGGCGGCCTACCAGCTGGCCGGGCAGACCATGGCCTGCAACATGATGGATGCCGATGCCCAAGAGGGCTTTCAGGCCTTTGTGGAAAAAAGAACGCCGAGCTGGAAACACAAGGCCTGATGCGCACGCGCTCCACGCTGATCGACACGCTGAAAATCCTGGCTTCTCAGCTGATCGTCTTGCACCATTTGGCGGTGTATTCGCCCATGGCCCATGTGCTGGATGAATCGCATCCGACCCTGCTGGGTGTGCTGGGCGATGAAGGGCGCTTGGTGGTCCAGTGTTTTTTGGTGATCGCTGGTTTTCTGGCAGCGCAAGCCATTTTGAGTGGGCGACAGCTGTCGCTGCCGCAAGCCATCTGGGGGCGCTACCTTCGGTTGGCCCCACAGTTTGCGGTGGCCTTGCTGGTGCTGATGCTGGTCATGGCGGCTGTGGCCCCCTTTTACCAGCCCGAGTGGATGTCGCCGTGGCCATCGCTGTGGGAGTTCATGGCCCATGTGCTGATGCTGCAAGGCGTGTTGGCTGTGCCTGCGCTGTCAGCAGGTGCCTGGTATGTGGCGATTGACTTTCAGCTGTATGTGTCCTTTGCGGTCTTGATGTGCTTGCTGCCACGTGGCGCCTCGGGTGTGCCGCCGCCCTTGACCATCGGCTGTGTTGCTGTCTTGACGGTGGTGTCCTGGTGGGGCTTCAATCACTACAGCGAACTGGATGTGTGGGCCTTGTATTTTTGGGGCGCCTATGGCCTGGGCGTGTTGGCGGCTTGGGCGCGTGCATCCCTTGTGGCCAGAGGCCTTCTGACGCTGTTGCTGTTGATGCTGCTCGTCGATGCGGCCATGGCGTTTCGTGTCCGACCCGCACTGGCTGCCGTGACCGCCTGGGCCTTGTGGGTCGTGGGCGAACGCGACGCATTGCCGGCGATCTTGCGGGCCACATGGCAGGCCTTGAGCGACGCCTCTTACGCCATTTTTGTGGTTCACTTTGCCGTGATCTTGGGCTTCAGTGCCGCATGGTCCCGTCATGCTTCTGACAGCACGCTCTGGGCATGGAGTTTCTTTGGCCTGGCCTGGCTTGTCAGTGTGGTCTTGGGCATGGCTTTGCACCGATGGGTGAAAACCCCTAAAAATTGGACTGGCATCGCTCGGGGGTAATCGCTAGAGTTGTACAGATACGTCTATCTAGGCGGCACCCCCGCCTTCACGTCACATGCCGCAGGGAATTGTCATTTGTTCGCAAAATGCACTTCAGGCAGACCATGACCATGGCCAGGCCATGGGTCATATGAAGGCTTGGGGCTTGCAAGACTATGTCAGTCACCAAGCCATGGACCGCGAGCACCAGCACCATTACCGCTTGCAAAAAGTTTGTGCCCGCCACAACCTGCCGCATTTCGATACGCTGAGCCTGTCTGAAAAATTCAAACTCGCCCATCTGACACCATCGCAAGCGCTGTGCCGTGAGACCGTCTTGGCTTTGCTGGCCAGTCCTGTGCTTTTGACGTTTCCCTCGTTGGACGAATTCATCAGTGCGGTTCGCATGCGCTGCCACATTGTGGAGGCGGCACGCCATACGGCCATGGACTTTCACACCGAGCGTGTGGATCGGCCGGTGGATTACTGGGAATACCAGGAAGACAAAGGCTTTTTGCTCAAGCCTGGCAAATGTCTGATCGAAGCCCTGCAGCAAGCGACCCAACCGCAGGTCTCAGGCAAGCTCTATGCGTTTTCTTGCTACCGCGCCACCGAGTATGTGATTTTGTTGGGCATTGCGCTGGAGGCTCGCTTCAGCCACCCGGCTTTGTTGTCGAAAATCGTCGCGCAATGGCAGCAGCAACCCATCGCCTCGGGTCGATTCCATGATGTTTTCTTGCATGAGTGGGGCTCCAACGAAGACCCTTTGCCCCCTACCTGGTTCGTGCCGGGTGACCGTGTCTGGTTTCGCAACCCGGACGATGCCTCTTCCGATATTGAAGGCTATGAGGGTTCCTGGGTGATTTACCTCGGTCAGGGCTTGTTCGCCAATTTTTGGCAACCGCAGCGGCCCTACGACTTACAGACCAAAGCCATTGAATTGTTCCATTGGCGCCATGGCGTGCGTCAATCTGACCAAGGCGGCTTGTTCATGGACGAAGAGGCGGTGGCCAAATTGGTGCAGCAGACCTGCCAAGACCCGGTAAAGGTGCGACACATCACCGATCGCATGCTGCGTTTGCGGGATCCCAAAGGGGTGTATGCCGAGGGGGGCTGCCTGGACACCACCCGTGAATCACCGCGCTGGGTGCGACCGGGGACCACCGACATTGCCTTGCCCAGCCTGGCCCATTGAGCCCGCAAGCAGCCTTCAAAGGCTCAATCCAAGCGGATGTTGCCCGCCTGAACCACGCCGGCCCATTTCTTTCGCTCTTGTTCGAAGAAGCGCGCCAGCTCGGCCGGTGTCATGGTGTAGACCTCGGCACCTTGCGACACCAGGCGCTCGCGCACCTCGGGTGAGCGGATGATCCGCGTGAGTTCGGCGGCCAGGCGTTGCACATGGGCTTCTGGCATGTTGGCCGGCACCAGCAAGCCTTGCCAGGTGCCTGACTCAAAATCTTTGACGCCTTGCTCGGCCAGCGTTGGCGCATTGGCCAGCAAGGGCACGCGGGTGGCTTTGGAGACGCCCAACACCTTGAGCTTGCCCGACTGCACATGGGGAAGCGTGGCCAGCATGCCATTCATCAGAATTTGGGTTTGCCCGCCCACCGTGTCGCCAATGGCTTGCGCACCACCTTTGTAGGGGATGTAGTTCCACTGGGCCTGCGTGGCTTTTTCCACGGCCACGCCGGCCAAATGCGGCGCGCTGCCGATGGCAGAAACGGCAAAGTTCAGGGCTTGCTGACGCGACAGTTGAACCAACTCTTGCAGGTTGTTGGCAGACACCGAGGGGTGCACCACCAGCAGGTGGGGCGAGTAGGCCAGCATGGTGACGCCGCGCAGGTCTTTGGAGGGGTCAAACGGCAGCTTGGTGTACACCGAGGGCGAAATGGCCAGTGCGCCCACATCGCACAATAAAAAGGTGTGGCCGTCGGTGGACTTGGCCACCATGTCCGATCCGGTGTTGCCGTTGGCCCCCGGCTTGTTTTCCACGATCACGCTTTGCTTGAAGGTGTCCGACAGTTGCTGGCTGATGGCGCGCGCAATGATGTCCGATGAGCCGCCGGGCGGGTAAGGCACGACGATGCGCAAGGGCTTGCTGGGCCAGCTTTGGGCCTGCGCACCTGTGATCAGGGTGAGGGCCGCCAGCAGGCCCAGGGTACGGCGTGTGAAGTGTGAAGTGTGAGCCCATGTGCGTCTTTCTTATTGAGGGGTGTTGGGAATGGTGCCGCGTTGTTCGCTGGCGCGCAAGAAGTCAAAGTCCACGCCCTGGTCGGCTTGCGTCACGGTCTGCAGGTACAGCTTGCGGTAGCCGCGATCGGCCTGGGGTGGCGTGATCGGGCGTTCGCGCATGCGCCGCGCGAGCTCTTCCTCGGACACCTTGAGTTGCAGCGACCGGTTTTTGACCGACAACTGAATGCGGTCGCCATTCTGGACGTAAGCCAGCGGTCCGCCGATGGCCGATTCGGGAATCACATGCAACACAATCGTGCCAAAGGCAGTGCCGCTCATGCGACCATCGGAGATGCGCACAATGTCCTTGACGCCGGCGCGTGCGAGTTTGCGCGGGATGGGCATGTAGCCTGCCTCGGGCATGCCTGGGGCGCCTTGCGGGCCAATGTTTTTCAACACCAGCACATCGTCAGGGTTCACATCCAGATCGTCGCTGTCAATGCGGTTGGCCATGTCTTCCAGGTTTTCGAACACCACGGCGCGTCCTTCATGCTCCATCAAGTCGGGATGCGCCGCCGACTGCTTGATGATGGCGCCACCCGGCGCCAGGTTGCCCTGCAAGACGGCAATGCCCCCTTGAGGGTAGATAGGCTGTGCCATGGGGCGCACCACGTCTTGCTGGAAGGGCGGCGCAGCGCGCTCGAGTTCCTCGCCCAGGGTGCGGCCTGTGACCGTCAAGGCGTCCAGGTGCAGCAAAGGCTTGAGCTCGCGCAGCAAGGTGGCCATGCCACCCGCATCATGGAAGTCTTCCATGTAATGGGCGCCCGAGGGCTTGAGGTCGAGCAGCACAGGCGTTTCGTTGCCCATGCGGTCCAGGGCTTTCATGTCGACTTCAAAGCCCATGCGCCCGGCAATGGCCGTCAGGTGAACGATGCCATTGGTGGAGCCGCCAATGGCCAGCAACACCCGCATGGCATTTTCAAAAGCTTTCGCGGTCAGTATTTTGTCGATGGTGAGCCGGTCTTTGGCCATTTGTACCGCTTGTGCGCCGGTTTGCTCGGCAATGCGAATACGGTCGGCCGACACGGCGGGTGCCGAAGCGCCTCCCGGCACTGTCATGCCCAAGGCTTCAGCGATGCAGGCCATGGTGCTGGCCGTGCCCATCACGCTGCAGGTACCCACGCTGGCGACCAGTTGGTTGTTCACTGCCGCAATTTCTTGCTCGTCGATTTCTTCGGCGCGGAATTTGCCCCAGTAGCGGCGGCAATCGGTGCAGGCGCCCACGCGCTCGGAACGGTGCGAGCCCGTGAGCATGGAGCCAGTGATGAGTTGAATCGCCGGAATGCCGGCCGAGGCCGCGCCCATCAATTGCGCCGGCACGGTTTTGTCGCAGCCCCCAATCAGCACCACCGCATCCATGGGTTGTGCGCGAATCATTTCTTCGGTGTCGATGGACATCAGGTTGCGCAGGAACATGCTGGTGGGCTGCGCAAAGCTTTCATGGATCGAGATGGTGGGAAAGTCCATGGGCAAGCCGCCGGCCAGCATGACGCCGCGCTTGACGGCTTCTATCAGTTGCGGCGCGTTGCCATGGCAGGGGTTGTAGGCGCTGCCCGTGTTGGCAATGCCGATCACGGGCCTTTCCAAGGCCGCATCGGTGTAGCCCGCGCCCTTGATAAAGGCTTTGCGCAGGAACAGGGAAAAGCCCTGATCGCCGTAATGCGTCAAGCCCTTTTTCATGCCAGAAGGTGGGTTGCTCACGAAAGTCTCCTAGTTATTTCGCACAGGCGACGCCGCCCGCCCGCCGATGCCATGACAATACCATGAGCACCGCTGATGGCGGTGTTCAATTGGAGACCTCATGTTTCGAAAAATTCTGGCGCCGCAATCGGTGGCGGTCATTGGTGCCTCAGACGATCCCTTGCGCATTGGTGGCCGTCCCATTGGCTACATGCTGAGCCAGGGCTTTCAAGGCCAGATTTGGCCGGTGAATCCCACGCGTTCCACGGTCCAGGGCTTGACCTGCTATGCCCAGATCGAAGCCTTGCCCGCAGCCCCCGATGTGGCGGTGGTCGCCGTGGCGGCCTCTGGCGTGTTGCCGGTCATCGAAGCGCTGGGACAACGTGGCACTGGCGCGGCCATTGTGTTCAGCGCCGGTTTTGCCGAGGCAGGGCCTGAGGGGGCCCTGCTGGAGCAGCAAATGGTCGCCAGTGCGCGGCGTCATGGCATGCGCATCCTGGGCCCCAACTCCTTGGGGATGCTGAACCCGCGCAATGGTTTCTATGGCAGTTTTGTCTCCAGTGTCGAGTTGGGCTTTCCTTTGCCAGGCCAGGTGGCCGTGCTCAGCCAGTCGGGCGCTTATGGGGGGCACATTCTGGCCTTGACCCATGCACGCGGCATTGGTCTGTCTGCCTGTGTGATGACCGGCAACGAGTGCGATCTCAGCCTGGGTGAAATGATTCAGGCCATGGTGGAAGACGACCAGACCCAGGTGATCGCCGTGTATTCGGAAGGCATTCGCGACGGTGCCAGTTTGTTGCAAGCCCTGGAGGCCGCCCGTCTGGCGCACAAACCCGTGGTGATGATGAAGGTGGGTTCCAGCGACATTGGCAGTGCGGCTGCGCAATCGCACACGGCCTCGATTGCCGGCAACGATGCCATCACGGACGCCGTCCTCAAAGAGATGGGGGTGGTGCGGGCCACCACGACCGAGCACATGCTGGATGTGGCGCGCCTGGCCACCCGCCGTGTCTTTCCGCTCAGTGCGTCCTTGGGCGTGCTGACTGTGAGTGGCGGTGCGGGGGTGATCATTTCGGATGCGGCCGAGCCTTTGGGCCTGGAACTCACAGAAATGCCGCAAGCCAGCCAAGACCGGCTCAAGGCCATGTTGCCCTTTGCCTCGCCCCGCAACCCCGTGGACACCACGGCCCAATTTTTGAACGACATGAGCTTGCTCGGCCAATTCACCAACGCGGTGGTGGAAGAGGGAAATTACGGCAGCTTGCTGGGCTTTTTCACCTACACCGCCGGCACGCCCTCGACCGCGCCCAAACTGCGCAAAGAACTCCAGCGTGTGCGCGAGAAACACCCCGACCGGTTGTTTGTGCTGTCTTTGCTGGCAGCGCCCGAATGGGTGCAAACCTATGAAGAAGACGGCTTCACTGTGTTTGAAGACCCGCACCGTGCCGTAGCGGCCATTGCGGCCATGCACACCTTTGGCAAGGCCTTCGCGCGAGAGCCGCGCCAAGCGCCCCCCAGCTTGCAAGGCTTGCAAGCACCGGGCAACAGCTTGAATGAAGCCCAGGCCAAGCGCTGGTTGGCCCAAGCTGGCATTCAATGCGCGCCCGAAGAAGTCTGCCTGGATGCCGACAGCGCCGTGGCAGCTGCCCAGCGGCTGGGCTATCCCGTTGTGCTGAAAATCGTGTCTCCTGACATTCTTCACAAGTCGGAAATCGGTGGCGTGTTGTTGAACATCGATTCAGCGACGCAGGTGCGCGAGGGGTATGAACTGCTGATGCAACGCGCCCGCGCTGCGTTGCCGCATGCCAAGCTCGAAGGCGTCTTGGTGGCGCGCCAACTCTCGGGGGGCGTGGAGTGCATCATGGGCCTCACCCACGACCCGGTCTTTGGCCCGGTGGCCATGTTCGGCTTGGGGGGCATTTTTGTGGAAGTGCTCAAGGATGTGGTGTTCCACCGTTGCCCGTTCGGACCCGATGTGGCCGAAGCCATGATCCGCTCGATTCGCGGCGCACCCTTGCTGATGGGCGCGCGGGGTCGGCCTGCGCTGGACATCGAGGCCTTGGCGCAAATGCTTTCTCGCTTGTCGGCGGTGGGCGATGTGTGCCGTGAGCAAGTGCTGTCGATTGACTTGAATCCGGTGCTCGCCATGCCGCAAGGCCAAGGCGCTTTTGCCGTGGACGCCGTGGTGGAGATGAAGCCGCACTGAGTGCGCTTCATTTCACGCTATCCTTGGCGCCCTGAACTGTTTGGAAGGAAACACAGGACATGTCGCAGCAATTCGTGATGGCCGGGGTGATGGGTTGGCCTGTCGCCCATTCGCGCTCCCCGGTGATCCACACCCACTGGATCCAACAGTATGGCCTGAGCGGCGCCTATGGCCGGTTTGCGGTTCGGCCAGAACGGCTCGAAGCGGCCTTGCGTGGCCTGTCGGCTTTGGGCATGGCGGGCTGCAACATCACACTGCCGCACAAAATTGAGGCCATGCAATGGGTGGACCATGTCGACCCCTTGGGCCGGCGCATGGGTGCCATCAATCTGGTGGTGGTGCAAGCCGATGGCGCTTTGCATGGCTTCAACACCGATGGCTACGGTTTCATTCAAAGCTTGCGTGACGCCAAGCCCGACTGGCGAGCCGACGCGGGCCCGATCGTGGTGCTGGGTGGCGGCGGTGCGGCACGCGCCATCGTGCTGAGCTTGATCGATGCCGGCGCCTCGTCGATTCGCCTGATCAACCGCACGCGCAGCAAGGCCCAAGTGCTGGCAGACGAGTTTGGCCCTGTTGTGGCCGTCTTCGATTGGTCTGAGCGCCATGACGCGCTGGCAGGTGCGGCCATGTTGGTGAACACCACCGACCAGGGCATGCATGGCAAGACCGACCTGGACTTGCAACTCGACGCCTTGCCCACGGATGCCCTGGTGTGTGATGCCATTTACATTCCCTTGGAGACCACGCTGCTGGCAGCGGCACGCGCGCGTGGCAACCTCACAGTGAACGGTTTGGGCATGCTATTGAACCAGGCGCGGCCCGCGTTCAAGGCCTGGTTTGGCGTGGATCCCGAGGTGACGCCTGCGCTGCGTGAGGCGCTCATCGCCACGATTTAAATCCAAGCCGGCCCCGCACCAAAGACCACATGGCCTCGGGCCAGCTCAGCACCGTGCCCATCAGCACCAAGCCCACGCCCAGTGCATGCCAGTAGGTGACAGGCTCGCCCAACAAAAGCGCGCCAAACGCCACGCCCAGGACCGGAACCCAGGACAGATAGGCGGCGGTTCTGCCCACGCCCAGCACCGCAATGCCTTTGGCCCAGATGACAGCCCCCAGGCCTGTGGCCACCAAGCCTGAAAACAGGGTCATGCCCCAGGCCTTGGCATCAAGAGCGGCCAGGGGCGTGACGATGTCGTCCAAGCGCAACATGCTGTCGATGCACAACAGAATGCCGCCCAAAACATGGGTGTACCAGGTCATGCTCATGGGATCGAGTTCGCCCGAAATGCGTTGGGTGAGGGCGCCACCCACGGCAAAGGTCACGACCGAGCAGAAAATCAGCACATCGCCCAAGGCCGCTTGCTGCCATTGCGCACCTGGGCGGTGGGTGATGACCGTGACCACACCGATCAAAGCCAGCACCAGGCCCCAGCGCATGCGACGGCCCATCGGCTTTCGGAAAAACACATATTCCAAGCTGGCCGACACCATGGGCCCCAAGGCGATGATCAAGGCGGCATTGGTGGCGCTGGTGCGCCCCATGGCCTGGGTGAACAACACCTGGTTCACATAGACCATCAACACGCCCGCCAAGGTGGCCTGCGCCCACAAAGATGCGCGCCAATGGCGAATCAAGGCAATCTTGTGGCGGTACAGCAGCGTCAGGCAGGCCACGCAGGCCAGCATGCGCAACATGGCAATCAGGCTGAGGTCAAGAATTTGGGTCAGCGATTTGACGACTGAGAGGTTCAAACCCCAAACCACGGTGATGCCAAACAAGGCCAGGTGAACGGGCAGGTGGGTGGCGCGGGTGGGGGCGGTGGACGTCATGGGGTAGTGCGTTGACACGCCACAAATTATCGACGCGTCCAAGGCAAACGCTGTAACCCCCGCGATAATCGGTCATGGCCATCAAATCCACCATCTTCAAAGCCGGCTTGCAAATGGCCGACATCGATCACAGTTATTACGCCGATCACTCCCTCACTTTGGCGCGTCACCCCAGCGAAACCGATGAGCGCATGATGGTTCGTCTGGTGGCATTGGCTTTGCAAGCCCATACCTTGCAGTCCGTTTGCAATGGCGATGGCACCCTGGCTTTTGGCGCCGGCCTGTCGGATCCGGACGACCCCGATGTGTCCCTCACCGATTTCACCGGCCGCAAGCGGCTGTGGATCGAAGTCGGCCAACCCGAGGACAAGCCTTTGTCCAAGGCCTGCAGCAAAGCCGACGCGGTCATCGTCTATGCCTTTCACCACGCTGCAGAGGTCTGGTGGCGCGGCATTGAAAACAAGTTGTCCAGGCTCGATAAATTGCAGGTGTGGCGCGTGCCCACCGAAGCCTCGCAAGCCTTGAGCGCATTGGCCGAGCGCAGCATGCAGCTGCAGGCCACGGTGCAGGAAGGCGCGCTGACCCTGAGCAGCCAACGCGGCAGCGTGATGATCGAACCGATTCGCTGGAAATGAACCCTTTGTCTCTTAGGATGTGAACCATGGACCTGTCCCGTTTCCCTCGCCGCCGCTACACCCCCTTTGCCACGCCACTGGAGCCCATGCCGCGATTCTCCCAAGCGCTGGCAGCCAGCTGCCCGGATGGACAAGGCCCCGAGCTTTGGGTCAAGCGCGATGACATGCTGGGCTTGTTCCCCGGCGGCAACAAAACACGCAAGCTGGAATTTCTGGTGGCCGATGCCTTGGCCCAAGGTGCCGACACCCTGATCACCTGCGGTGCGCCGCAATCCAACCATTGCCGCATCTCCCTGGCCGCCGCCGTCAAAGAAGGCCTGAAGTGCCGGTTCGTGATTGAAGAGCGCGTGCCCCACAGTTACGACGACGACGCCAGCGGCAACCATTTCATGTTCCGTTTGATGGGCGTGGAAGCCATCACCGTGGTGCCCGGTGGCAGCAACATGGCGCAAGCCATGCAAGCCGAGGCAGCGCAGTTGTTGGCGCAAGGGCGCAAGGGCTACATCATTCCGGGTGGCGGCTCCAATGCCATTGGCGGCCTGGGCTATGCGGCCTGCGCCCAAGAGCTGCAACAACAATGCTTTGACCAGGGCGTGTCCTTTGACCGTGTGGTTGTCGGCTCCGGCAGCTCGGGCACCCATGGCGGCCTGTTGGCGGGTTTTTTGGGCAACCACATTCAGGTGCCCATCGTGGGCGTGGGGGTCAGCCGCGACCCGGCGGATCAAGAGCCGTTGGTGCACCGCGAAGCGCAAGCGGTGCTGGACTTGATTGGCATTCCCATGACGGTGCCGCGCGAAGCGGTGGTCAGCGTGGGCGGCTATTGGCAGCCCAAGTATTCCATTCCCAACGACAAGATGGTGGAGGCCGTGCAGCTGTTGGCGCGCACCGAGGGCATTTTGCTGGACCCGGTGTACACCGGCAAAATTATGGCCGGCCTCATCGGTTTGGCCCGGCAGGGCTTCTTCAAGCCGAGGGAGCGGGTTTTGTTTTTGCACACAGGGGGCTTGCCTTCTTTGCACGCTTACGAAAACGAAGTGCTGGGCAAGGCGGCCGTGGTCAAACTTTAAGCATCGCCGGCGGGTTCGACGGTGACCGCAACCGCCAGTGTGTGGTGGGTGCCACCGTGAATGACGCCGCGCACGGGCGAGACGTCGGCATAGTCGCGGCCCATGGCCACGGTGACATAGTCTTCGCCCGGTGTTTCCCAGTCGCAGCGGTTGTTGGTGGGGTCGCAGTCCAGCCAATGGCCGGGGCCCTCCTGGTCATCGGGCACGTACACCGAGGCCCAGGCGTGTGAGGCATCGCTGCCAATCAGGCGTGGCTGTCCAGGCGGTGGCACCGTCAGCAAATAGCCGCTGACATAGCGCGCGGCCAGGCCCATCGCCCTGCAGCAGGCAATGAAGATGTGCGCAAAGTCTTGGCAGACCCCGCGCCGTTGCTGCAGCGCTTCCAAGGCTGGTGTGCTGACATCGGTGCTGTGGCTTTCGTAGCGAAAGTCAAAATGGATGCGCGCGCTCAGATCGCGTGCGGCCTCGTGCAGGGGGCGACCGGGTGTGAAGCTGGGCAAAGCGTAATCTTGAAAGGCAGGGTGGCGTGGCACATGCGGCGAGGCAAACACATGGTCGATGGCGGCGTCGTAGCGCGCACCGACCTGGTAACGGAATCGGTTGCGCACACTTTCCCAGCGCACGCTCAGTGCCGCGGCAGCTGGGGCGGCTGCGCCCAAGGTCTTGACCACGCTGCGCGAGACCAGGCTCAGGGCTTCGTGCGGCGCCTGCAAAGCGACGTAGCTCATGGGGTTGCCGTACACATCGGTTTGCGCCAAGGTTTGTGAAGGCTCGGGCGTGATCTGCAACTGATGCTGCACCACATGCTGTCGCAAAGTGTCACGCGGTTGCAAATGCAAAATATGCTGTGCCGTGCCCACGGCAGGTGCGTAGTCATAGCGGGTTTCGTGGGTGATGCGCAGCAGCATGGTGAAGCTTCAGAAGCCCAAGCTTTGTTCGCCATCCCGCAGGTGCGTGAAGTAACGCGCGCCAATGGCATCGGACAAGGTGTAAATGGCCTGCAGGCAGTTCTGCAACTCGGTTGTCAGGCTGTCACGGGTTGGTTGCGCTGTGGCAACCCAACTCGCTGGGCTGGGCACCATGCGCGCCAAGCCATCGAGCTCCTCGGCGCCACTGCCGGCCAGCTTGGAGAGCCGTCCTTTGAGCGTTTGGGCCACCCAGGCCAGCGAGCGCGGATTGTCGGTGTCTTGCACCAGCAGGGCCAGCAGCGAAGGCAGGCTTCGGTTTTGCTGGTACTGCGACTGAAAGGTGATGGTGCTGTCAAACAGCGCCAGCAGCCCGGTGTAGACCGCATCGTCTTTTTGCGGATGGTCGAGTCCACCGGATGCAAAAGCCAAGCTCAACGCAGAAGACAGAAAAGCCAGGCGTTCCACGTGCCGGCCAATGCTGAGCAAACGCCAACCGTCGTCTCGCACCATGCGATCGGTCTGGGCGCCGGTGATGGCGGCCAGCTGGCGATTGATGGTGTCCAGCAGGTGCAGTGCCTCGATGGATGCGGCGTCACCTTGTTGTGTGAGTTTGTCGCATTGCGCAAAAAAATCTTTTTCCGTGCGGTCAATCAGGTTCCAGTGCTCCAGCGACAAACGCTCGCGCACTGCCGAGGCGGCCTGTCGCAGCGCGCGCAGGTTGTAGCCCACGCTGGTCCAGTCGTCTTTGTGGAGGCTGGCGATCAAGGTGCGCTCGAACAGGCGACGCGAGGCCTGCGGGTGCGGCACGCCGGGCGGCACCAGACCTTGCCGCGTCGTCAGTTCGTACAGCCACTGCAACAGCGGACGTGAGTGCTGGTTTTCGCCGCTCAGGGCTTCCAGTGAAAAGCGCGCCAGGCTCAAGCTGTTTTCGCTGCGCTCGCTGTAGCGACCCAGCCAGTAAAGGTTCTCTGCCGCACGGCTGGTGACCAGGCGTTTTCGCAAGCCAAAGCTGGCGGAGGCCGGCACATGCACACTGGCCGTGGTGGTCTCGGTTTCCTCCGCGCCGTGCGGGTGTTCTTGGGACGGCACCCAGACATCGGCGCTGCTGCCACCGCGTTGCATGGAGGCAATTTCAGCACCCGGCACCGCCAGGCGTGCCAGCCCACCGGGCAACACATTCCATCGGCCGCTGGCTTGGGCCACCGCAAAGACGCGCAGCAGCACCGAGCGCGGTTGCAGTCGGCCACCGTCCATCGTGCTGTGCCAGGTGGGCATTTGCGAAAAAGGCAAATAATTTTGAACGGTGAAGTCTTCGCCTTGGCGCGCCATGCGCCCAGCCCATTCGTCTTGCGCGCGTTCGCTCAAGCCTCGGCCCAGCACCGATTCCAGGGTGGGGTTGCCGGGCAAGCCCCAAGGAAAGGTGGGTTTGATGACGCTGGTGCTCAGGCGGTGCTGGGCTTCGTCCAAGGCCGCGCGCTCGCCACACCACCAGGTGGGCAAGGACGGCAATTGCAAGGTTTCGCCCAGCAAGGCTTCGGACAAGGCTGGCAAGAAACCCAGCAGGGCGGGCGACTCCAGAAAGGCCGAGCCCGGCGCATTGGCCACAAGCACATGGCCTGCCCGAATGGCTTGCAGCAAGCCGGGCACGCCCAGCGTGGAGTCCGCGCGCAATTCCAGCGGGTCCAGGAATTGGTCGTCGAGGCGTTTGATCATGCCATGCACCGGCTCGAGACCGCGCAAGGTGTTGAGGTACAAGCGCTGGTCGCGCACCGTCAGGTCACTGCCCTCGACCAGGGTGACGCCGAGGTAGCGCGCCAGGTAGGCATGCTCAAAGTAGGTTTCGTTGTAGGGCCCGGGGGTGAGCAGGGCAATGTGCGCATCGGTTCCGGCCGGGCTGCGCTGCCGGATGCCCTCCATCAGCGCGCGGTAGGTGCCCGCCAGGCGTTGCACTTGCATGGCTTCGAAGGCTTGCGGAAACAAGCGGGAAATGATCAAGCGGTTTTCCAGCAAGTAGCCCAGCCCTGAGGGGGCTTGCGTGCGTTGCGAGACCACCCACCAATGGCCTTGAGGGCTGCGCGCCAAATCAAAGGCGACAATGTGCAGCCGCGTGTCGCCGACGGGTGTGACGCCATGCATGGAGCGGATGTAACCGGGGTGACCTTGCACCAGGGCGGGCGGGATCAAGGCTTCGTGCAGCAAGCGCTGGGGACCGTAGGCATCGGCCATGACCTTTTCCAGCACTTGCACCCGTTGTTGAACGCCTTGTTCAATGGTTTGCCAGTCTTGCTGCGTCAGCAGCAAGGGAAACAGGTCCAGCGACCAGGGGCGTTGCGGGTTTTGCGGGTCGGCATACACGTTGTAGGTGATGCCGTTGTCGCGCACCTGCCGCTGCAGGTCGCGCGTGCGTTGGTTCAAGTCGTTCAGGCCTTCATGGCCCACATGCTCAAAAAAGGTGGACCAGGCGGGCGCCAGCGTCTGTGCCTGCGCTGGCTCTGACGCACCCCGCAGTTCATTGAAATGGCCCGAGGCCGCAGGCTCGGCCCAAGCCGCCAGCCGCTCAGGGATGGTCAGGGGGTGCGAAGTGGCTTGGCGTTCGTTTTCCACAGTGTGCCCATTCTCTCACCAACCATCCGATGGCTTTTGTTCAGCGCCGCAGGTCCAGGGTGAAGGGGAACTCACGGCTGCCCGGTTGGCGAATGCTGGCCTCGGGCACATCCATGGCGCCCGGCGTATGGCCCTGGCGGAAGAAGCGCGCCAGACGCCGGCTTTCGGCCTCATAGGCATTCACCGGGTAGGTCACATAGTTGCGACCGCCGGGGTGCGCCACGTGGTATTGGCAGCCTCCCAGTGAGCGACCGGTCCAGGTGTCGAACAGGTCAAAGGTCAAGGGCGCATCGCTGCTCAAGGTGGGATGCAGCGCAGATGGCGGGCTCCAGGCCCGGTAGCGCACGCCCGCGACAAAGTCGCCTTGTGTGCCGGTGGGTTGCAAGGGCAGGGCGCGGCCGTTCACGGTGACCACATAACGGCTTTCGTTGAAGCCATGGATGCGCACCTCGATGCGCTCCAAGGAAGAGTCTACATAGCGCACGGTGCCGCCCGGCGCGCCTTCTTCGCCCATGACATGCCAGGGTTCCAGCGCATTGCGCAGGGTCATGACCATACCCCGGGTTTGCAAGTCGCCCACGCGCGGGAAGCGGAACTCGAAGTGCGGCGCGAACCAGGCGCTGTCGAATGCAAAGCCCGCGTCGCGCATTTCCGACATGACATCCTCAAAGTCCATTTGGACAAAGGTGGGCAACAGAAAACGGTCGTGCAATTCTGTGCCCCAACGCGTGGCAGGCGCGCGGTAGGGCTGTTGCCAGAAACGTGCGATCATGGCGCGCAACAACAGTTGCTGCACGATGCTCATCTGGGCATGGGGCGGCATTTCAAACGCGCGCAACTCCAGCAGGCCCAGGCGGCCAGTGCTGGTGTCTGGCGAATAAAGCTTGTCGATGCAGAACTCGCTGCGATGGGTGTTGCCGGTGACGTCGATGAGGATGTTGCGCAGCGCGCGGTCGACCAGCCAAGGAGGCATTTCCTGGCCATGGATTTCTCGCTGTCGCATGATTTCTCTGAGCGCAATTTCGAGCTCATAGACCTGGTCGTTGCGGGCTTCGTCCACGCGCGGTGCTTGGCTGGTGGGGCCAATGAACATGCCGCTGAAAAGGTAGCTCAGCGAGGGGTGGTTGTGCCAGTAAAGGATCAGGCTGGCCAGCAATTCGGGGCGACGCAAGAACGGGCTGTCGGCCGGGGTGGCGCCGCCCAGCACAAAGTGGTTGCCGCCCCCTGTGCCGGTGTGGCGGCCATCGGTCATGAATTTTTCAGCGCTCAGGCGGGTTTCAAAGGCGGCCTGGTACAAAAACTCGGTGTGGTCGACCAACTCGCGCCAGTTGTGCGCGGGATGGATATTGACTTCGATCACGCCAGGGTCGGGGGTGACATGCAACACCTTGAGGCGCGGATCGCGTGGCGGCGGGTAGCCCTCCAGCACGAGTTGCATGTCCAGCTCTTGGGCGGTGGCTTCCACCGCCGCGAGCAAGCGCAGGTAATCCTCCAGGCGGGGCAGCGGCGGCATGAACACATACAGCACGCCGCCAGCTTGGCCCTGGGTTTGCGCTTGGGGGCCGTTGGCGCGTCGCGGGTCACGCACCTCGACGCACAAGGCCGTGCGCACGACATCGTGTGCTGAGGCGCAGCGATGGTGTGGCTGCGCAGTGGCGGACTTGGCTTGGGCAGAACCCACCATGGGGGCGCTCGGTTGACGCAGTTGGCGCGGTGTGAAGTTTTCCGCCAGGGGTGAGCGTGGCGCAAACGGGTCCAGCGCGTGCTGGTAAGGGTAGTCTTCTTGGCTGACCCAGGGCAAGGAGTCCAGGGGCAAACGGTAGCCCATGGGCGAGTCACCGGGAATCAAATACAAGCGCTCATCGCGCACAAACCACGGGCCACTGACCCAGGGCGCGTCGGCAAGTGTGTGGCTTTCGTTGGGGGCAATCGGCAGCACATAGCCAATGACGGTGTCCAGCTTTTGCGCGAACACGCGGCGCAGGCGCAAGCGCTCGAGTTCGTCATCAAGACGGGAGTCAAAAGGGTCGACGTTGACCGGCAGACGGCGCTCGCGCCAGAGGTAATACCAGGTGTCTTCATAGCCCGGCGTGATGAAGTCATTGTTCAATCCCAGCTTGTGGGTGAGGTGTTGCACAAAGCGCTGTGCGTCCACCGGCGTGTAATGCGTGGGATGTGACTCGTCCGCAAACAGCTCAGGGTTTTGCCAGCAGGGCTTGCCATCGTTTCGCCAATAAATGCCGAGGGCCCAGCGTGGCAATTGCTCACCGGGGTACCACTTGCCTTGGCCGAAATGGAGAAAGCCGCCTTGGCCGTATTCATCGCGCAGTTTGTGAACCAATTGCGTGGCATAACCACGTTTGGTCGGGCCCAAGGCATCGGTGTTCCATTCGGCCGCGTCGCGGTCAGCGGTGGCGACAAAGGTGGGTTCACCGCCCATGGTGAGGCGCACATCGTGCGCCACCAGTTGCTGGTCGACCCGTTCACCCAGGGCCAGAACGGCATCCCATTGGTTGTCGGTGTAAGGCCGTGTGACACGCGGCGACTCGTGGACGCGCGTGACCGCCATGCTGTGCGCGAACGTCACTTCGGCTTTGTCGATCAAGCCTTCGATGGGTGCCGCACTTGAAGGCTGGGGCGTGCAGGCCAGCGGTACATGGCCTTCACCGGCCAACAGCCCGGAGGTGGGGTCCAAGCCAATCCATCCCGCGCCTGGCAGGTAGACCTCGCACCAGGCATGCAGGTCGGTGAAGTCGACCTCGGTGCCACTGGGGCCATCGAGCGATTTCACATCGGGCTTGAGCTGGATCAGATAGCCGGAGACGAAGCGGGCTGCCAGGCCAACATGGCGAAGCACATTGACCAGCAACCAGCCGGAGTCCCGGCATGAGCCCGAGCCCAGGGTGAGGGTTTCTTCTGGCGTTTGCACGCCTGGTTCCATGCGAATCAGGTAACGAATGTCTTGCTGAAGTTTCTGGTTCAGCCCCACCAAAAAATCGATGGTGCGGGTGGTGCCTTGGGGCGCAGCAAGCGAGGCGACATAGTCTTTGAGCTTGGGCGTCAGCGGCGCTTTGGCCAGGTAGGGCGCTAGTTCTTGTGCCAACAGAGGTTCGTACTTGAAGGGAAAGTGTTCGGCGCCCGGCTCGAGAAAGAAATCGAAGGGATTGAACACCGACATTTCGACCACGACGTCGACCGTGACCTTGAATTCCGTTGTGGCTTCTGGAAACACCAAGCGTGCCTGGTAGTTGGAGAAGGGATCCTGCTGCCAGTTGATGAAGTGCTGTTCGGGCTCGACCCGCAGCGAATACGAGAGGATGCGACTGCGGCTGTGGGGAGCGGGGCGCAGGCGGATGACCTGGGGCCCCAGCTTGACCGGTCGGTCGTTGTGGTATTCGGTGACGTGGTGAAGCGCGGCATGGATCGACATGTCCATGCTCTAGCAAGAGCCAAGCCAGTGCCCACCGTGTCTACAGCCCAGAATTTAGGATGGCAATGAACCTGGATTGCACCAAAATGGGGTCTACTCACCATCTTGGTGCCAAGATGGGCGGGTCCTGCTTGCTTTTCAGTGGCACCCAACTTGCTATAACTGAGGCAGGAGTGCTCTGTTCATGAAGATGTTTGATGAAATGTATGCCCAACTCCCCTATGCAAAGGGGGGTTTGAGGCCTCATTACCAGGATTACAGCGCCTGGCTGGCGCAGCAGAGCGACTCCCAGATGCAAGCGCAACGCGAAGAAGCCGAAATGATTTTTCGTCGCGTGGGCATCACCTTCGCGGTCTACGGCGAAAAAGACGCGGACGGCTCGGGGACCGAGCGCCTGATTCCCTTCGACCTGATTCCGCGCATCATTCCGGCCCATGAGTGGTCCAGCATGCAAAAGGGTTTGGTGCAACGGGTGACGGCGCTGAACCGGTTCATTCATGACATCTACCACGACCAAGAGATTTTGAAGGCCGAGCTGATCCCCTCGGATCAGATTTTGCAGAACGCCCAGTTTCGTCCGGAAATGGTGGGCGTCAACGTGCCCGGCGACATTTACTCGCACATCAGCGGCATTGACATCGTGCGCGCACCCAATGCCCAGGGCGAGGGCGAGTACTTTGTGCTGGAAGACAACCTGCGCGTGCCCAGCGGCGTCAGCTACATGCTGGAAGACCGCAAGATGATGATGCGCCTGTTCCCCGAACTGTTTCGCAAGTATCCCGTGGCCCCGGTGGCCCACTATCCGGATTTGTTGCTGGAAACCTTGCGCGCTTGCAGCCCGTCAACCACGGCCGAACCCACGGTGGTGGTGCTCACCCCAGGCATGTACAACAGCGCCTATTTCGAGCACGCCTTCCTGGCGCAGCAAATGGGTGTGGAGTTGGTGGAAGGCCAGGACCTGTTTGTGCGCGACCGCTTCGTCTACATGCGCACCACGCAGGGGCCGCGCCGCGTCGATGTGATTTACCGGCGTGTGGACGATGATTTCCTCGACCCTTTGGCATTCCGACCCACCTCCACGCTGGGCTGTGCTGGTTTGCTCGACGTTTACCGCGCCGGCCATGTCAACATTTGCAACGCCATCGGCACCGGCATTGCCGATGACAAATCGATTTACCCCTATGTGCCCAAGATGATCGAGTTCTACTTGGGTGAAAAGCCCATCCTGCACAACGTGCCGACCTACCAGTGCCGTGATGCAGAAGACTTGAAATACACCTTGGCGCATTTGTCCGAATTGGTGGTGAAAGAGGTGCACGGTGCAGGCGGCTACGGCATGTTGGTCGGGCCCGCTGCGACCCAGGCCGAAATCGAAGATTTCCGCAAAGCGCTGTTGGCCGACCCGACGCGCTACATCGCACAGCCCACCCTCAGCCTGTCGACCTGTCCAACCTATGTGGACAGTGGCATCGCGCCGCGCCACATCGACCTGCGCCCGTTTGTTCTCAGTGGCAAGACCGTTCAGATGGTCCCTGGCGGCTTGACGCGCGTGGCCCTGAAAGAGGGTTCCCTGGTGGTGAACTCCTCGCAAGGCGGTGGCACCAAAGACACCTGGATTCTGGAGAACTGAGAGATGCTGTCACGCACCGCCGACCACTTGTTCTGGATGTCGCGCTACACCGAGCGTGCCGAGAACACCGCCCGCATGCTGGACGTGAACTACCAGACGTCTTTGTTGCCCCAGTCTGCGGCGGTGGCCGAACTGGGCTGGAAAGGCCTGCTCTCCATCAGCGAGTTGCTGCCTTCCTACGAGGCCTTGTACGGCGAAATCAAGGCGCGCAAGGTCATGGAGTTCATGGTGAAAGACGAGGACAACCCTTCGTCCATCATTTCGTGCCTGCGTGCGGCGCGCGAGAACGCGCGTGCTGTCCGCGGCGCCCTGACCACCGAGGTCTGGGAAACCCAAAACCAGACCTGGCTGGAGTTGAACCGCCGCATTCGCTCCGGGGAGTTCGAGCGCGACCCCAGCCAATTCTTTGAGTGGGTCAAATTTCGCTCACACCTCTCGCGCGGCGTGACCGTGGGCACCATGCTGATGGACGAGTCGCTGCACTTCATGCGGCTGGGCACTTTCCTGGAGCGTGCCGACAACACGGCGCGCTTGGTGGATGTGAAGTTCCACGCCGTGCAAAGCGATTTTTTTGGCGCGGCCAGCGCCAAGGACCAAGAGTACGACTTCTACCACTGGAGCGCCATTCTGCGCAGCGTGTCGGGCTTTGAGATTTACCGCAAGGTCTACCGTGACGTGATTCGCCCTGAGCGTGTGGCCGAGTTGCTGGTGCTGCGCGCCGACATGCCGCGCTCCTTGCATGCCAGCATGAACGAAGTGGTCAGCAACCTGGCCATGGTGGCGAACGATCAATCCGCCGCCACCAGCCGGCGTGCGGGCAAGTTGCGCGCCGAATTGCAATACGGTTGTATTGATGAAATTCTGGCCAATGGCTTGCACGCCTTTCTGACGCAGTTCCTTGACCGCGTGAACGAATTGGGCGCCAGCATCAGTCGGGATTTCCTGATCCCCAATTGAGGGTTGACAGGCTTGAGGACCTGCCTCAAGCTCGAATGAGCCAGCGCTTGACGAAGCGCAGCATGCTCGGGCCGAACCAGCGCGACAAGGTGTAGCGGTGGCGCGCGAAGCGCGCGTAGCCCCAACCCAGCAACGGTTGCAAACTGGGGCGAGACAACAACCAGGCCATGCGGTGCAGGCCCACGCGCTCATAGGCGGCGGCAAACACTGCAACGCCCGTCACCCAGTCGCCATTCGCCAACTGCCCGTGAATGCTGGCCATGGCCCGTTCGCAAGTCAGGCCGGTGGCGTTGGCGTCAAAGTCGGTTTGGGTGATGTCAACGCAGTTGAGCAAGCCGAGGTGGTCGCGATGCTGCAAGTACAGCATCTCGGCTTGGCACAGCGGGCAGCGGCCATCGTAATAAAGCGTGAGCGGGGACATGGCCGAAGTTTAGGCCCATCCCAGCGGGGCCTGCATTACTCGGGCAATAGCCCTATTTCTTTGGCCACTTCCGCCCAGCGCTCGTGTTCCTGCTTCAGGAAGGCTTCCACAGCCTCCGGGCTGCTCAAGGGTTCCGCGATCGGGCCAATGGTCAGCATGCGTTGCGCGACCTCGGCATCGGCCAGCAAAGCGTTGACCTCGCGGTGCATGCGCTGAACGATGGCCGCCGGCGTGCCCGTAGGGGCCACCAGTGTGAACCAGCCGACCATCTCGAACTGGGGAATCATTTCGGACAAGGCAGGGACGCTGTCCCAGCCCGCCACGCGCTTGCCAGACGTGACCGCCAGCAAGCGCAGGCGCCCTTGCTTGACCAGTTGCGCAGTAGACGCCAGATCGGCCACCACGGCGTCCGAGTGCCCACCCAGCACGTCTTGGACCGCCACGCCGACGGAAGCATAGGCCACCAGGTTGGCTTCCATGCGGGTGCGGGCATTGATCAGGCGCGCGATGATGCCGCCAAAGGTGCGCGGGCCCTCATTGGCCACCGAGAGTTTCCCAGGATTGGCCTTGGAGCGCGCCACCAGGTCTTGCATGGAGCCGATGGGCGAGTCGGCGCGGACCAAGACCGCGAAAGGGCTTTTGGCAATGAAGGCCACCGCCGCAAAGTCTTTTTGCGGATCGTAGGGCATGGTTTTGAACAGATGCCGGTTGGTCACCAGGGCCGCGGTGGTGGCGAAGTAGAAGTTGCTGCCATCGGGCGCAGAGCGGGCCGCCGCTTGCGCGCCAATCACGTTTTGCCCGCCGGGCTTGTTCTCGATCACCACGGCCTGGCCCAAGGCCTTGGCCAAGCGCTCTGAGAGCAAGCGCGCGACGTTGTCGGGGCCCGAGCCAGGGGGCTGCGACAAAATGAATTTCACCGGGCGGTCTGGCCAGGCGCTTTGGCTGTGCGCTGTCACGCCGACGCTGCTGGCCAGGGCGGCTGCAGCAGCGTGCATCAGGTGTCGTCGTTGCATGGGAAGTCCTTTCAAACCGGGCGCAAGGCTTGTTGAAGTTGTGTCAGCTGCGTGTGCAGTTGCTCGGGGTGGGTGGCCATGGCGTACACACAGTGGTCGGGTCGCACGACAACGGCCATCGCCTGATGGGTTTGCAGCCAATTTGACACGACCCCTTCGGTTTCCACAAAACCGGTTTGTCCGAGTTGACAAACTTTCATGGGCATGGCGTCGAAGCTCGCTGTTGCGGCGCTGGCTTCGGGCGGCGCTGCGGCGGACAGCACCACCCGCCAGCCGGTGCCCCAACGTTCGTCCATGCGGCATGGGGCGGTGTCGCCGCTGAGCCAGGGTTGTGGGAACAAAGTGCCCACAGGACCATGGCCAGCGTCGTTCAGCAAGCCTTTGGCCAGTGCGGGCTGAACGTTTTGTCTCGGCGTAGGCTGCACCACGCCACCGCATTCAGCCAACAACTTCGCATCGCGCGCGCGGGCTTTGGCCACATCGCGCTCGCCCACCAGTTGACCGATGCCTTTGATGCGGGTGGTGAGTTCGCGCACATGCTGTTGGCGCTCCTCGCCGTAGGTGTCGAGCAGGGCGTCGCAGGCATGGTGCTGCAACACGGCCTGCAGCTTCCAGCAGAGGTTGGCGGCGTCGCGAATGCCTTGGCACATGCCTTGGCCCAGAAAGGGGGGTTGTTGGTGGGCTGCATCGCCTGCCAGAAAAACACGGCCCTGGCGCCAGCGCTGGGCCACCAGCGCATGGAATCGGTAGCTGGCTTGGCGCCACAGGGTGGCGTCTTGCGGCGTCAGCCAGCGCGACAGCAAGGACCAGACGCCCTCGGGCGTGGCCAGTTGCTGCGGGTCCTCGCCGGGGTTGATGGCCAGTTCCCAGCGGCGGTGACGGCCTGGGCCGATCACCAGCGTGGTGGGACGTTGGGGCTCGCAAAACTGCACGCTGGTGCGCGGCAGCTTGGCCAGGCCGCTGTCGTTCACCAGCATGTCCACCACCAGCCAGGGTTCGTCAAAGCCCAGGTCGTCCAGCGGCAGCCCCATCTTCTGACGCACAAAGCTGGAGGCGCCATCACAACCGATCACATAGCGGGCACGCACCTCATGACGCTGTCCATTGTCATCTTGCACCGTCAGGGTGGCGGCCTGCTCGTCTTGCGACAAGTCGACCACGTTTTGCCCCAGTTGCACAGTCACCGAGGGCAGGGCAGCCACGCGCTCGCGCAGCAAAGCTTCCATTGGCGGCTGTGAAAACACGATCGACGGCGCATAGCCCAGGGGGTAGGGCGGTGCGATGGTGGACATGCACTTGATGAGTTGGCCGTCCACGCCAAAAAACTCTGAGTTGGTGAAGGGCTCCATGTGAGGCTGCAGGGCCTCGGCAATGTTCAGCGCCTGGAGCACCCGCATGATTTCATGGTCCAGCGCAATCGCACGCGGTTTGTCGTACACCGTGTGCACGCGATCGCCCACCCAAGTGCGAATGCCATGCTGGCCCAAAAGGCCAGCAGCCACCGCTCCCGTCGGTCCGTAGCCCACGATGGCGACATCGAACAGATCGGGCGTCGGCATGGGTTTTACGCGGCTTCGTTTTCGATGCTGTTGTGCAGGATGCCGATCTGCTCGATCTCGATGTCAATCGAATCGCCCGCCTTCATCCACACCTGTGGGGTGCGGGCATGGCCCACGCCTGCGGGCGTGCCCATGATGATCAGGTCGCCGGGCTCCAGAGTCACGCATTCGGACAACAGCACAATGGTTTCCGCCACGCCCCAGATCATGTCGCGGGTGTTGGCATCTTGCATGATCTGGCCATTCAGGCGCGACTGAATGCGCAGGTTGGTGGCGCCTTCGGGCAACTCGTCCTGGGTGACCAGCACCGGGCCGAAACCGCCGGTGCGGTCGAAGTTCTTGCCAATGGTCCATTGCGGCGTTTTGCGCTGGTAGTTGCGCACCGAAATGTCGTTGAAGCAGCTGTAGCCAAACACCGCATTCAGGGCGTTGTCCATCGTGGCGTGCTTGGTCGTTGTGCCAATGATCACAGCCAACTCGGCTTCGTAGTCCAGTTGCTCCGACACCTTGGGGCGCAGCGCCTTGGCGTTCGGCGCCAGCAAGGAGCTGGCAGAGCGCAGGAAGAACCAGGGGTATTCGGGCTTGTCACGGCCGCCTTCTTTGGCATGGTCGAAATAGTTCAAGCCCAGGCAAATGATCTTGCCAGGCTCTGGCAGCAACGGTGAGAGTTCCAGGCTGCTCAAGGCCATGCGCGGCGCTGGGCTGGCGATGGCCGCTTGTGCGGCGCCGATCAGGTTTTGGCCGGCACGCAAGGCGGTGCGCAGGTCTGAGCTGATCTGGGGTTGGGCTTGGTGCAGGTCAATGACTTCTTGGCCAACGACCACGCCGAGCCGGTCTTCGTGGCCCTGACGGAAAGTGGTGAATCGCATGATGGGTTCCTTGCGTATGAAAAATCAAGCAGCAAACAAGATGGCCCGCTGGGCTTCTTTGAGGCGCGCGCTCGGCGGTGCTGAAATGCCCCACTGGTCCACGCGGCCGGGTGGCCAGGTCCAGTTGTCGGGTTGGCCCACAGGGTAGCTGTCATCGATTTGCGACACCTCGGCGGTGTACTCGATCACGATGTCAAACGGGCCAATGAAATAGTTGAAGGCGTTGTTGCCCGGGCCGTGTCGGCCCGGTCCCCAGTGAATGTCGTAGCCCGCATCGCGCATGCGGCCACCGCCGCGCATCACCGACTCCAGGTCGGGCATGAAAAAGGCAATGTGGTTGAGCGCATCGTTGTCGCTGATGCCCAGGGCCACGCTGTGGTGGTCGCTGTTGCAGCGCATGAAGGCCATGATGCGGGTGCGGTCCGACAGAGAAAAATCGAGCACGTTTTCCATGAAGGCCTGGGTCAGGGCCACATCGTGGGTGTTGAGCACCGCATGGGCCAATCGCTCGGGTCGGTCGGCCACGCGTGAGGGTTGCGCTCGCAAGCGGTCGCCATGCACGATTTCAAACACGCGGCCATCGGCATCGGCGACCTGAACCGCGATGCCACCGCTCGGGTCTGCGGCCTCGCCGGGGGATTGAAGCACACGCCCTCCGTGAAGAACGGCTGATTGTGCAATGGTGTTCAGGGCCTGTGCATGTCGTGCCCGCAAGCTGACGTGGCGAATTTGCGCCGCGCCGGGCTTTTCATGAAGCGCCAGCAAATGGTCGTCTTCGCCCGTGCCGCAGAGGTAAATCACCCCTGGGCGGCGATGCGCAATGTCCAGGTGCCAGACGTCGGTGAAGAACTTTTCGGCGAAAGCCAGGTCAGGCACGTTGAGTGCCACGCTGCGCAAACCGGCAATCAAGGAGGAGGCATGCGACATGCGCTGTCCTTTCTGCGGTTTTAACCAGCGCTCAGACCCACCGACTGAATGCCGGCAATGCAAATTTCTTCGTCCTCATCGCCGGTGCCGCCACTGGCGCCTGCCGCGCCGATCACTTGGCCTTGTGCATCCTTGATCAATACGGCGCCGGTTTGGGGCAAGAATTTGCCTTGGGCGGTGGAGGCCAGCGACACGAAAAAGTTGGGGTTGTCCTTGGCACGCTCAAACAAGGTGCGGCTGGACACGCCCATGCCCACAGCGCCCCAGGCCTTGCCTTGGGCAATGTCGAAACGGAACATGCTGGCGCCATCTTCGCGGGCATAGGCCACGGTGTTGCCGGAGGCGTCCACCACGATCACGCCCATGGGCTTGAAGTTGGCTTTGCGGGCATGGGCCAGGGCGCCGGCGAGGATGTTTTGGGCTTGGGAAAGGGTGATGTTGGACATGGTGGAGTGGGGGTGGAGAGAGAACGGCGTTACCGCGCCCCTGAAGGGGCTCGCAATGACGGAGGCCCCGGGGGTGGGGCCTCGGAAAAATTAGAGCGGCTTGCGGATGAGGTTGGCGATTTCGCCGATCACGCCGCGGCGGAAGGCCAGCACGCAGATGACGAAAATGATGCCTTGCACGATCGTGACCCAGGCACCGAGTTGCGCCAGGTAGTTTTGCATGGTGACGATGACGGCGGCGCCGAAGACCGGTCCGAACAAGGTGCCCAGGCCACCCACCAGGGTCATCAGAACCACTTCACCCGACATGGACCAGTGAACGTCGGTCAAGGACGCCAACTGGAACACCATGGACTTGGTGGCACCAGCCACACCCGCGACCGTGCCGGAAAGAATGAACGCCACCAATTTGTAATGGTCGGTGTCGTAGCCCAAGGACAAGGCGCGTTGCTCGTTTTCGCGAATGGCTTTGAGCACTTGGCCAAAAGGCGAGTGAACGATGCGCCAAATCAGGCCAAACCCGGCGAGGAAGATGGTCAGCACGAAGATGTACATCGGCGTGTTTTCAGACAGGTCGATCACGCCAAACAATTTGCCGCGAGGCACGCCTTGAATGCCGTCTTCACCGCCGGTGAAGGGCGATTGCAAATAGAAGAAGAACACCATCTGCGACAAGGCCAGGGTGATCATGGCGAAATAAATGCCTTGGCGGCGAATCGCCAGCATGCCAGTCACCACGGCAAGGGCCGAGGCACAGAGCGTGGCAAACAACAAGGACAGCTCGGGCGTGAAGCCCCAGACTTTGGCCGAGTGGGCCGCCGCATAGCCCGCCGTGCCCAAGAACATGGCGTGGCCAAAGGAGAGCAGGCCGCCAAAACCAATCAGCAAATTGAAGGCGCAGGCGAACAAGGCAAAACACATCACCTTCATCAGGAAGATGGGATAGACCACCAGCGGGCCGATCGCGAAAAGGGCCGCCATGACCAGGAAGGCGATGCCTTGGTGACGGTTGCTGTGCTCGATGTACGGAGTGGAGGAGTCGGACGCGTTGGCCATGGTGAGCTTATTTTTGGGTACCGAACAGACCGGCGGGTTTGATCAACAGAACAATCACCATGATGACGAAAATCACGGTGTTGGACGCTTCGGGATAGAACACTTTGGTCAGGCCTTCGATCAGTCCCAATCCAAATCCGGTGACGATGGCCCCCATGATGGAGCCCATGCCGCCGATCACCACCACGGCAAACACCACGATGATGATGTCCACGCCCATCATCGGGCTGACCTGGTAAATCGGGGCGGCCATCACGCCCGCCAGCGCGGCCAGCGCCACGCCGAAGCCGTAGGTGAGGGTGACCATGCGCGGCACATTGACGCCAAAGGCTTGCACCAGCGAGGGGTTTTCGGTGGCTGCGCGCAAATAAGCGCCGAGCTTGGTGCGCTCAATCACATACCAGGTGGCAAGACAGATGACCAACGAGGCCACGATCACCCAACCACGGTATTTGGGCAAGAACATGAAACCCAGGTTGACGCCGCCGGCGAACAACGAGGGCACGGCATAGGGCATGCCGGAAGAGCCGAATTCGTTGCGGAACACCCCTTGGATGATCAGGGCCAGGCCGAAGGTCAGCAATAAGCCATACAGGTGGTCCAGTTTGTACAGGCGCGCCAGCATGGTGCGCTCAATGATGACGCCGGTCGCACCCACCAGCAAAGGCGTGAGCAGCAGCGACACCCAGTAATTGAGGCCCAAGTACTGGAGGCTAAGGTAGGCCACAAACGCGCCCAGCATGTACTGGGCGCCGTGGGTGAAGTTGATGATGTTCAGCAAGCCGAAAATCACGGCCAGGCCCAGCGAGAGCAGGGCGTAAAAGGAGCCGTTGATCAGGCCGATCAACAACTGCCCGAACAGGGCCTGGGAGGGAATGCCAAATATTTCCATCGTGATGTTCGTGTCTTGCTGAAACAGGGAGCCAAAAATTACTTCTTGATCAACGGGCAGTCACCCTCGTTGAGCGGGCGGAAAGCCTGGTCAGCGGGGATGGTGGCACGCAGCTTGTAGTAGTCATAGGGGCCTTTGGATTCCGCAGGCGACTTGACTTCAAACAAGTAAGCGGGGTGGATCTTGCGACCGTCTTGGCGAATCGTGCCCTTGCCGAACAACGGGTCATCCGTGGGCATTTCCTTCATCTTGGCCGTGATCTTGGTGCCGTCGTCGGTCTTGGCTGCATCCACCGCTTTCAGGTAATGCAGGATGACGGCGTACACACCGGCTTGGTCCATCGAGGGGTATTTGCCGCCGTTGGCTGCTGCAAAGCGGCGTGACCAAGCGCGCGTCTGGTCGTTCAGGTCCCAGTAGAAGGTTTCCGTGAAGATCAGGCCTTGGGCTTTTTCCAGTCCCAATGCATGCACGTCAGGCAGGAACACCAACAGGCCGGCCAAGTTCTGGCCACCCTTGACGATGCCAAATTCCGAAGCTTGCTTGATGGAGTTGATGGTGTCACCGCCGGCGTTGGCCAAGCCAATGATCTTGGCTTTGGAGGCTTGCGCTTGCAGCAGGAAGGAGGAGAAGTCTTGGGTGGCCAGGGGGTGGCGAACCTTGCCCAGGATTTTGCCGCCATTCTTGACAACCACAGCTTCGGTGTCACGCTCCAGGGCGTGGCCGAAGGCATAGTCTGCCGTCAGGAAGAACCAGGAGGCTCCGCCCGTTTTGACCACAGCGGTGCCGGTGCCGTTGGCCAGCATCCAGGTGTCATACAGCCAGTGAATGGTGTTGGGGCTACAGGCCTTGCCGGTCAGGTCTGCCGTGGCAGCGCCGGTGTTCAGCATGATCTTGCCCTTGTCGCGGGTGACCTGGTTGATGGCCAGCGCCACGGAGGAGGTGGGCACGTCCACGATGGCGTCCACTTTTTCGGTGTCGTACCACTGGCGGGCGATGTTGGAGCCCACGTCAGGCTTGTTTTGGTGGTCGGCGCCGACCACTTCCACTTTCAAGGTGCTCTTGGTGGCCTTGAGGTAGTCTTCCACGGCCATTTTGGCGGCGGTCAGCGAGCCAGGGCCGCCGATGTCAGAGTAGAGGCCGGACATGTCATTGAGCACGCCGATCTTGACGATGCCGTCGGAAATCTGGGCTTGTGCGCCCGTGGCCAAGGCGCAGACGGCCGCTGCGGCGAACGAAAGAAGTTTGCGTTTCATCATTGTCTCCTGATGGTGATGGTGGGTCTCAGACCCCGAGGTATTCATGCAGCATGGTCATTTTGTGGCTGAGCTCGCTGGCAGCGAAGCCTTCCACAATTTGTCCGTGTTCCATGACATAAAAACGGTCAGCCAGCGGGGCGGCAAACCGGAAGTTTTGCTCCACCATGATGATGGTGAACCCCTTGGCGCGCAGGGCGCGGATCATGCGGGCCAAAGCTTGCACGATCACGGGCGCCAGGCCTTCGGAAATTTCATCGAGCAGCAACAGTCGCGCGCCGGTGCGCAGAATGCGTCCCACCGCCAGCATTTGCTGTTCGCCACCTGACAGTCGCGTGCCGGGGCTGTTGCGACGCTCGTACAGGTTGGGGAACATTTCGTAAATTTCGTCCAGTGTCATGCCGTTGGGGGCAATGACGGGCGGCAACAGCAGGTTTTCTTCGCAGGACAGGCTGGCGAAAATGCCGCGCTCTTCCGGACAATAGCCCATGCCCAAGCGGGCAATGCGGTGGGGCGACCAGTCGACCGTTTCTTGGCCGTTGACCAGCACCGAGCCGGTGCGACGACCCACCAGGCCCAGGATGGATTTGATGGTGGTGGTACGACCTGCGCCATTGCGACCCAGCAGGGTGACCACTTCGCCGTGGTTGACCGTGAGGTCGACGCCATGAAGGATGTGCGACTCGCCGTAGTAGGCGTGCAGGTTGGAAATTTTCAGGAATTCTTGGGGCTGCTCAGTGGCCATGACCGCCCTCCAGTTCGGCTTCGGTGCTGCCCATGTAGGCTTCCAGCACCTGGGGATTCGTGGACACGACGTTGTAGGGGCCTTCGGCAATGACCTGGCCGCGCTGCAGCACGCTGATGGTGTCGGCAATGCTGGAGACCACGTTCATGTTGTGCTCCACCATGAGGATGGTGCGGTTGGCGCCCACCTTCTTGATCAGCTGGGTGACGCGGTCAACGTCTTCATGGCCCATGCCTTGCGTGGGTTCATCGAGCAGCATCAACTCGGGCTCGGTGGCCAAGGTGGTGGCAATTTCGAGGGCGCGCTTGCGGCCATAGGCCAGCTCGACCGCCAGGGTGTTGGAAAAATTTTCCAGGCCCACGGTTTCCAGCAACTCCATGGCGCGTCCGTTGAGCTGCGACAGGCTTTTTTCAGAACGCCAGAAATGGTAGGACGTGCCCGTGCTGCGTTGCAGCGCGATGCGCACGTTTTCCAGCACGCTCAAGTGCGGGAAGGTGGCGGAGATTTGGAACGAGCGAACGATGCCGCGGCGCGCCACCTGGGCCGGCTTTTCCGCAGTGATGTCGTGGCCATTGAACAAAATGGAGCCGCGCGTGGGAATCAGGAATTTGGTGAGGAGGTTGAAAAACGTGGTCTTGCCCGCCCCGTTGGGTCCAATCAGGGCATGGATCTGGCCTCTGCGAACGCCAATGGATACGTCATTGACGGCCACAAAGCCCTTGAACTCTTTGACGAGCCCACGTGTCTCCAGAATGATGTCTTCAGCCATGGTTTTTTATGAAAAGCATTGAAATCAGCATAGCATGCGCAGAGGACCCCAACACTGAGGGTTGTCACTTGTTTTCGCAAAGGAAAATCCCTCAAGTTTGTATGGTCATGACAATTTTTCGCATGACCCTTCGCGTGTCGCCTTCAAACAAAAACATTGCATGCCCCAATCGCGAATTTCGTTTTTACGCACATCAGCCAATAAGCTGTTGCGACTTTGCCCCGCTGGAACGTATAGCGGCGGTTGCAAGACCCTCACACGAACTTGGGCATCAGGGTTTTTCTGAAAAAACTGCACCTCACGGCAAGTGATGGGGCCGGACAGGGGATTGCGCACCATGATCATCCAGGTGGTGGGATCGTCTGCCGGCCAGCCAGCTTGTCGGCCCAAGCGCGCTGTCTCGGCGTTGGAAAGCGGGTATTCTGTGAAGGGGGTGGCCGGCCGAAACCATGACATGGCTTGCAGCGGCAAGTGGCATGCGAGTGCCGCCACAATCAGCCATCTGGCCCGCTGGCTTGCAGGGCCGAAGAAATCCGTGCACAGTCCTTTCATCATTGGCCTATTTTTCACCATGTCTCTTTTCCCAGTCACGCTCTCCGATTTCATCCAGCAACGGCAGGCCGGTGCCTTCAGCGCCCAAGCCTGGGTAGAAGACTGCCTGGCACGTGCCGAGTCTTCGGCCGCAGCCCATGTGTTCACCAAGCTTTACCCACAGGCCGCCCGATTGGCGGCACGCCATGCCGATGAAGCGCATGCGGCGGGCTTGATGCTGGGGCTCTTGGCGGGGGCGCCTGTGACCATCAAGGATTTGTACGACGTGGCGGGTGAAACCACCACCGCTGGCACCACGGTGTTCGCGGGCGATGCGCCCGCCCGCCAGGATGCGCCTGCGGTCGCACGTTTGCGCGCTGCGGGTGCGGCCATTTTGGGCAAGACCAACATGACCGAGTTGGCGTTCTCTGGCATTGGCATCAATCCGCATTACGGCACACCGGTGAACCCTGCGGACACGCAGGTGCGGCGCATCCCTGGCGGCTCCTCTTCGGGGGCGGCTGTGTCGGTGGCCTTGGGATTGGCCGTGGCGGGCCTGGGTTCGGATACCGGCGGCTCCATCCGCATTCCTGCGGCCTTGTGTGGCGTGGTCGGCTTCAAAAGCACGCAGACGCGGGTGCCGCTGGAAGGCGCGGTGCCGCTGTCGCACTCGCTGGACACGGTGTGCGCCATGACCCGCTCGGTCGCGGATTGTTTGCGCGTCGATGGCGTGCTGTCTGGCCAGCCCTTGGCTGTGGCGCAACGCCCGCTGAAAGGGCGACGCCTGGCCGTTCCCCAAACCCTGATGCTGGACGGCCTGGACCCCACAGTGACGCGGGCCTTCGAGCGCAGCCTGTCCCGCTTGTCGCAAGCCGGGGCTTTGCTGGAGGACATCGCTTTGCCCGAGTTGGCCGAGATTGCCACCCTGAATGCGCCGGGTGGCTTTTCCCCCGTGGAGTGCTGGGCTGCACACCATGAGCGCATCGCCGATGCCATGGCGCAACTCGACCCGCGTGTAGCCACCCGTGTGAAGCTGGGCCAAAACATCAGTGCGGCCGACTATTTGCGCATGCTGTCCAACCGCCAGCAGTGGATTCAACGCGTGACTGCGGCGCTGGCAGGCTACGACGCCATTCTCAGTCCGACGGTACCCAGCGTGGCGCCTGAGCTGGACCTGCTTGTGCAGGACGACGAGGCCTTTGCCGCCGCCAACCGCAACATGCTGCGCAACACCTTTGCCATCAATTTTCTCGATGGCTGCTCGTTCAGCCTGCCTTGCCAGGTCGCTGGCGAGTTGCCCGTGGGACTGATGGTGTCATCGGTGCGCGGTGACGATGCGCGATTGGGCAGTGTGGCTTTGGCCATCGAGGCCGCGCTGGTTTGAAAGCGCTTCAATGGGAGAGTCAACTTTACCTAGCTTCACACAAAGGAAAAGTAGACGCCGCGCTGAGCTGTTCTAATGGAGAACAATGCTCCGTCTTGCCCTTCAGAAAAATCCCTGGTTCCTCGCGCTCCTGACCCTCTATACCGTGGTGGAGTTGTCCTTCAACCACAGATTGCTGGAGTTCGCAAGCCAAGCCTTTGACCGCGACGACCTGGACGGGCTGGAATTCTGGGGGCGTTGCCTCTCTGGATGTGGCTTGGGTTTGCTGCTTTGGCGCTGGCTGGACCGCTGGATCCCTGCGCGCTCGCTGTCTGGGCTTCTCAGCATGGTCATTGGCATCAGCGTGATGTGGCAAGCCCAAACGCGGCTCATCGATTTTTTGCTGCAGCAAGCCAGTGAGCTGGACAAGGTCACCAGCGTCCAACGCTTGTCGATGCGCACGCTTGTGGCCGATGGAGGCTTCACCCTCAAGGGCTTGGCTTTGGGCCGCGTCGGGATGTCGGACGCCTTGCGCGACAGTGTCAAAGCCCTGTTCCCCGCCGCCTCTTTGGGCGTGGACGTTTCTGAGCTGGACAAACAATTGCTGACGCCCAGCGCCCTGTCTGCGCCCATGTTCGATGTCGAAGAAGCGCAGCAAATGCTCAACGACGCTTACCGCCAGACCGTGGTGTTGCCCATCGCCTTGGGCGTGTCTTTGTTTTTTGCCTTGCTGAACATTTCGCAAGCGGTTTCTTTGCTGCTGATGCATGCGTTTCGCGGCACCCGTGCCCGACGCTGGTTGTGGCGTGGCCAGCCATTCATGGGCGGGCTGCTGGCGCTTTGCCTGGTCAGCCTGACCTGGTTTTCTGGCAACGACTGGGTGGACTCTGCGGGACACCGTGAAGTTTTACAGCCCGCGCTGCAAACTGAAAAGCCAGTGTTGGCCTTGTTTGTCCAATGGACCTTGCATGCCGAACCTTTCTGGCACGATTGGGCCTGGTTTGCGCGCCATCACCTGTTGCAAGGGGCGAGCTTCCGTTCCCCTTGGCCTTTGAAGGCGCCTTGAGCGATCGCCCTGTCATCCGCAATGACATCTGTGGCGTTAAGACAGTGCCCTGACATGTGATGGGCATCACCAAAGAGGCCACCATGAAAAAATTGCTGATCACTGCCATCTGTTGCATCAACGCCATGGTGCTCATGCCTGCCCAGGCCGGTGACGGCCATGGCCATGGCGGTTGGCGCAGCGTCACGGTCACGCCGCGCGCGGCATCCCATGGCTGGGGCACGGGGCCGGTGGTCAGGGGAGGCGGCTATGGCCACCACCATCATTTCCGCCATCACGGCGGTCACGGCAATGGCTGGCTGGGCCCCGTGGTGGCCGCCGCTGTGGTGGGCTCGGTGCTTTATGCCACCCACAACCCTGTGTATGCCACCCCGGTTTATCCGCCGGTGGTTGTGACCCCCCCGCCGCAAGTGGCTTACTATTGTGCGAGTTACCAGCAGTACTACCCCAATGTGGCCACCTGCCCTGTACCCTGGCAGGCCGTGCCTTACTGAGGCCTCACAGAGGGACCAGCTTCTTTTGGCCTTGGCGGTTGGAGTAGCGGATGGTTCCCCCCAGGGTTTCCAATTCCACCTGGGCGCCGCGATTGCCGTAAACACGCCGCTTGAGCCAACTGAGCTCTTCCTCCAGCGCTTGTTCGCCACTGAGCAGCCGACTCCAGCAACGTTGCTCACCTGACCAACGGTAACCGCGCTGCTTGAGCAAGTCCTTGGTTTCAAACGGCGAGCCCAGGGCAGAAAGCTTCAACTGGGGTTGATTCAAGGTTTCCAGCAGGCTCAACAAGGCGGGTTGCTGGCTTTGGGGCAACTGGTGGTGCAGCAGTTCCAGCAAAGCCCAGCAGTCGGTCTCGGCGCGGTGGGCCTCATAAAAGATGCCCTGGGTTTGCAACAGGTACTCCAGCTTGGCCGAGCCAAAGCCTTCGGCTTGCCAGTCGATGTCACGGATGCTGCAGGCCCACAGCAGGTTTTCAAAAGCAGGCCAGCGTTGCTCCACGAAGGGGCGATCAAAGCCTGCGTTGTGGGCAATCACCACGGACACCCCCTTGAGCAAGCGTTCCACCTTGGCGTCGTCAATGCGTTTGCCTTGCACCATGGCGTCGGTGATGTGGTGAATGGCGGTGTTGGCCGGGGAGATCGGAAAACCCGGATCCTCCAGCTCGTCAAACACTTCCAGCACCCGGTAGATCAGGCCGCTGGTGGGGTCAAACTCAAACAGCAGCATGCCCAGTTCAATGACGCGGTCTGTTTCCGAGCTGAGCCCGGTGGTTTCGGTGTCCAGCACGATGCCACGCGCGCAAGGCAAGCCCTCCGTGACCGGGTTGAAGCTGGTGCGAGGCTGCAGGCGGCGAAGCACGCGGTAGTCGGGGTGCGCGTCCAGCGCGCGCGCCATGTCTTCAGGGCTTGGGTTCATGGTTTAACAACGGCGAAGAAAAACAGGAAGAGATTGTCCCAGCACGGCCAGCATCAGGCCGCCCAGGGCCAACACCCAGGCCGAGCCGATCCAGGCCAGCAGGACCGCGGCCAGCAGCACGCCCACGGATTGCCCCGTGAACAGCAAGCCCGCAAACAAGGCCATGCAGGTCCCGCGTTCGGGCGGAAACATTTGCGTGGCCAGCACTTGCAAGGTGTTGTGGAACATGAAAAAGCCCAGGCCGGCCAGCACGCTCGCGGGCAGGGTCAACAGCCACCAAGGCGAGAAGGCCATCACGGCGAATGCCGCGGCAAACAAGGCCGAGCCCAGGCGCAACATGGCGCTTTCGCCCAGCCGCCGTATGAAAAAGCGCGCGCTCAGCATGTAGCCCACGCCGCCCAGGCCAAACAAAGCCACGATGCCGCCTGATAGCGTGAGCGACAGGTCATGACGGTGGTGCAAATGCGAGGCTGCCATGGCCACCACACCAAAGGCGAATGCCCCCTCGAGCATGGCGGTGGTCAGCACCAGGCGAGGGCGCTTTTCTTGCAACACGCGGAACACTTTTAGGTGGAATGCCTGCTGTGTCGGCAGCCCTTCTGAGCTGGGCATGCGATCGTGCTTCTGCTGACGACTCAGCAGCAAGGTGCCAACCGCCATAAACAGCAAGGCCATGCCGCCAAAGGCCCAGCGCCAGCCAATCGTGTCGGTGAACAGGCCACCGATGATTTGGCCGCCCACCATGCCCAGCGTGGAGCCCAGCCCCAACCTGGCCAGGGTTTCCTGGCGAACTTCATAGGCCACGACATCGCCGACCCAGGCCATCGCCATGGGAATGATGGCGGCAGCGCATGCAGCGGCCAGCATGCGCGCCAGGACCAATTCATTCAGGCTGGTCGCCAGCGCCGAGCCGAGGCAGCCCAGGCTGCAACCCAGGGTGGCCAAGGCAATCACGCGCATCTTGCCAAAGCGATCCCCCAGGGGGCCGTAAAAAATTTGTGCCGCACCATAGACGATGGCAAACCAGGAAATGACGGCCGCCACTTGTCCCATGCTGGCTTGAAAGTCTTTGGCCAGTTGCGGCAGCATGGGGTCGCACAACCGCTGGATGGTCATGCTGGAGAAAGTGGCAAACGACAGGTGCAGGATGGCGCGCTGAACGGCAGGCGACACACCGTGAGAGGAGGTTCGGGTCATGGGGCAATCAGGTCTGGGTGGATTATCCCGTCCGATTCACGCATTTGGGCTCACTTCAAAATTAAGTTGCACTTCATTTCTGGCTAAGATGCAGCCCCATGCGTTATCAAAAAACGGGAATTTCCCTGGTGATCTTGGGTTTGGCGCTGGTCCAGTGGCTGGTCAATGCCTCGCGCGAGCACGACGCGCCGGGCGTGGTGTCTGCGCGCAATGTGCAAACACAGGCCCCTCGGCAAATGCCTGCGGGCGCCATCACGGCGGAGGTGCTCGCCGTGGCCTTCACACCCCCCTCGGGGGGAGGGCAGGTGATTGTGAAGGCCATTGACGACAGCCGCGAGGAGGTGTTGGTGCAAGCCTATGGCTTCACCCACAACGCCATAGCCCAAGCCCTGTTGCGTGCGCAACAGCGTGGCGTCAAAGTGCAAGTGTTGCTGGACAAAAAAAGCAGCCAAACCAACCGTTATGTGATTGATTTGTTGGAAGCAGCCTCTCTGCCGGTGAAATTCGATGGCGCCCATGCCATCGCCCACAACAAGGTGATGGTCATTGATGCTTCGGTGGTGGTCACGGGCAGTTACAACTTCACCAACTCGGCCGACACCCGAAATGCCGAGAACATTCTGGTGTTGCGCAGCCCGGACTTGGCCAAAAGCTACCGCGACAACTGGCAAATCCATTGGTCGCATGGGCAAGCGACCCCCTGATCCTTGTCTTTTTGAGGATTTAGTCTGCGTCCTCTAAAGAATGGCGAAACCCTTGTTTTGATCAGGGTTCCCCCTATACTTCATTCCATGCTGCACTGCAACATGACTCTGGCAATCGGCCTCAGGGCAGCACTGATCAAACCAGTTTGAAATTACTTTTGGAGATTTGACATGTCGCTGACCCCTGACCAAATTGTGGCTGCCAACAAAGCCAACCTCGAAACCCTCGTGGGCCTGACCAACAAAGCCTTCGCCGGCGTGGAGCAATTGATTGAATTGAACCTCGCCGCTGCCAAAGCCGCGCTGTCCGATTCACAACACCAAGCGCACGACGTTCTGAGCGTGAAAGACGCGCAGCAACTGTTGGCCCTGCAAGCCAGCATGTTCCAGCCCCTGGCTGAAAAAGCGGTGACCTACAACCGCCACCTCTACGACATTGCCACCAGCACTGGCGCTGATTTCAACAAAGTGTTCGAAGGCAAAATGGCCGAAGCCCAGAAGGCTTTCCAGGACCTGGTGGACAACGCTGCCAAGAACGCACCCGCCGGCTCCGAAGCCGCTGTGGCCGCCTTCAAAACGGCCGTGGCTGCTGGCAACAACGCCCTGGAATCGGTTCAAAAGGCTGTGAAGCAAGCTTCCGATGTGGCTGAAGCCAATTACAAAACCATGGCCAGCACCGCGGTGAATGCCAGCAAGACGGCCGCCAAAAAGCGTTGATTTCTTGTCGCTCTGGCGCCAACGGCACCTTCGGGTGCCGTTTTTTATTGGATGATTGGGTTTTGCAAAAAAAGGAAACGCTGACGTGGACAAGGTGGATGGCGTCATCATTGGCGCAGGCGTGGTGGGTTTGGCTGTGGCGCGCGCCTTGGCGCTCTCCAAAGCTGGCGCTGGCAAGGAGTGGCTGATCCTGGAGGCGGCGCCTGCCATTGGCACGGGCACCAGTTCGCGCAACAGCGAGGTGATCCATGCCGGTATCTACTACGCCAAAGGTTCGCTCAAAGCCCGCTGGTGTGTGCAAGGCCGCGAAATGCTCTACGCCTACGCGCAAGAGCGCGGCGTGCCCCACCAGCGCTGCGGCAAGCTGATTGTGGCCACCCAGGAATCCCAGGTGGCACAACTGCAGGGCATTCAAGACAAAGCCCGCGCCAATGGCGTGAATGACCTGGCCTGGCTGAGTGCAGAACAAGCCCAGGCCATGGAGCCGGCCTTGTCCTGCCTGGCCGCCTTGCATTCGCCCAGCACCGGCATTGTGGACAGCCATGCCCTGATGCTCAGTTACCAGGGTGATTTTGAAAATGCAGGCGGCATGGTCGCCTTCAACTCGCCCGTGCAGTCGCTGGTTTGCCACGCCGATGGCATGGTGTTGCAGATGGTCGATGGCACAGAGCTGATGGCCTCGGTGGTGGTCAATGCCACAGGCCTGACGGCGCCATGGTTGGCCAAGGCCTTTCATGGCTTGCCGGCCGAGCATGTCCCGACGGCTTACTTTGCCAAAGGCAATTACTTCACCTTGTCGGGGCGTTCACCGTTTTCACGCCTGATTTACCCGGTGCCCGAAGCAGCCGGTTTGGGGGTGCACCTGACCATCGATCTGGGCGGGCAGGCCAAATTCGGTCCCGATGTGGAATGGGTGGACAGCCCGGAAGATTTGGTGGTCAACCCCGCGCGCGGCGATGCCTTTTATGCCGAGGTTCGCAAGTACTGGCCCGCGCTGCAAGACGGCAGCCTGATTCCTGGCTACGCCGGGATTCGCCCCAAGATCAATGCCCCGCACGAGGCGGCGCGTGACTTTGTGCTGCAAGGCCCGCAAACCCATGGCGTGCCGGGCTTGGTCAATTTGTTTGGCATTGAGTCGCCCGGGCTGACCAGCTCGCTGGCCATTGGCGCTGCGGTGGTCGAGGCCTTGCAGGCGCCCTGAGGGGGCTTCAGGCCGCAGCGGCCTTCAGAGCCAAAGCAGCTTCTTCCACCAACGCAGGCCCTCGGTAAATCAGACCGGTGTAGATCTGCACCACATCGGCGCCGGCTTCGATTTTGGACACCGCATCGGCGCCGCTCAAAATGCCGCCCACACCCATGATGGGGAAGTTCTTGCCCAGGGCCGCGCGCAATTGCCGAACGACGGCATTGCTTTTTTCCAGCACGGGTGCGCCGGACAGGCCGCCGGTTTCGCTGGCATGGGGCAGGCCTTGCACCGCTTCGCGCGACAGGGTGGTGTTGGTGGCGATCAGGCCCCAGGCGTTGTCATTCACTTCCTCTCCCGTCATGCACAAGCGGCGCAAGGTCTTGGCCAGCAAACCGACCTGATCGCTGTCCAGGTCAGGGGCGATTTTGATGAACAGGGGGACCAGGCGCTGGTGGGTTTGCGCCAGCGCGCGACGGCGTTCGGCCAGCGCCAACAGCAAGGCCTCGAGCGCCTCGTCGCTTTGCAGGCTGCGCAAATTTTGTGTGTTGGGGCTGGAGATGTTGACGGTGACGTAGTCGGCGTAAGGGTAGACGCCATCCAGGCAGGTCAGGTAGTCGTCGGCCGCTTGCTCAATGGGGGTGCTCGCGTTTTTGCCAATGTTCAAGCCCAGCAGCATGCTGCCGGCTTGTTGTCTGCAGCGCGCTTTTTGCACATTCTGCACAAAGGCCGCCAAGCCCTCGTTGTTGAAGCCCAGGCGGTTGATCAGCGCGTTGGCTTGCGGCAGGCGGAACATGCGGGGTTTGGGGTTGCCGGGTTGGCCTTTGGGCGTGACGGTGCCCACTTCCACAAAGCCAAAGCCCAGGGCGGCCAAGGCATCGATGCAATGGGCGTTTTTGTCCAGGCCTGCTGCCAGGCCGACGCGGTTGGGAAAGCGAAGCCCAGCCACCACCACCGGGTCTTGGACTTGCTTTTGCGCATAAGCCCATTGCAAGGGCGTGTTTTGGGTGCTGGCCAGGGCGTGCAGGGTTTTTTCATGGGCCGTCTCGGCATCCATTCCAAACAGCCAGGGGCGAAGCATTGCGTAAGAAAGCGCGTTCAACATTGGATAATCTCTTTTTTCAATTTCCTGGATTTTCGCCGATGAGCACGACCCCCCTGTCCCAAGATGAACTCAAGGCCCTGGTCGGGCAAGCTGCGCTGCGCTATGTGGTGCCCGGCGAAGTGGTGGGCGTGGGCACAGGCTCTACGGTGAACAAGTTCATTGACGCACTGGCGACCATCAAGGACAAAATTCCCGGCGCCGTCTCCAGCTCGGTGGCCTCCACCGAGCGCTTGCGCCAGCATGGCATTGCGGTGTTGGAAGCCGAAGCGGTTGAGCAACTCTCGGTTTACATCGACGGGGCAGATGAAATCGATGCCAAGGGCTACATGATCAAAGGCGGCGGCGCTGCGCTCACGCGCGAGAAAATCGTGGCGGCGCAGTCGCGGCAGTTCGTCTGCATCGCCGATGAGTCCAAATGGGTGGACACCCTGGGCGCTTTTCCCTTGCCAGTGGAAGTGATTCCCATGGCGGCCGCGCGCATCATGCGCCAGTTTGCGGCCCTGGGCGGCCAAGCCAGCCTGCGCCTGAAAGACGGCCAGCCGTTGGTCACCGATAACGGGCAGCACATCCTGGACGTGCGCGGCTTGAAGATCAGCGATCCGCTGGGCTTCGAGTCTCAAGTCAACCAATGGCCGGGGGTCATCACGGTCGGTGTGTTCGCGCACCAAAAAGCCAGCGTGTGCCTGCTGGGCACGGCCACGGGCGTCAAGACCTTCACGTTCTGATCAGCTGACCTCCGCGGGCGACATGCCCTGGTGGCGCAGCAAGGCGTCCAGCGTGGGCTCGCGGCCGCGAAAGGCTTTGAACGACGCCATTGCCGGGCGGCTGCCACCCGCTTCCAAAATGGCTTCGCGGTAGCGTCGGCCCGTTTCGGGGTTGGGTGAACCATCGGGCAGGGCGGTTTCTTCAAACGCGGCATAGGCATCGGCACTCAAGACCTCGGCCCATTTGTAGCTGTAATAGCCGGCGGCATAGCCGCCCGCAAAAATATGGCTGAAGGAATGGGCCATGCGGTTCCAGGCCGGCGGCAACATCACGGCGACTTCGCTGCGCACTTGCTGCAGCAGCGGCATGAAATCCTCTGCCGGGTTGTGGTCGGTGTGCAGCAACATGTCGAACAAAGAGAACTCGATTTGGCGCAGCGTTTGCAGCCCGCTTTGGTAATTGCGCGCAGCCACCATTTTGTCGAACAGCGCCCGTGGCAAGGGTTCGCCAGTTTCCACATGGGCCGTCATGTGGCGCAGCACCGACCATTCCCAGCAAAAGTTTTCCATGAACTGGCTGGGCAGTTCCACCGCATCCCATTCCACGCCGCTGATGCCGGAAACATCGCGCTCGTTCACCTGGGTGAGCATGTGGTGCAGGCCATGCCCGAACTCATGGAACAAGGTTGTCACGTCGTCGTGGGTCAGCAAGGGGGGCTGGTCGCCGACGCCGTCGGCAAAGTTGCAGACCAGGTGGGCAATGGGGGTTTGCAATTGGCCGGTGTCGGGGCGAAGCCAGCGCGCGCGCACGTCGTCCATCCAGGCGCCACCGCGTTTGCCGCTGCGTGCTGAGGGGTCGAGGTAGAACTGTCCGACCAGCTGGCCTTGGCGCTCAATGCGGTAAAAGCTGACGCTGGGGTGCCACACCGGCGCTTGGTCGCGGCGAATGGCGACTTCAAACAAGGGCTCAATGATCTTGAACAAACCGTCCAGCACCTTGGGCGCGGTGAAGTACTGTTTGACCTCTTGTTCGCTGAAGGCGTAGCGCGCTTCTTTCAGCTTTTCGCCAATGTAGGGCCAGTCCCAAGGCTGAGGGTCGTTCAATTGCAGCGACTCGCGCGCAAAGACGCGCAGGTCTTGCAAGTCTTTTTCAGCGTAGGGGCGGGCACGTTGGGCCAGGTCGCGCAGGAAGCGAATCACTTCGGCCGGCGAGCTCGCCATTTTGGGAGCGAGCGACACCTCGGCAAAGTTGGCATAACCCAGCAAACGCGCTTCTTCTTGTCGCAAGGCCAACAATTCGCGGATCAGTGCGCTGTTGTCGAATTTCAGCGTGGCCTCGTCGGCTTGGTCGGAGGCGCGGGTGACGTAAGCGCGGTAAAGGGTTTGGCGCAAGGCCGCGTTATCGGCGAATTGCATGACCGGCAGGTAGCAGGGCATTTTCAGGTTCAGTTGGTAGCCTTGCAGTCCGGCGCGCTCGGCTGCCAAGCGGGCTGCCTCTTTCACATCGGCGGGCACGCCGCTGAGTTCGTCTTCTTGGGCCAGGTAAGTCCAACCGTCCGTGGCATCGAGCACGTTCTCGCTGAATTTTTGGCCGAGTTCGGCCTGGCGTTCCTGAATTTGCGCAAAGCGGGTTTTGGCATCGCCCACCAACTCGGCGCCCGACAGCACGAAATTGCGCAGTGCGTTTTTCAGCGCTTGTTGCTGTGCCGCATCGAGCTGGTGGCTGTCCATGGCGCGGTACTTGGCGAACAAGCGCTCATCAGCACCCAGTCGGGTCCAGAAGTCGGTGATGCGGGGCAGCGCCTGGTTGTAGGCGGCACGCAATTCAGGCGTGTCGGCCACGGCATTCAGGTGGCTGATGACGCCCCAGGCGCGGCCCAGCTGCTCGGTGGCCACATCGAGCACGCTGGCCATGCGTGCCCAGTCTGCCGGGAATTCAGGCGCGGTGACGGTTTCCAGCGCTTGTTCGGCGCGTTGCAACAGTTCTCCGACGGCACCCTCGACCTGGTCGGGGGTGACCGCGTCAAAGCGGGGCAGGTCGGTGAAGTCGAGCAGGGGCAAAGTGGCGGTCATGGGAACGATCTGGGTTTGCGTCAGTGGTTTTTCAATGTGCGGCCGCTGCTTCTGCAGCTTCCAGCGTGTTCACCAGCAGCATGGTAATGGTCATGGGGCCAACCCCACCGGGAACGGGGGTGATGTGGCTGGCCACCTCGCGTACACCGGCGAAGTCGACATCGCCGCAGAGCTTGCCTTCGTCGTTGCGGTTCATCCCCACATCCAGCACCACAGCGCCGGGCTTGACCATGTCGGCGGTCAGGATGTTGCGCCGTCCCACGGCCGCGACGATGACGTCGGCTTGCAGCGTGTGCGCTTTCAGGTCGGTCGTGGCGCTGTGGCAAATGGTGACCGTGGCATTTTGTTGCAGCAGCATCAAGGCCATGGGCTTGCCCACGATGTTGCTGCGCCCAATGACCACAGCATGTTTGCCACGCAAGTTGTAGCCAATGCTTTCCAGCATCTTCATGCAGCCATAAGGGGTGCACGGCCAGAAGCCGGGCATGCCGGTCATCAAGGCGCCTGCGCTGGCGATGTGAAAGCCATCGACGTCTTTGCTGGGCGAAATGGCCTCAATGACTTTTTGCGCATCAATGTGAGCGGGCAGCGGCAACTGCACCAGGATTCCGTGAATGCGGGGGTCCTGGTTCAGCGCTTCGACGCGCGCCAGCAGATCGGCTTCGCTCAGGCTGGCCTCGTATTTCTCCAGCACCGAATGCAAGCCTGCATCCTGGCAGGCTTTGACCTTGTTGCGCACATACACCTGGCTGGCTGGGTTGTCGCCCACCAGGACCACTGCCAGGCCAGGCGTGATGCCGCGGTTTTTCAGCGCAAGCGCGCGCTCGGCCACGTTGTGGCGAAGTTGCTGGGAGAGGGCGTTGCCGTCGATCAGGTGTGCAGTCATGGTCGTTTCAATGGAAAACGCCCGTGGGCACGGGCGTTTGGTTGGGCTCTGTGGGTGAGAGGCGTCAGGCCTTGGGGGCGGATTGTCCGAGGGCGGTTTTCAGCAAATCGGCCACGGTGTTGGCATTCAGCTTTTCCATGATGTTGGCGCGGTGCGCTTCCACGGTCTTGATGCTGATGCCCAGGTCGTCGGCAATTTGCTTGTTCAAGCGGCCGGCCACGATGCGCTCCAGCACCTGGGCTTCGCGCGAGGTCAGCTTGGCCATCAACGCATCGCGGCTGGCGGCTTGCTGGAATTCGGCAAAAGACTCTTTGGCGTGTTCCAGCATGCGCTCGACCAGGCTCACCAATTCGTCTTCTTTGAAGGGCTTCTGGATGAAGTCCATGGCGCCCTTTTTCATGGTGGTCACCGCCATGGGCACGTCGCCATGGCCAGTGATGAACACAATGGGCAGGGGCGACTTGCGCTCAATGAGTTTGTCTTGCAATTCCAGGCCGGTCATGCCGCCCATGCGAATGTCCACGATCAGGCAGGCCACCTCGCGCGCGTCGTAGCGGCTGAGAAAGGTCTCGGCGGAGTCAAAGCAACGCACGCGGTAGTCTTTGCCCTCGAGCAGCCACTGCAGCGAGTCACGCACGGCCTCGTCGTCATCGACCACATAGACCGTGCCTTTTTTCGGGATCAAACTCATAAGGAAACTCTCCGCCGCCCTGAATAACTTGCTTGAACTGTCATGAACCAGAGGCCAAGCCTGCTTCAACTGCCGGAATCCAGAAGGAGAAGCAGCAACCCCTGATTTCGGCGCCATTGTAGAGGTTCTCGGCTTGCACTCGGCCTTGGTGGGATTCCACGATGCTTCGGCACAAATTCAGCCCAATGCCCATGCCTTCGGACTTGGTGGAGAAGAAGGCCTCGAACAAGCGCTCCAGCACTTCGGGCGCCAGGCCTTTGCCACTGTCGGTCACAGAAAATTCCACCACCTTTTGGCCAGCCACATCGCGCGGCACGACCTGCAATTCCACATGGCGCTCGGACAAAGGGCGCTGGGCGTGGTTGATGGACTCGGCGGCGTTTTTCAGCAAGTTGACCATCACCTGTTCGATCAGGATGGGGTCCACCATCAACTGGGGCAACTTGGCCGACACAAAGTAGCTCAGCTTGACCTGGTGGCGGCGCAGTTCAATGTCGGCCAATTCCACCGCCTCCACGACCATGGGGGCCACGTCGGTGAGGGTTCGGTTGGGCTCGCTGCGTTTCACAAAGCTTCGGATGCGCTGAATGATCTGACCGGCGCGTTGTGCTTGGTGCGCAGTTTTGTCCAAGGCCTTCAACAGGTCATCTTCAGAAATTTGCTGGCTGCGAATGCGCGAGACCATGCCGTTGCAATAGTTGCTGATGGCCGTCAGCGGCTGGTTCAGTTCATGGGCTACGCTGGAGGCCATCTCGCCCATGGTGATGAGGCGGCTGGCCGACGCGGCGCGCTCGGCCTGCATCGCGGCTTGCTCTTCAGCCTGACGGCGTGGTGTGATGTCGGTGGCAATCACCATTTGCGCCAAGCGGCCATCCACCCAGTTGAGGTAGCGCGATCGCACTTCCAGCCATTTGCCCAGTTCATGGACATAGATCTCTGCATTTTCAGAAGAAGCGGAGGTCAGGCTTTCCGAAGGCAGGCCTGCCAACAAATCCACATCGTCATCGGTGGGGGAGGCCGATCGCTCGGGCATGCCTGCACGCGCCAGCATGAGCAAATGCCCTTCGCTCTGGTTGCCGTACCAAAGCCGGTACATCTTGTTGGTGAACAGCAGCTCAGAGCTGCCCAAGGGCGCCACCGAGACGGAGGCGTCCAGCGCCTCGAGCACGGTGGTGAAGCGTTCATAGGATGCCGACAATTGCTCACGGATGCGGTTGGGCTCGGTGATGTCGGTCATGGAGGTCATCCAGCCGGTTTGCTCGCCCTTGGCGTCGATCAAGGGCGACACATACAAGCGCGCGTCAAACAATTTGCCATCTTTGCGCTTGACGCGCACCTGCATGCCCATGCTGCTGGTCTTGCCGCTGAGCTCGTCGCTGAGCACCTTCATGAGGTTGTCTCGGTCCGATTCAGGCCAATAGGGGTAGGGCGGGGTGCGACCCACCAGCTCGCCTTCCTCCCAGCCGGTCATTTGGCAAAAGGCGGCGTTCACATACGTGATGCGGCCCTTCAGGTCCAGCGCGCGCATGCCCGTCAAAATGGAGTTTTCCATGGCGCGCCGGAAATTGGTTTCGGCCACCAAGGCCCGCTGTGCTTGCAAGCGGCGGCGTGTATGGCGCCAGGTTCCGATCAGCATCCATGTCGTCATCAAGCTCAGGGCGGTGACCAGCCAGAACATGCCGTTGCCAATCAGGCCTTGCGAGGTGCGGTAGGCCTGCGCGCGCAACTGAAGGCTGTTGCCCACGGGAGAAACAGGCACAGAGTATTCATAGGCTTGCGCCATCCAGGGCATGGTGGCGCCGATGCGGCCACGGGTTTGAATGGCCTGCCCCGCCAGCAAGTTGTTGCTGGCGTCGACGAAGGAGACCGCATGGCGGCCCGTGATTTCAGCAGGGATCACAAAGCGCATGAGGCCGTCAATGGCGTATTCCGCCATGATGACGCCTTCAAACTTGCCATGCCAGATCAAGGGGACATGCAGTTGCAGTTGCGTCAGCGTCGGGCGGCCAGGCAGGTTGCGAAAAATGGGTTGCGAGTAAACCGATTGCTGCAACTCACGCGCCATGGTGAAGGTGTTTTCCGATTCTGGGTGGCGCAGCATCTCGCCCGCATTTCGAATTTGAGCGCCTTGTACCCCCAAGCCGGCCGAACTGGCCCGAATCCGGCGCTTGGCGTCCACCCAGGTGATCGAGGACAACTCGGGATGCTGGCTCACCAATGCCTCTGTCTCGTCGATGAATTCGTTCAGGCCAATTTGTCTGTCGGCGACATCGCGGGCGATGCGCATGATTTGTTCCTGGCGCTCCAACAGGCGCAAGCGCAGGCGCTGCTGGGCGTACTCCAGGTCGCGGCGAACGCTTTCTTGTTCGCGCTCAATTTCCTCGTAGCGCAGGTAGCCAAATGCGGTGACGATGGCCGCTAAAAAAAGAACCACCGAGAGCAACGGGCCCAGCAATGCGAAACGGTCTTGCCGGCTCGGGCTTTGGCGTCGCCACCAGCCAATCCATCGGTTGCTGATGTTTTTCAGGGGGGAAAAGTGTTGGCGTTCCTCGGACATGGCGCTGACAGTGTAGGGGATAGGCCAAACACCTTGAATTTTGATAATTCATAATATGAAATCAATAGCCGCAATTTGAAATATTCAAAAAAATATGCGACACTCTGGACTGAAGCGTTCAAAACAGGGATGCTCTCAACCGTGCATATAAGAGGAGACAAGCATGTCAGCACAACCCAACGACCTGCGCCCCATGGCCGTGAACGACACGGACAGCCAGGAAACCCGCGAATGGATGGACGCGCTATCCGCCGTCATTCAAGCTGAAGGCCCAGAACGTGCCCACTATTTGCTGGAGCAATTGCTGGAACATGCACGCGAAAAAAGCATTGACATGCCGTTTTCTGCAACCACGGGCTATGTCAACACCATTGAGCCTGACCAGGAAGAGCGCTCTCCTGGCAACCTTGAAATTGAAGAGCGCCTGCGCGCCTACATGCGCTGGAACGCCATGGCCATGGTGGTCAAGGCCAACCGTCACAACCCCGCAGATGGTGGCGATCTGGGCGGCCACATCGGCTCGTTTGCCTCGCTGGCCTGCCTGTTTGGCGCGGGCTTCAACCATTTCTGGCATGCCGAAAGCGAAAACCATGGTGGCG
>CAINMN010000255.1 GCA_903850735.1 uncultured Burkholderiales bacterium | reverse complement strand
CGGGCCGGGTGTAGCCGGCACAGGTGTAGCAACTGCAAGTGGGGTCCATCGGGCTGACATCGGACTTGTGGCGTGCATTGCGGATTTTCAGGTCGCCAAAGCGGGTGAACACGTGACCATTGCGCGCATTGCGGGTGGGCATGACGCAGTCAAACATGTCCACGCCGTTGAGCACGCCATCGACCAGGTCTTCGGGTGTGCCCACGCCCATCAGGTAGCGGGGCTTGTTTTCTGGCAGCCGGTGGGGGGTGTGCGCCATGATGCGCAGCATGTCTTCCTTGGGCTCGCCCACGCTCACGCCGCCCACGGCGTAGCCCGGGAAGTTCATGTCCACCAAGGCGGCCAGCGATTCTTCGCGCAGGTGCTCGAACATGCCGCCTTGCACAATGCCAAACAGCGCATTCGGGTTGTGCAGCTTGGCAAACTCCACCTGGCAACGCTGCGCCCAGCGCAGGCTCAAGGCCATGGAGCTGCGCGCCTCGGCCTCGGTGGTGATGTGGCCCTTGGTGTTGTATGGCGTGCATTCATCGAACTGCATCACGATGTCGCTGTTGAGCACGGTTTGAATTTGCATGCTGACCTCGGGGGTCAGGAACAGCTTGTCGCCGTTCACCGGCGAGGCAAAGCGCACGCCCTCTTCCGAAATCTTGCGCATCTCGCCGAGTGACCACACCTGAAAGCCGCCGCTGTCGGTCAGGATGGGTTTGTGCCACTGCTCAAAACCATGCAAGCCGCCAAAGCTTTTCACGATGTCCAGGCCCGGGCGCATCCACAAGTGAAACGTGTTGCCCAGAATGATCTGGGCCTGCATTTCCTCCAGGCTGCGCGGCATCACGCCTTTGACGGTCCCGTAGGTGCCCACCGGCATGAAGATGGGTGTTTCCACCACGCCGTGGTTCAGGGTCAGGCGACCGCGGCGGGCCAGCCCCTCGGTTTTCAGCAAGTCAAAGTGCAGCATGGGAGGTCTTTCGGTCGAGCAGCATGGCATCGCCATAGCTGAAAAAACGGTAGCGCTCTGCGATGGCATGGCGGTACAGCGCGTGCATGGTGTCAAAGCCGGTGAAGGCACTCACCAGCATCAGCAAGGTGCTCTTGGGTAAATGGAAATTGGTGATCAGGCGGTCGACCACCTGAAATTCAAAGCCTGGCGTGATGAAAATGCGGGTGTCCGCCGTTTCCTGGCCGGTTTGCGCCCAAGACTCCAAGGTGCGCACGGTGGTCGTGCCCACGGCCACCACCCGCCCCCCGCGCGCTCGACAGGCATCCATGGCTTGCAGGGTTTCTGGGGGAATGCGGTACCACTCACTGTGCATCTTGTGCTCGGCCAGGTTGTCGGTTTTGATGGGCTGGAAAGTGCCGGCACCCACATGCAGGGTCACGCTGGCCTGATGCACGCCGCGCGCGCTCAACGCCGCCAGCACGCCTTGGTCAAAGTGCAGGGCCGCCGTGGGGGCCGCGGCCGCGCCTGGGTGTTTGGCAAAAACGGTTTGGTAGCGCGCGACATCCTCGGCCGAGTCGCTGTGCGCGATGTAGGGTGGCAAGGGCACATGGCCATGGGCGGCCATGAGTGCATGGGGCTCGTCGCTGAACGCAAAATGAAACAAACTGCCGTTGTCGTCTGGCCAGCGGCCCAACAGCCTGGCCTCAAACCCGCCTTGCATGGCCAACACGGTGCCAACCGGGGGCTTTTTGCTCACCTTCATGTGCGCCACCACCTCGTGCTGCGTCAACACACGCTCCACCAGCAACTCCAGCTTGCCGCCCGTGGGCTTTTCGCCAAACAGGCGCGCCTTGACCACTTCGGTGTCATTGAAGACCAGCAGGTCAGCGGGGTCCAGCAAACCTGGCAGGTCCCGAAAAATCCGGTCGGTGGGGGGCGCTTGGCGGCCATCCAGCAAGCGCGAGGCGCTGCGTTCGGCGGCAGGGTGCTGCGCGATCAAGTCATCGGGCAGGTGAAAGTCAAAATCGCTGAGGGTGTAGGCGTGCGCGACGCCAGTATCGAGGGTCATGGTCTTGAGGGCTGGACAGGCCCGTTCCAAGTTGGCAAGGGATAGATTGTGGCATGTGCTTGGTGCGCGTATCGGCGCTGGACGCAACGGTTGCAGAGAATGGACGGCCGGCTATCCAGGTAAAACATTCATCCACCTTGGCTTTGGTAGAGAAAATGGCTAAATATGTGAATTAGTGTTTATGTATTTGAGCACAATTTAGAGACAGTTGTGCGTGTCTACACCGCTCATCACGTCCTTCGGTCATTGCATTCGTTCGCTGCGACTCGCGCAGGGCCTGACGCAGGTCGAATTCAGCGAGCGTTGCGGCTTCTACCAGACCTATGTGAGCCGCATCGAAAATGGCCAAGCCAACCCCACCTTGAACGCCATGGAAGTCATGGCCAACAGCCTGGGCTTGACCTTGTTCGAGGTGTTCGAACGGATGAAAAGCGCTCAGGACACCTCCTTGGGCGCCTGACGGCCCGTGCACAATCCGTGCATGCCAGAAAACAAACCCCTGTCGGCCCCGCAAAAAGCCTTGCGCAAGCTCGGCTTGGTGCGCGACGTGGATTTGGCCTTGCACCTGCCCTTGCGCTACGAAGATGAAACCCGGCTCACCCCATTGAAGGCCGCCCGCGATGGCGACAACGTTCAGTTCGAAGCCACTGTGGTGTCCCAGTCCTTGACCCACGGACCCCGCAAGCAGTTGGTGGTGGTCGTGGATGATGGCACGCAAACCTGCACCTTGCGGTTCTTCAATGTCTATCCTTCTCAGCAAAAGGCCTTGGCGGTCGGCCAGCGCCTGAGAATTCGCGGCGAGGTGCAGGGTGGCTTCATGGGCCGCACGCTCATGCATCCCCACTACCAGCAGGCCGGCGGGCCCTTGCCCAGCGCTTTGACGCCGGTCTATCCCACGTCGGCGGGTTTGCCGCAGGCCTATTTGCGCAAGGCCGTTCTCAGCGGCTTGTCGCGCGCGGTGCGCGCCGGGGCGTTTGAAGAGACGGTGCCTGCCGACATGGCGGTCCCGGGCGTCTGGCCCCTGTTGCAGTCCGTGCATTTTTTGCACAACCCCACGCCCGATGTGTCCTTGGCGCAACTGGAAGACCGAACCCATCCGGCCTGGCAACGGCTCAAAGCCGAGGAATTGCTGGCGCAACAACTGTCGCAAGCCCAGTCCAAGCAAGAGCGCGCTGCGTTGCGCGCCCCCGTGTTGCCCATCCAGTCGCAGGCGCAAGCTTTGCCGGCGCAACTGCTGGCAGCGCTGCCTTTCGAATTGACAGCGGCGCAGCGCCGGGTGGTGGAAGAAATTGCGCGCGACCTGGCGCGCCCCGTGCCCATGCACAGGCTGTTGCAAGGCGATGTGGGCTCGGGCAAAACCGTGGTGGCCGCCCTGGCTGCGGCCCAGTGCATGGCGGCTGGCAAACAGTGCGCCTTGATGGCCCCGACGGAGATTTTGGCCGAGCAACATTTCAGAAAATTGATTGGCTGGCTCGAGCCTTTGCTGTTGCCCCAGGGCCTGCGCGTGGCCTGGCTCACCGGCAGCCAAAAAAAGAAAGAGCGGCAACAGATGCAGGCCTTGATTGCGAGTGGCGAAGCAGCCTTGGTGGTGGGCACGCATGCGGTCATTCAGGAACAGGTTCAGTTCAAATCGTTGGCGCTGGCCATCATCGACGAGCAGCATCGCTTTGGCGTGGCGCAACGACTGGCCTTGCGCAGCAAGACGGTGGAAGAAGCCAGCGACGGCGCGCCCGCCGAACCGCACCTGCTGATGATGAGCGCCACGCCGATTCCAAGAACCCTGGCCATGAGCTATTACGCCGACCTGGATGTCTCCACCATCGACGCCTTGCCCCCAGGGCGCACCCCGGTGGTGACCAAAGTGGTTTCGGACACGCGGCGCGAGGAGATCATCGAGCGCATTCGCCTCCAGGTGGCCCAGGGCCGCCAGGTTTACTGGGTTTGCCCTTTGATTGAAGAAAGCGAGGCCTTGGACCTGAGCAATGCCACTGAAACCCACGCCTTGCTCAGTGCGGCCTTGGCCAACGGGAGTGCCGAAGCGCCGCAAGTGGGGCTGCTGCATTCGCGCATGAACGAAGCCGACAAAAAACAAGTGATGGCGGCCTTCACTTCCGGGGCCATGGCCGTGCTGGTCAGCACCACCGTGATCGAGGTTGGCGTGGATGTGCCCAATGCCTCCTTGATGGTGATTGACCATGCCGAGCGCTTTGGCCTGAGCCAGTTGCACCAACTGCGCGGCCGCGTGGGTCGCGGTGCGGTGGCCTCGGCTTGCGTGCTCATGTATTCGACAGGCGAGCACGGCCGATTGAGCGAGACCGCGCGCGAGCGCTTGCGCGCCATGGTGGAAACCCACGATGGCTTTGAAATCGCCCGGCGTGACCTGGAGATTCGCGGGCCCGGCGAGTTTCTGGGCGCGCGCCAATCGGGCGCGCCACTGCTGCGCTTTGCCGACCTGGACACCGACCAAGACTGGCTGGACTGGGCCCGCCGTTGTGCGCCCTTGATGCTGTCACGCCACCCCGACAAGGCGCAACAGCACCTGAGTCGCTGGTTGGGTGGAAAATCGGATTACCTGAAAGCCTGAGGCGGCACCAAGGAAACAGCTTCATGACCCTGACCGAACTGAAATACATTGTGGCGGTGGCGCGCGAAAAGCATTTCG
>CAINMN010000254.1 GCA_903850735.1 uncultured Burkholderiales bacterium | reverse complement strand
GCTCCTTGCCGACGGCACGCACCTTCACCAGCATGAGCTCGCGCTCGGGGTAGGCGCCGTCGGTCAAGTCAACCACCTTGACGACTTCGATCCGTCGGTTCAGGTGCTTGGTGATCTGCTCGATGACGTCGTCAGAGCCGGTGGTCTGAATGGTCATGCGCGACAGGCTGGAGTCTTCGGTGGGGGCCACCGTCAAGGATTCGATGTTGTAGCCGCGCGCGGAAAACAGCCCCACCACGCGCGAGAGCGCGCCAGGTTCGTTTTCGAGCAAAAGTGCAATGATGTGTTTCATGTCAGAAGATTCCTCTTTTCGCAGCCCTCCCCTGTCGGCGGTAACCGGCAGGCTTGGCTGGCAATAGATTCGTCAAAGAAAGCGGCGCGCAAGCGAGCCGCGGTGAATAAAGATCAGAGATCCTCGCTTCCCAGCAGCATCTCGGTGATGCCCTTGCCGGCCTGGACCATCGGGAACACGTTCTCGGTGGGATCGGTGCGGATGTCCAGAAACACGGTGCGGTCCTTCAAGCGACGGGCCTCGCGCAAGGCGGGCTCCACGTCTTCGGGTCGCTCGATCAGCATGCCCACATGGCCATAGGCCTCGGCCAGCTTCACGAAGTCGGGCAAGGCATCCATGTAGCTGTGGCTGTAACGGCCTGAGTATTCAATCTCTTGCCACTGGCGCACCATGCCGAGGTAGCGGTTGTTCAGGGCCAAGACCTTGATGGGGGTGTTGTACTGCAGGCAGGTGGAGAGTTCCTGAATGCACATCTGCACCGAGCCTTCGCCTGTGACGCAGAACACTTCGCTGTCCGGCTTGGCCAGCTTGATGCCCATGGCGTAGGGAATGCCCACGCCCATGGTGCCCAGCCCGCCCGAGTTGATCCAGCGGCGCGGCTCGTCAAAGCGGTAGTACTGCGCGGCCCACATCTGGTGCTGTCCCACATCGGAGGTGACGTAGGTGTCGCTGTCGCGGGTCATGTTCCACAGGGTTTCAATGACGTATTGCGGCTTGATGACGCTCTTGTTGCCACGGTCGTAGCTCAGGCAGTCACGGCCACGCCAGCCCTCGATGGTCTCCCACCAACCGGCCAGTGCGCTGCTGTCGGGCTTGGCGCCGGACTCGCGAATCATGGCGATCATTTCGGTCAGCACGTCTTTCACATCACCAACGATGGGAATGTCGACTTTCACGCGCTTGGAAATGCTGGAGGGGTCGATATCGATGTGGATGATCTTGCGCTCGTTCTGCGCAAAGTGCTTGGGGTTGCCAATCACGCGGTCATCGAAACGCGCGCCGACGGCCAACAGCACATCGCAGTTTTGCATGGCATTGTTGGCTTCCAGGGTGCCGTGCATGCCCAGCATGCCCAGGAACTTGCGGTCGGAGGCCGGGTAAGCGCCCAGGCCCATCAGGGTGTTGGTCACCGGGTAGCCCAGCATGTCCGCGAGGGTGCGCAGTTCTTGCGAAGCCTCGCTCATGAGCACGCCGCCACCGGTGTAAATGTAGGGACGCTTGGCCGCCATCAGCAACTGCAAGGCCTTGCGAATTTGACCGCCGTGGCCTTTGCGCACCGGGTTGTAGGAGCGCATGGTGACCGACTCGGGGTAGCCGGTGTAAGGGGTTTTCTTGAAAGAGACGTCTTTCGGAATGTCCACCACCACCGGGCCCGGGCGGCCGCTGCGGGCGATGTGAAACGCTTTCTTCAGCGTTTCGGCCAATTCGCGCACATCCTTCACCAGGAAGTTGTGCTTGACGATGGGCCGCGTGATGCCCACAGTGTCACATTCTTGGAACGCGTCCAGGCCAATGGCTGGGGTGGGCACCTGACCGGTGATGATCACCATGGGCACGCTGTCCATGTAGGCGGTGGCAATGCCGGTGACGGCATTGGTCACGCCAGGACCGGAGGTGACCAGGGCCACGCCCACATCGCCCGTGGCACGGGCATAGCCATCGGCTGCGTGAACAGCGGCTTGCTCGTGACGCACCAGCACGTGCTGGATGGTGTCTTGCTTGTAGAGCGCATCGTAGATGTACAGAACGGCGCCGCCAGGGTAACCCCAGAGGTATTTGACGTTCTCGGCCTGCAAGGCCTTGACGAGGATCTCGGAGCCCATCAGCTCTTCAGATGCGGGGGAGTTGTTTTGCGCGGCGGCAGCGGATTGAAGTTCCGCTTTGGTGATTTCCATGATGAACCTTTGTGAATTTCGACAACGAAAAACCTTGGGTGCTCCTTCGCGAACCCTTGTGGGGGCGCGTCGGAACTTTGGACCTGAGGCCATGGACGATATCCGCCCGACCCAGACCCGTTTGCTTTTTTTGAGTGCAGCCCGTGATTATGGCACCTTTTGAAAGCATTCCAGCCATTGGTTGACGGAAAATTTGACAATGACATAATCCGCTCGGCTTTGTGGCCGCCACAATTCGCCGGCCCCGTCAACTTCTCGAAACAGCCCCTCTGCTTTGGCTTCCGAACAAGAACTCAACCAATTTCTCGCCAGTGTGGAAAAGCGCGCCTTCAAGCGCTCTTACTACCATGTGCGCGATGAAGATGCCGCCCTGGACATCGTGCAAGACAGCATGATGAAGCTGGCCGAGCATTACGGCGACAAGCCGGTGGATGAGCTGCCCATGCTGTTTCAGCGCATTTTGTCCAATACCACGCTGGACTGGTTTCGGCGCCAAAAGACAAAGAATGCTTTATTCTCAAATTTCAACGAATTTGAGTCAAAACAGAATCAAGACGATTTTGATGTTTTGGAAATTTTGGCCCCTTTGGAAGGCCATGAGCGCTCTGAAAGCGCCGAAGACACCGTCAACAGCCAGCAAATCGTGGCTGAAATTGAAATCGAAATCCAGAAACTGCCAGCACGTCAACGGGAAGCCTTCCTGCTGCGTTATTGGGAGGAGCTGGATGTCGCCGAGACAGCTGCCGCCATGGGTTGCTCCGAGGGAAGCGTTAAAACGCACTGCTCTCGCGCAGTTCAAGCGCTGGACAAGGCACTGAAAGCCAAGGGAATCAAACCATGAACATGCCGAACCTCCATCCTCACGCCTCTCAGGAGCGCTTTGCGCTCCGGGTCGCCGCACGACTGGACAGCCAGCTGTCACACGATGTTTCAGAGCGCCTGCGCGCGGCCCGCGTGCGTGCGGTGGCCATGCGCCGCCAACCTGTCGCCAAAACAGCTCCCGGCCTGCAAGTTCAAAATGGCGCCGCCACGCTGAATTTCGAAACCGAAAAGCTCCGCTTCACGGGCTGGTTTGCAGCGCTGCTGCCCCTGATCGCCTTGCTGGCGGGGCTCATCACCATCCATGTCCTGCAAAACGACCTGCGCGCCAGCGAACTGGCTGAAATCGACAGCGCCCTGCTCACCGACGACTTGCCGCCCGCGGCCTACACCGATCCCGGGTTCCTCAAATTCCTCAAAACCCCGCTGGACACGCCACGCACCGCCACTCCGGAATGACCGGTTTTTTGACCTGCTCTGACATGTTGTCCCGCCTCCGCTCCAGCCTCTTTGCACTCCTTTATGGCGTGCAGGTTGCCGCTTGGGCGCAAGACACACCGCCCCCCCCTGCGCCCGAGCCGATCACCCAGGCCATGTCGGCCCCCAAAGCCTCGGCTCCTGGCAAAAAGCCCGAATCTTCCCCTACCTGGCAATCTCTCAGTGCCGGCCAGAAAACCGCGCTTGCGCCCCTGCAAAAACTGTGGCCAGAAATCAATGAGGCCCAAAAGCGCAAATGGCTGGCCTTGTCGGTCAACTTCAGTGATCGCAGCGCCGATGAGCAGGAAAAAATGCAAGCCCGCATGAAAGACTGGGCCAAGCTCACCCCGCAACAACGCGCGCAAGCCCGCTTGAATTTCGCCGAGGTGCAACAGGTCACGGTAGACGAGCGAAAAACCAAATGGGAAGCCTACCAGTCCCTGAGCAGCGATGAACGCCAAGAGCTTTCCAAAAATCGCCCGCTGGTGCCCAACAGTGCCGCCATTGCGACCCGACCTGTGCCTCCCCAAAAACTGGCCGTCTCGCCGCCACCCAAGTCTTCGCAGCCCACCCAGCTGCGCATCGACATGGACCTGGTTCACCCTGTCACGCTGCTGCCTTTGAATGCGCGTGGCCATGCGAGCCCATGAACCCGGCGGACACCGAGCCCTCTTCTGCATTTGTCACACCAGGCCTGCGCCGGCGCATGGCGTGTTGGCTTTATGAAGGCATGCTGTTGTTTGGGGTGGTTTTCATCACGGGCTACCTCTTCAGCACCCTGAGTCAAACCCGCCATGCCCTGGACAACCGGCATGGCTTGCAGGCTTTTGTGTTTCTGGTGTTTGGCATTTATTTCACCTGGTTCTGGCACAAGGGCCAGACCTTGGCCATGAAAACCTGGAATATCCGGGTGATAGACGCCCATGGCCAGGCCTTGACCCAAATGCGCGCGCTGCTGCGCTATGTGCTGAGTTGGGTCTGGTTTTTGCCCCCGCTGACGGTCATGGCGCCGTTCCAGTTGAGTGCTGGCGAGTCATTTGTACTCTTGACCGGCTGGGTCCTGGTGTGGGCCTTGCTCAGCCGTTTTCAAACTGACAAACAGTTCTGGCACGATGTGTGGGCTGGCACGCGCTTGGTTCATTATGAAACCCCCAAGCCGGTCCGACAGAAAGCCTGAGCCATGCCCCTGCCCTTGCCCCCTCAAAAAAGCCAGCACGGCCTCAAGCGTGTCTGGAATGCCTTTTTCTATTCTTTGGAGGGGCTGCGCCAAGGCTGGCATGAACCGGCCTTTCGGCAAGAGGCCTTACTGTCGGTCGTGATGCTGCCTGCAGCGTTTTGGGTCGGCCAAACCTGGGTCGAGGTCGCCTTGCTGATTGGCACAGTCTTGATGGTGATGGTGGTGGAACTCTTGAACACCGGCATCGAAACCGCCATGGACCGCTTTGGCCCCGAGTGGAATGCCTTCACCAAACGCGCCAAAGACATGGGCAGCGCGGCTGTGATGATCAGCCTGGTCTTCTGTGCAGGCGTCTGGGGCACTGCCCTCTACCGCTGGAGCACGCTGTGAGCCCCGCCTTCTCTTTGTGCGTTTATTGCGGCTCCAAACCCGGCAAGCACCCCGCTTATGAAGCTGCCGCCAAAGCCGTCGGCGCCTGGATTGGCACCCACCAAGGGCAACTGGTCTATGGGGGGGGTCACAACGGCCTGATGGGCATCCTGGCCGATGCCACGCAAGCGGCCGGTGGCCGCGTGGTGGGCATCATTCCGGGCAGCATGGTGGAGCGGGAATGGGCGCGCCACAGTTGCGACGAACTGCATGTGGTGGACACCATGCACGAGCGCAAGCGCATGATGATGGAGCGCGCCGATGCTTTTCTCGCCCTGCCCGGTGGCATTGGCACGTTTGAGGAATTTTTTGAAGCCTGGACATGGCGACAGCTCGGTTACCACGACAAGCCCGTGGGCTTGCTCAACATTGAAGGCTATTACGACCGCTTGCTGGCTTTCCTGGAAACCTCGGTCACAGAAAATTTCTTGGGCGACTGGCAAATGGACCTGATCCAAACAGACACCCAGGTGCCGAAATTGCTTCAGCACCTTGTCGAGGCGGCCGGCCTGTCGGCGGCGCCTCGCCTGGACGCGCTTTAAATCGCGGTTTCGTCTTCTTCGCCGGTGCGAATGCGCACCACACGCTCCACGGCCGTGATGAAAATCTTGCCGTCACCGATCTTGCCGGTGCGCGCTGCGCGCACAATCGCGTCCACGCAACGCTCCACGTCGGCCGATTTCACCACCACTTCCACCTTCACTTTGGGCAGGAAGTCGACCACATACTCGGCACCGCGGTACAACTCGGTATGGCCTTTTTGACGGCCAAAGCCTTTGACCTCGGTGACGGTCAAGCCGGTCACGCCGCACTCGGCCAGCGCTTCACGAACCTCTTCGAGCTTGAAAGGTTTGATGACAGCTGTGATTTGTTTCATGTGTGTTCCTTGATGAAGCGCGCCGGGTTCAGGCCCGAAAACGGTTGGTAATAGGATAACGCCAATCTTTGCCAAAACTGCGGTGGGTCACGCGAATTCCCACCGGGGCCTGGCGACGCTTGTACTCGTTGATGCGAATCAGGCGGGTCACTTTCTCCACGTCGGCCCGCTCAAAACCGGCGGCAATGATCTCTTCGCTGCTCTGGTCGTTCTCCATGTAGCGCGAGACGATCTCGTCGAGCACCTCGTAGGGCGGCAAGCTGTCCTGGTCTTTCTGGTCTGGCCGCAGCTCTGCGCTGGGAGGACGCGTGATGATGCGCTCTGGAATGGGCTGCAAGCCGGTGCCAAAGGGGTCGTGGTGGTTGCGCCATTCGGCCAGGCGGTACACCAGGGTCTTGGCCACGTCCTTGATGACGGCGAAACCGCCCGCCATGTCGCCATACAAAGTGCAGTAACCAGTGGACATTTCACTCTTGTTGCCAGTAGTCAGCACAATGGCGCCGAACTTGTTGGACAAGGCCATCAGCAAGGTACCGCGAATGCGGGCCTGGATGTTCTCTTCGGTGGCGTCCAGCGCAAGGCCTGCAAACTCTTTGGCCAACGAAGCCTGAAACGCCTCGAATTCGGGCACGATGGAAATTTCGTCATAGCGCACCTTGAGCCGCTCGGCCATGTCCCGCGCATCGATCCAGCTGATGTCTGCGGTGTAGGGCGAGGGCATCATGACGGCGCGCACTCGGTCTGCACCGAGGGCGTCCACGGCAATGGCCAGCACCAGGGCCGAGTCGATGCCGCCGGACAAGCCCAGCAAAGCCCCAGGAAAACCGTTTTTGCCGATGTAATCCTGCACGCCCAGCACCAGGGCATGCCAAAGGTCGGCTTCCAATGAGCCCTCGGGCGCAATGGGTGCGTCCAATTTCAAGCCAGAACCGGTAGCAGTCACCTCGACATCGAATTCGGCAATCTTGAAACTGGGAGCACGCGCTGCCAGCGTGGCATCGGCCTGCAAAGCAAAGGAGCGTCCTTCGAAGACCACCTCATCCTGCCCGCCCACCAAATGGGCATACACCAGGGGCAAGCCGGTGGCCTGCACCCGCTGCGCCATGGTGCGCTCCCGCTCATTGCCCTTGCCCACATGGAAGGGCGAGGCATTGATGACGGCCAGCAACTGGGCACCGGCCGCCTTGGCCTCTTGCGCGGGTTGTTCAAACCAGGCATCTTCACAAATCAGCAAGCCCACGCGCACGCCCGCCACGTCGAACACACAGGGCGTGTGGCCGGGCACAAAATAACGGCGTTCGTCAAACACCTGGTAATTGGGCAATTCGCGCTTGGCATACGCTGCCACCACCTGCCCCCCGCTGACCACGCTGGCCATGTTGAAGCGCTCAGGCACCGAAACCGAGCGGGTGCGGCGATCGCCACCTGACGGATGACCCACCACCACATGCAGGTCTTTCAGGTCGGCGAGCGCCAGCGCGATGGAATTCAGGGCATCATCGCAAGCCGCGATGAAGGCAGGCCTCAAAAACAGGTCTTCCGCGGCGTAGCCGCAGAGCGACAATTCCGGCGTCAGGACCAAGCGTGCGCCGCGCTGGTAGGCAGCGCGGGCGGCTTGAATGATTTTTTGCGCATTCCCCGCCATGTCACCAACGACATAGTTCAGCTGAGCGATACAGAGTTTGAGAGTCATATACAGGCATGCAACAAGAGCCCACAGATTATGTCATTGAGGTGCATTCCACCTGGGAAGGCGTGCCAGAACCCGAGTGGGACGCCTTGTGGGCACAGCAAGCCCTGCCAACGCCCTTCATGCGCCATGCCTATCTGGCCTCATTGCAAGCCAGCGGCAGTGCCACGGCCGAGAGCGGCTGGGACCTGCGCGTGCTGTGCTTGCGCCACCAAGGTCAGTTACTGGCGGCCTGCCCCCTGTATTTGAAAAACCACTCTTACGGCGAGTATGTGTTTGACTGGGCCTGGGCCGATGCCTACCAGCGCCACGGCCTGGCCTATTACCCCAAAGCGGTGATCGCCGTGCCTTTCACCCCCGTGCCTGGCACGCGGTTGCTGGCCAAGACGCAAGCAGCGCGCGAAGCCTTGTTGAGCGCCGCGGTGGATTTCTGCCAAGCGCAAGGGCTGTCTTCTTTGCACCTGCTGTTTGGCGCGCCTGAAGACCTGCTGGCCTCCCAAGCGTTGGGGTTGTTACAGCGACAAACCGTGCAATTTCATTGGCAACACCCCGGTGTGTCGGATTTCGCGTCTTTTTTGCAAACCCTGAACCAGGAAAAGCGCAAAAAAATTCGCCAGGAGCGTCGTCGCGTCAGTGATGCGGGCGTGCAATTTCGCCATGCCCACGGCCAGGCCATCCCCCCTGAGGACTGGGATTTTTTCTACCGTTGCTATGAGCGCACCTACCTTGAGCATGGCAACGCGCCTTACCTGAGTCGCGACTTTTTCACTCGCATGGCCGAGCACATGCCCGAGCATTGGCTGCTGTTCATCGCAGAGCGCGCGGGCCAGCCCATGGCCTGCAGCCTGATTGGCCTGCAGGGCCTGGGCACCCACCATGCCGTGGCTTATGGCCGCTATTGGGGGGCTTTGGAGCGTGTGGATTGCCTGCACTTCGAGGCTTGCTATTACCAACCGATCGAATGGTGCCTGGTGCATGGCGTGCAGCGCTTCGAGGGCGGCGCCCAAGGCGAGCACAAAATGGCCCGCGCCTTGTTGCCGGTGGAGACGGCCAGCGCGCACTGGCTCGCACACCCGGGTTTTGCAGAGGCGGTGGCCAACTTTTTAGAGCGAGAGGGCCAAGGCGTCTCGAACTACCTGGCCCACCTCGAAAGCAGAAGCCCGTTGCGCCGCCCCTGAGGTCATTGCGAGGCCCCGCTGGGGCCGCGCCAATCACTTACAGGAGAAAGATCGCCGCGCTGCGCTCGCGATGACGGGAATTTAGGCGTGTGCCTTGTTGTAGTTGGCGATGCCGTCCATCACTTCTTTGCGGGCGGCGTCCGGGCCTTCCCAGCCCAGGATCTTCACCCACTTGCCCGGCTCCAGGTCTTTGTAGTGCTCAAAGAAGTGGGCAATGGTCTTCAGGCGCAAGGGGTTGAGGTCTTCCGGCTTTTGCCATTGGGTGTAGATCGACAAAATCTTGTCGATGGGCACGGCCAGCACTTTGCCGTCCTGGCCCGCTTCATCTTCCATTTTCAGGATGCCGATGGGGCGGCAAGGCACGACCACGCCCGGAATCAGGGGCACGGGGGTGATGACCAGCACGTCGACGGGGTCGCCGTCGCCACTGATGGTCTTGGGCACATAGCCGTAATTGGTCGGGTAATGCATGGACGTGCTCATGAAGCGGTCCACAAAAATGGCGCCGGTGGCTTTGTCCACCTCGTATTTCACCGGATCGGCGTTCATCGGGATTTCGATGATCACGTTGAAGGCATCGGGGACATTTTTACCAGGTGTGACGTTGTCTAAAGACATGTTTTTTCTTGAGCTAGGTTGATAACAGGTGAGGATTAACCCTGATTTTACTTTCACCGGGCTTGCGGGTGACTGGCAATGAAGAAGAAATGTCGTACATTCCGCCCGTTGGCCAATCATGTATCCGGTTTGCCGGGAATGAGGAAGCAACGCAGCGGTGGTGTCAAGCAACCCGTGTGCGTGGCACCACTTTCTCGCGAAACAACCGAAGGAGACTCTATGTCTGGCAACACAGCGCTACTTTTCGCGCTCGCTTGTGGGGTGGTGGCCGTGCTTTACGGCTTCTGGGCTCGATCTTCCATTCTTTCCATGGACGCTGGCAATGCCCGCATGCAAGAAATTGCGGCGGCCATCCAGCAAGGTGCGGCGGCTTATCTGGCGCGTCAATACCGCACCATCGCCATCGTAGGCGTCATCCTGGCGATCCTCATTGGCGTCTTCCTGGGCTCGCAAACAGCCATTGGCTTTGTCGTAGGGGCGGTCCTCTCGGGCGCTTGCGGCTTCATCGGCATGAACGTCTCGGTGCGTGCCAACGTGCGCACCGCGCAAGCCGCGACGCACGGCATTGGCCCGGCGCTGGACGTGGCCTTCAAGGGCGGCGCCATCACAGGCATGCTGGTCGTCGGCCTGGGCCTGCTTGGCGTGGGGGCCTTCTACTGGTTCCTGGTCGGCAACGGCAACCTGACGCCGGACAAAAACCTGGCCACCCTGCTCAACCCGCTGATCGGCCTGGCCTTTGGCTCTTCGCTGATCTCCATCTTCGCGCGTCTGGGCGGCGGCATCTTCACCAAGGGCGCTGACGTAGGCGCCGACCTGGTGGGCAAGGTTGAAGCCGGCATCCCGGAAGACGATCCGCGCAACCCGGCCGTGATTGCCGACAACGTGGGCGACAACGTGGGTGACTGCGCCGGCATGGCCGCCGACCTGTTCGAAACCTATGCGGTGACCTTGATTGCCACCATGGTGCTGGGCGCCCTGATGGTGGCTGCGGCGCCCGTGCAAGCGGTGTTGTACCCGCTGGTGCTGGGCGGCGTGTCCATCATTGCCTCCATCATTGGCTGCTTCTTTGTGAAGGCCAGCCCCGGCATGACCAACGTGATGCCTGCGCTTTACAAAGGCTTGGCGGTCTCGGGCATCTTGTCCCTGATTGCTTTTTACTTTGTCACCCAGTCCATGTTCCCCACCGCCATGACCTTGCCTGATGGCACGGCCTTGAGCGCTGGCAAATTGTTCGGCACCTGTGCGGTGGGTTTGATCTTGACCGGTGCGCTGGTCTGGATCACCGAGTACTACACCGGTACCCAGTACGCGCCTGTGCAGCACATCGCGCAAGCATCCACCACCGGTCATGGCACCAACATCATTGCGGGTCTGGGCGTATCCATGCGTTCCACCGCTTGGCCTGTGCTGTTCGTCTGCGCCGCCATCTACAGCGCCTACGACCTGGGCGGCTTGTACGGCATCGCCATCGCTGCCACCTCCATGCTGAGCATGGCCGGTATCGTGGTCGCCTTGGACGCCTACGGCCCGATCACCGACAACGCCGGTGGCATTGCCGAAATGGCCGAGCTGCCTGCCAGCGTGCGCGACATCACCGACCCGCTGGACGCGGTGGGCAACACCACCAAGGCCGTGACCAAAGGCTATGCCATTGGCTCCGCCGGTCTGGCCGCACTGGTGCTGTTTGCCGACTACACCCACAAGCTCGAAGCCTTTGGCGCACAAATCAAGTTTGACTTGAGCGACCCCAACGTCATCATTGGCTTGTTCATCGGTGGCCTGATTCCTTATCTCTTTGGCGCGATGGCGATGGAGGCCGTGGGCCGCGCCGCCGGTGCGGTCGTGGTGGAAGTGCGCCGCCAGTTCAAGG
>CAINMN010000253.1 GCA_903850735.1 uncultured Burkholderiales bacterium | reverse complement strand
TGCCGTCTTTGCCCCACTCGATGTCCATGGGGCGGCCGTAGTGCTTTTCAATCACCAGAGCGTAGTGGGCCAATTGCTCGACATCGGCATCGGTCAGCGAATAGCGGTTGCGCAACTCGGTGGGCACATCCATGGTTTTGACCAAGCGACCGCTGGCTTTCTTTTCTTCGGGCGTGGCAAACACCATTTGGATCAACTTGGAGCCCAAATTGCGGCGGATCACTGCGCGCTTGCCGGCGCTGAGCATGGGCTTGTGCACATAGAACTCATCGGGGTTCACCGCCCCCTGCACCACGGTCTCGCCCAAGCCATAGCTGGAGGTGATGAACACCACGTCCTCAAAGCCAGACTCGGTATCGATGGTGAACATCACGCCGGCAGCGCCCAGATCGGAGCGCACCATGCGTTGCACGCCCGCGGAAAGCGCGACGTCGGCATGGGCAAAGCCCTTGTGCACGCGGTAGCTGATGGCACGGTCGTTGTAGAGCGAAGCGAACACCTCGCGCATCTTGTGCAAGACGTCCTCGATGCCGACCACGTTCAAAAAGGTTTCCTGCTGCCCGGCAAAAGAGGCATCGGGCAAGTCTTCGGCGGTGGCGGAAGAGCGCACCGCAAAGGATGCTGCCTCGTTGCCCGCGCTCAGCGTGGCAAAAGCCTTGCGAATCTCTTGCTCCAGGTCTTGGGGAAAGGGCTGGGCTTCCAGCCAGCCACGGATTTGGGCCCCCGCCTCGGCCAAGGCCCGCACGTCATCCGTGTCCAGCGTGGCCAAGCGGTCTTGGATACGCTGGGCCAGGTTTTCATGGCTTAAAAATTGACGGAAGGCATGGGCCGTGGTGGCAAAGCCGGTGGGCACGCGCACGCCTTGCGGCAACTGCGAGATCATTTCGCCGAGGCTGGCGTTTTTACCGCCGACCGCCTCGACGTCGCTCATTCTCAGGTTCTCAAACGGTACGACCAGGGCGGTCGGGCTGAACAAGGCTGACATGGGGAAGCTCCAAAAGTTAAAACCGGTTCAGCGACGCTGGCCCCCTCAGGGCGCCCCTCGCGCATGCACATGCCCCAACCCATCGCGAGTTGTTGTTGCTTGAGGATCAAGTTGGGGAACGACATGGTGAAATTTGGATAATGGGGGCTATTGTAGGTGGCAGCCAAGGGGTTGCCACTGCCTTGCTGGACGATATTTCATGCCCCACCGCACTGTTTTCTTCATCTCCGATGGCACCGGCATCACCGCCGAAACCTTTGGCAATGCCATCTTGGCCCAATTCGAAATGAAGCCCCGGCATGTGCGCTTGCCCTTCATCGACACGGTGGACAAAGCCCACCAGGCCGTGCGTCAGGTCAATCACACGGCAGAGATCGAGGGCAAGCGCCCCATTGTGTTCACCACTTTGGTGAACATGGAGGTCTTGAAAGTCATTCAGGATGGCTGCAAAGGCATGCTGCTGGACATGTTCGGCACCTTTGTGAACCCGCTCGAAGCGGAATTGGGCATCAAGTCCAACCACCGCATTGGTCGGTTTTCCGATGCCAGCAAAAGCAAGGAATACCACGACCGGATTGAAGCCATCAATTTCAGTCTGGCGCACGACGACGGCCAGCTGAACCGCGACCTGGAGTTGTCCGATGTGATTCTGGTGGGGGTCAGTCGCAGCGGAAAAACCCCCACCAGCCTTTACCTGGCCATGCAGCACGGCCTCAAGGCAGCGAACTATCCCTTGATTCCCGAAGATTTTGAACGCCGCCAGTTGCCCCCGGCCCTGGTGCCACACAAAAAGAAAATTTTTGGCCTGACGATCAACCCGGACCGGCTCAGTGAAATTCGCAACGAACGCCGGCCCAATTCACGTTACGCCAGCCTGGAAAACTGCCGGGCTGAAGTGAGTGAGGCCGAGGCCATGATGCGGCGGGCGGGTATTCGGTGGCTCTCCACCACCCACAAGAGCATTGAAGAGATTGCCACCACCATCTTGCAGGAGATCCGCCCGGAGCGGCTGACCTACTGAGCCTGTGGCTCAGCCCAAGGCGGCAATGCCGGCGCGTGCAATTTGCACGTCTTCGCTGGACTTGACGCCGCTGACGCCAACGGCGCCAATCACCTGGCCGTCCTTGAGGATGGGCACGCCGCCTTCGAGCATGCCTCGGATGTCGGGTGCGCTCAAGAAAGAGTAACGACCGCCGTTGATGACGTCTTCATAGACCTTGCTTTCGCGGCGCCCCAGGGCGGCGGTATGGGCTTTGGCCGGCGCGATGTGCGCGGAAATCGGGGGCGCGCCATCCAGGCGCTGCAGCCACAGCAAATGGCCGCCATCGTCCACAATGGCGATCGTCACCGCCCATTGGTTGCGCAGCGCCTCGGCTTCGGCGGCCGCGGCAATGGTTTTCAGGTCGGCCAATTCGAGCGTGTGTTTGGTTTTCATGGGATTTTTTTTGAAACAGTCTGGGAAAACCCGAGCATAGCGCTCGAGCGCACGGCCATTGCCCCCAGTGTTGTAAAAAGTTCCCCCACAAAAAGTAGGAAGTGATGCAAAAGCTTGTACAGCCCTTGATTCCTCCTAAAATGCCGCCATCTGCCTGTGCAGATCAACCAAGGAGTTACACGCATGAGCGATCAGATTCAAACCATTGACTACCGCTATTCAGAAACTGGCGCGGTTGACCGCAACCGTGTCCTGCGCAACACCTATTGGCTGCTTGCGCTCAGCCTGATTCCAACTGTTTTGGGGGCTTGGCTGGGCGTGGCCACCGGTATCACGCGCGCGCTGTCGGGCGGCATGGGCTTGGTGGTGTTCTTGGTGGGCGCCTTTGGCTTCATCTACGCCATTGAGAAAACCAAAAACTCGGCTGCTGGCGTGCCCGTGCTGCTGGGCTTCACCTTCTTCATGGGCTTGATGCTGTCGCGCATGATTGCCATGGTGTTGGGCTTTAAAAACGGCTCGGAGCTGGTGATCACCGCCTTTGGTGGCACGGCTGGCGTTTTCTTCCTGATGGCCAGCTTGGCCACGGTGATCAAGCGCGACCTCTCCGGCATGGGCAAGTGGCTGTTTGTCGGCGCCATCGTCATGATGGTGGGTGGCATCATCAACGTGTTTGTCGGCTCGTCCGTGGGCATGATGGTGTTGTCCATGATGGGCATTGGCATCTTCAGTGCCTACATGCTCTATGACATCAAGCAAATCATTGATGGCGGCGAAGACAACTACATCAGCGCCACCCTGGCCCTGTACCTGGACATCGTGAACGTGTTCCAGAGCCTGCTGGCCCTGTTGTGCATCATGGGTGGCGAGCGCGATTAAGCGGTTCGCACCTCCAGCGCAAAGGGCCCTCACGGGCCCTTTGTCATTGACGTCATGCCAATTCGAAAACCGCCATGCTCTCCACGTGGGCCGTGTGCGGAAACATGTTGACGGCGCCGGCAGCGACGCAGCGGTAACCCGCTTGGTGCACCAGCAAGCCAGCATCACGCGCCAAGGTGGCCGGATTGCAACTGACGTACACAATACGCCGCGGCGGCACCCAGCCCTGGCGCAACTCGGGTTGCTGGTGCAAATCGGCCAAGGTTTTGACCAAGGCAAAAGCCCCTTCTCTGGGCGGATCGATCAGCCACTTGTCCGCCACCCCGTCTTGCACCAGGACTTCGGGCGTCATCTCGAACAAATTGCGCGCGACAAACCGGGTGGGCGCCAAAGTTTGCCGGCCTTGATTGAAACTCAAATTTTGGTGTGAGCGCGCCACCAAGGCCTCGCTGCCTTCGATGCCCAAGACCTCGCGCGCACGGGTCGCCAAGGGCAAGGTGAAATTGCCCAAGCCACAGAACCAGTCAATGACGCGCTCGCTGCGCTGTGGGTCGAGCAGACGCAGTGCGCGCGTGACCAGCACCCGGTTGATGTGGGGATTGACCTGCGTGAAGTCGGTGGGCTTGTACGGCATGATGATGCCAAATTCGGGCAAGGCGTAGGACAGCTGCTGCGCAGGATCGTCGCTGGGATCCATGAGGTGCACCGTGTCCGGGCCCTTGGGCTGAAGCCACCATTGAACGCCATGCGCCTGGGCAAAAGTGCGCAAATGCGCCAGGTCACCGGAGCTCAGCGGCTCTAAATGGCGCAGCACCAGGGCGGTCACGCTGTCGCCGCAGGCCAATTCAATTTGCGGGCAAGTCTCACGGGCCTGCAGGGCACCGATGAGCTCGCGCAAGGGCATCAACAAGGCACTGACGTGCGGGGGCAAGATGGGGCACACCTGCATGTCGGCCACATAGCGGCTTTTGCGCTCATGAAAGCCCACCAGCACCGTGCCTTTCTTGGCCACATAGCGCACGGACAATCTGGCGCGGAAGCGGTAGCCCCAGTCCGGGCCTTGAATGGGGCGCAGCACGGTTTCGGGCTTGACCTTGCCCAAGTGCCACAGGTTGTCTTCCAGCACACGTTGTTTGACCGCGACTTGCGACACGCCATCCAGATGCTGCATCTTGCAGCCGCCGCAGGCGCCTGCGTGCAAGCCAAAATTCGGGCAACCAGGTCGCACACGCTGGGAAGACTCTTTCAACAAGGCCTTCAGACTGCCCTGCTCCCATTGGTTCTTTTTGCGGTGCACATTGACGGTGACCACTTCAAAGGGCAAAGCGCCTTCGATGAACACCACTTTGCCGTCGGCACGGTGCGCCACGCCTTGGGCGTCCAGGTCGAGTGACTCCACCGTCACGGCATCGTCTGGGTAGACAGTTTTTGAATCGGTCATGGGAAAAGCCCGCAGGCGTTGGCGCCCAGCTCAGCGGGCGGGCAGGAATTTGGCAGGGTCGACAGGCTTGCCTTGGCGACGGATCTCGAAATGCAATTTGACCTGGTCCGTGTCGGTGCTGCCCATTTCGGCGATTTTTTGGCCACGCTTGACGTTTTGGTCTTCCTTCACCAGCAGACTCTGGTTGTGGGCGTAGGCGGTCAGGAAAATATTGTTGTGCTTGAGGATGATCAGGTTGCCGTAGCCTCTGAGGCCTGAGCCGGCATAGACCACGCGACCATCCGCCGCGGCCAGAATCGGGTCGCCCGCTTTGCCGGCAATGTCAAAGCCTTTGTTTTTGGCTTCATCAAAGGTCGCCAGCAAGTTGCCTTGGGCAGGCCAAATGAAGGCCAGGGCTTCATCGGCGGACACCTCTGCAGCGGGCGCACTTGGCGGTTGTGTACTGGAAGCGCTGGCAGCGGGGGGCACCGCAGGGGCCGCAGCAGCAGGCGTCGCCGGGGCAGGCTTGACTGCCGCACTCTGGGGCGGCATCGCCGCTGCTTGACCCATTTGGGTTTGTGTCACAGGACGGACCACCACGCCATCGACGGCCACGTTGGCGCCCGGGGGCGTCACCCGCAAGACTTGCCCCACTTCAATCACATTGGGGTTGTCCAAGCCGCTCCAGCGCGCGATATCGCGCCAGTTTTGGCCGTGGTCCAGGCCGACGCGAATCAGGGTGTCGCCCGGCTTGACGGTGTAAAAGCCGGGTTTGCCTGCGTTCTCTGCACCGGGCAAGGCCTTGTCTGTGGCCATCCGCGACGGTGCCGTGGCAGCAACTGCAGCTTGGGTGCGCGAAGCACGGTCTTCCACAGGCGCAGGGGCCACACGCCCGCCGGAGCCGGCACAGGCAGACAACAGGGCCATCAAACCCAGTGCGCAGAAGACCTTCAACCCAGCTCTCGACATGTCCAATCCTTGTTCTCAGGCAACCCCTGATTTTAGAGGGACAAAGTGCACGGCTTCGAGCAATTGCTGCTGAATGCCTTGGGGCGTCTTGTCGATCACCACCAAGGCCTGCTGCCCTTGCTGCGTCACCAGGGGGGCAACGATGCGTCCGCCCACCGCCAACTGGTCCACCCAAGCTTGCGGCACGGCCTCTCCGCCCGCTGCCGCAATGATGCCGGCATAGGGCGCCCCCTTGGGATAGCCCAACATGCCATCGCCAAACAGCAAGTGCACGTTGGCAATGCGCAGCGGCCGCAAGTTCTCCCGTGCCCGCTCATGCAGGCCACGCAAGCGCTCGATGCTGTAGACCTCTTTGGCCACCTGCGCCATGACAGCGGCCTGGTAGCCGCAGCCCGTGCCAATTTCCAGCACACGGCCCAGCTTGCCGTCAATCATGAGGTTGCGCCCTTGCCGCAACAATTCCAGCATGCGGGCCACCACATTGGGCTTGGAAATGGTTTGGCCCAGGCCGATCGGCAAACTGGTGTCTTCGTAGGCTTGGTTGACCAGGGCCGAGTCGACAAAGCGGTGGCGCTCCACCGTGCCCATGGCCAGCAGCACGAGCGCGTCTTCCACACCTTGCTCGGCCAATTTGCGCACCATGCGCTCGCGCACAGCGGCCGAATCCATGCCCAGCTGTACGGGCGCGCTCACCTGCTTGCTGCGGCGCGTTGGCATGGCCGTCGGGCTGACCACAGGGGGCGCAGGTTTGGCCGCGGCCTTCTTTTGCGGTGCCAGCAATTTGGTCACGGCCATGGTGGTCTTGGGCGGCGGAACCTCGTTTCCCCAATCCAGGTTGGCAGGAAAGCCTGGGCGCTTTTTCATGTCAGCGGCGAATCCCACTTGAAATTCGTCCAGGCGGACAGGCCGTCATGCTCGGTCAAGTCCACCTGCAAGGGCGTCAAGGCCACATGGCCTTGCAAGGTGGCGTGAAAGTCCGTGCCGTCAGCATCGTCCTTGGCGGCCCCTGCGCTGCCGATCCAGTACATGGTTTCACCGCGTGGACTGGTTTGCGTGATGACCCGTTCAGCGGAATGGCGCCGGCCCAGGCGGCACACCTTCAGCGGCTTGAGCTCGTTGGCAGGCAAACAAGGAATGTTCACATTCAGCAACCAGGGTGAGCCTGTGCCCACGCGTTGCTGCTGAATCAGCGATTGCACCAGCGAGCGAGCACGCTCGGCTGCAGCGTCCAGATGCTTCCAACCGCGCTCTGTCTGAGAAAACGCGATGGCCGGAATGCCCATCAAATAGCCTTCCATGGCCGCCCCCACCGTGCCAGAGTAAATGGTGTCGTCGCCCATGTTGGCGCCGTTGTTGATGCCAGAGACCACCAGGTCGGGGCGGTAGTCCAGCAGACCTGTCAACGCGATGTGCACGCAATCGGCCGGCGTGCCATTGACATAGCGAAAGCCATTGGCCGCATGGTGGACATACAACGGGGAATGCAAGGTCAGGGCATTCGATTTGGCGCTGTTGTTTTGCTCCGGGGCCACCACCTCCACGCGACCGAGGTCCTTCAGGGCCTCGTACAAGGCCACGATGCCGGGCGCTTGGTAACCATCGTCGTTGGAGATCAAAATATTCATGCGGTGTCCTAGAGTACGTTGGATTGTATGATCGTGGCCATCTTAGAGGAGACCGCTCGTGCATGCTTGGCTTTGTGAAAACCCTGTGGGCGTGGACGCCCTGACCTGGAAAGAGCTTCCCACCCCCAGCCCCAAAGAAGGCGAGGTGCTGATCGAAATTCAGGCCGCCAGCTTGAACTTTCCCGACCTGCTGATTGTTCAAAACAAATACCAGTTCAAGCCGCCCCTGCCCTTCGTGCCGGGCTCTGAATATGCGGGTGTGATTCGCGCCGTCGGCGAAGGCGTGAGCCACTTGAAAGTGGGCCAGAACGTGGCTTGCTTGTCGGGCACCGGCGGCTTTGGCACGCACACCTTGGCACCGGCCAAACTGTGCATGCCCCTGCCTGAGGGCTTCCCCGCCGTGGATGCGGCGGCCTTCATCATGATCTATGCCACCTCGCACCATGCCCTGATCGACCGCGCGCAACTCAAGGCGGGCGAAACCGTGTTGGTGCTGGGTGCGGCGGGCGGCGTAGGTACTGCCGCCATTCAAATTGCCAAAGCAGCCGGTGCGCGCGTCATTGCGGCAGCCTCCACCGATGAAAAATGCGCGCTGTGCCAACGCATTGGCGCAGACGCCACCATCAACTACAGCAAGGACAATTTGCGCGAGCAAATCAAAGCCCTGACCGATGGCAAAGGCCCTGACGTGATTTACGACCCGGTGGGCGGCGATTTCGCAGAGCCGGCTTTCCGCTCCATTGCCTGGCGCGGCCGCTATTTGGTGGTGGGATTCGCAGCGGGCCCGATTCCCTCTCTGCCCTTGAATCTGCCGCTGTTGAAGGGCGCGTCCATTGTGGGCGTGTTCTGGGGCGACTTCTCGCGCCGCGAGCCCAAGGTCAATGCCGCCATGATGGCCGAGTTGGCCCAGTGGTATGCCCAGGGCAAGGTCAAGCCTGTGATTGACCGCACCATGCCCATGGCCGACTTGAAAGCCGCCTATGCCCACATGGGCTCGCGCGGCGTCATGGGCAAGCTGGTTCTGGTGAACTGATCAGAATTTGTGCTTGTCAGCGTCGTAGCGGGCTTTCGCTTCGGCGTTGGGCGGGTACAGGCCGGGCAAAGGCACGCCGCGCTCGACCTCGCTCATGATCCAGGCCTCCAGGCGCTCTTGCTCCACGGCCAGGGGAATCACTTCGTCCAGCAGGTTGGCGGGGATGAGTACGGCGCCATCCTGGTCGACCACGATCACATCGCCGGGAAACACGGCCACGCCACCGCACGCGATGGGCTGCTGCCAGGCCACAAAGGTCAGGCTCGTCACCGAGGCCGGCGCTGCGGCGCCGCGACACCACACGGGCAAGCCAGTGCCCAACACCCCGGCGATGTCACGCACCACGCCGTCGGTGATCAAGGCGCTGATCCCGCGCTTGGCCATGCGTGCACACAAAATATCGCCAAAGATGCCAGCATCCGTGACATTCATCGCGTCGGCAACGGCAATGCAGCCGGGGGGCATGTCCTCAATGGCGGCGCGGGTGGAGATCGGTGACGCCCAGGATTCTGGCGTGGCCAGGTCTTCGCGCGCTGGCACAAAGCGCAAGGTGAAAGCCCGCCCCACCAGACGCGGCTGGCCCGGACGAATCGGAACCGTTCCGCGAATCCAGACGTTGCGCAGCCCCTTCTTCAGTAACACCGTGGTGAGCGTTGCGGTTGTGATCTTCTGCAAAGTCGCAACCACTGCGGGGTCCAAGGCCATGTTCGGGGTGCTCATCATTTGTCTCCTGTAATTGGAATGGGGTCAGGTCTTGAGTTTTGCCTTTTTTCTGTGGATAACTTTAACCCAATGTCATGCACCTGAGTTA
>CAINMN010000252.1 GCA_903850735.1 uncultured Burkholderiales bacterium | reverse complement strand
GGCATGGACATGTCCTTCCCCGAGCACCGCATCAACATCATTGACACCCCCGGCCACGTGGACTTCACCATCGAGGTGGAGCGCTCCATGCGCGTGCTGGACGGCGCCTGCATGGTGTACTGTGCTGTGGGCGGCGTGCAGCCCCAGTCCGAAACCGTTTGGCGCCAGGCCAACAAGTACAAAGTGCCGCGCCTGGCCTTTGTCAACAAAATGGACCGCACCGGCGCCAACTTCTTCAAAGTGGTGGAGCAGATGAAGGTTCGCCTCAAGGCCAACCCTGTGCCCATCGTGATCCCCATCGGTGCCGAAGAAAACTTCACCGGCGTGGTCGACCTGCGCAAGATGAAGGCCATCATTTGGGACGAAGCCTCCCAAGGCATGAAGTTCAACTTCGAAGAGATCCCCGCCAACTTGGTGGAAGAGGCCAAAAAGTGGCGTGAAGGCATGGTCGAAGCCGCCGCCGAAGCCTCTGAAGAGCTGATGAACAAGTACCTGGAAGAAGGTGACTTGAGCGAAGAGGAAATCACCTTGGGCCTGCGCACCCGCACCATCGCTGGCGAAATCCAGCCCATGCTGTGTGGCACCGCCTTCAAGAACAAGGGCGTGCAGCGCATGCTCGACGCCGTCATCGAACTGATGCCCTCACCGCTGGACATTCCCCCGGTTGCAGGCACCGACGAAGACGAAAAAGAAGTCTCCCGCAAGGCGGACGACGGCGAGAAGTTCTCTGCTTTGGCGTTCAAGCTGATGACCGACCCCTTCGTGGGCCAGTTGACCTTCGTGCGCGTTTACTCGGGCGTTTTGTCCAAAGGTGACACGGTGTACAACCCGGTGCGCGGCAAGAAAGAGCGCATCGGCCGTATCGTGCAGATGCACGCCAACAACCGTCAGGAAGTGGACGAAATCCGCGCTGGCGACATCGCTGCCTGTGTGGGTCTGAAAGACGTGACGACCGGTGAAACCCTGTGTGACCCGGCTGCCGTGGTGACCCTGGAGCGCATGGTGTTCCCCGAGCCCGTGATTCGCCAGGCTGTCGAGCCCAAGACCAAGGCCGACCAGGAAAAAATGGGCATTGCCCTCTCGCGTCTGGCTGCGGAAGACCCTTCTTTCCGCGTCAACACCGACGAAGAGTCCGGCCAGACCATCATTGGCGGTATGGGCGAACTGCACCTCGAAATCATTGTCGACCGCATGAAGCGCGAATTCGGCGTGGAAGCCAACGTGGGCAAGCCCCAAGTGGCCTACCGCGAGACCGTGCGCAAGCTGGTCTCCGATGTCGAAGGCAAGTTTGTGCGCCAGTCTGGCGGTAAGGGCCAGTACGGTCACGTGGTGTTCACGCTCGAGCCGCAAGAAGCCGGCAAGGGCTTTGAGTTCGTCGACGCCATCAAGGGCGGCGTGGTTCCCCGTGAATACATCCCCGCCGTTGAAAAGGGCGTGGTCGAGGCACTGAACTCTGGCGTGTTGGCGGGCTACCCTGTGGTGGATGTCAAGGTCACCCTGACTTTCGGTTCCTACCACGACGTGGACTCGTCCGAGCAGGCGTTCAAGATGGCCGCCATCTTTGGTTTCAAAGAGGCCGCCAAGAAAGCCAGCCCGGTCATTCTCGAGCCGATGATGGCCGTGGAAGTGGAAACCCCCGAAGACTACGCCGGCAACGTGATGGGCGACTTGTCCTCACGCCGTGGCATGGTCCAGGGCATGGACGACATGCCTGGCGGCGGCAAGGCCATCAAGGCGGAAGTGCCCCTGTCCGAAATGTTCGGCTACTCCACCACCCTGCGCTCGATGTCGCAAGGCCGTGCCACCTACACCATGGAATTCAAGCACTACGCGGAAGCCCCGCGCAACGTGGCTGAAGCCATCGTGGCCGCACGCGCAAAGTAAGTTTCACCTGGCCCTTCGGGGCCGGTCTGCGACGGTGCGCCGCCCTGTCTCCCGTGCGGGGCGATTCAGCAGCATCGTGCAGACCTAAAACCTGATCACGGGCATTGCTCTTTGGAGAATTGAAAATGGCAAAAGGTAAATTTGAACGGACCAAGCCGCACGTCAACGTGGGCACGATTGGCCACGTGGACCATGGCAAGACGACGCTGACGGCGGCGATCACGACGATTTTGTCGGCCAAGTTTGGCGGCGAAGCCAAGGCCTACGACCAGATTGACGCGGCGCCTGAAGAAAAGGCACGCGGCATTACCATCAACACCGCACACGTGGAATACGAGACGGCCAACCGCCACTACGCCCACGTGGACTGCCCTGGCCACGCCGACTATGTGAAGAACATGATCACCGGTGCTGCCCAGATGGACGGCGCCATTTTGGTGTGCTCGGCCGCTGACGGCCCGATGCCCCAGACCCGCGAGCACATCCTGCTGGCCCGCCAGGTGGGTGTTCCTTACATCATCGTGTTCTT
>CAINMN010000251.1 GCA_903850735.1 uncultured Burkholderiales bacterium | reverse complement strand
CGACAAACAAGGCCATGCCAATGGCCGCGGTCCACAGCGAGCGTTCACCGCTGAAAAAGCCGTGGTTCACCGCACCCGAAATAAAGCTGATGCCGCTGTACTTCAGCAGCATGGCCGCGTGATGGTGATGGAATGCGAACGACATGATGCTTCCTGTGGCTCGAAAACTGAAACCACTTCATACGTGGCCGATCGGGTGATCCGCCGTTACGTTTGGCAAGACACTCTCAGGCCTGATGTTAAGCCGAATCGAGCCTCAAGCCCAGGTATCCACTTGGTGAGCCGTGTCATGGTGCGCAGGCGCAGCTTGCGCCGCTTGTGCCGTCACAGCGGGGGGCGTGCGAAATTGCCCGTTCATCAAGGCCGCCGAGGCAGCAATGCGTTGCGCGGTGCCAATATCGTTGACCCGAAGTGCTTGCGTCATGCGCGCATTGGCGCTCATGTTCAGCTGGGTCACAGCATTCACATTCGACAAACCGATTTTCATGATGCCCTCCTGAGTGGAAGAAGACGTGATCAAAAAATCGACCTCAGAATGAGAAACTTTAACCAGGATGGCCAGAGACTGGCAATAACATGTCAATCAAAATGGTCATTGCTGTATGACATTTTCAATTGACGCACTATAGTTCTGGGTATCAGCCCATGAAACGGGCACAGGAAGGGACCTTGATGCGTGACGAACACCTACCGCCCTCAAGCGCTGTCACTGCAGCGCCCCGCCGAACGCTGGAAGACAAGTTGCTCAAGTTCATTGAGGGGCACAACCCGCATATTTGGGCGGCCATTGCGGTCATCACCGGGGTGGTGGTGTGGCTTCGCTGAACCCCATCTGAGCCGTGCGTCCTCAAAAAGCCAACGAGATTTGGTTCGGATGCACTTGCTTGAGTTGAAAATAACATGCGCAGCTTTGATGCTCCAGCATCTTGCGATCGGTGATTTCCAAGTGACCCCGTGAAACACTGACACCCGCGACATTCATCAGCGCAAGACTGACAGCCTCGCGCCGAATGCCCAATGAATCAGAGATGGCCTGATGGGTCACAAACAAACTGTCTGCGAGCAAGTAATCATGGCGCGTCAAAATCCATCGGGACAAGCGTTGGGGAATTTGATGGTAGTGGTTGCAAAGCAATTCCATGGAGACTTTTCGAATCACCAGCTGGGCGGCCTGCATGCACATTTTGGTGATCATGGGATGCAAGTCAATCAGGCTCTGCATGTACACGCTGTCCAGCTGATAGACCAGTCCGGGCTCGGCAACAATGGTTTGGAAATAGGAGTTTCCTGTCAGCCCTGACAGGCCAAGCAGTCCCTCTGCGCCAATGGTTGCGGTGTCAATGGACAGACTGTCTGGCGTGTCTTTGCGCAGGGCGATCAGAGCATTGACCGGAAAATAAAGTTTATCGGGCCGCGATAAGGCTTCATTCAGTATTTCGCCGGCCCCAAGCGACATCAACCTCAAATGGGGCAAGATCAGCGCATAGTCACTTTGCGGCAAAGTTGCCAAGCACTGGTTCATTTTGGGATTCATGAATCCCTTGAGGCAAGCTTAGTCAAACAGGCTTTTGTGCTGCTCACGCAGCAAATTCTTCTGCACTTTGCCCATGGTGTTGCGCGGCAACTCCGGCACCACATAGCAGCGTTTGGGAATCTTGAAGTTGGCCAAACGCGACTTGAGGTCGGCAATGATGCCGTCCGCGTTGAGTTGGGCGCCTGGCTTGGCAATGACCACCGCCACGCCCACTTCGCCAAAATCTGGGTGCGGCACGCCCACCACCGCGCTCTCGGCCACGCCGGGCATGTCGTTGATGAAGCCTTCAATTTCGGCGGGGTACACGTTGTAGCCACCACTGATGATCAAGTCTTTGCTGCGGCCCACAATCGTGACATAGCCGCGCGCATCGACCTTGCCGACATCACCGGTCTTGAAGTAGCCATCGGCGGTGAACTCTTCGGCGGTTTTTTCTGGCATGCGCCAGTAGCCTTTGAACACATTGGCGCCTTGAACCTGGATGCCGCCGATCTCGTCCGTACCGAGGTCTTGGCCCGCGTCGTCGCGCACGCGCAGACTCACGCCTGGCAAGGGGAAGCCCACGGTGCCCCCGCGGCGCTCGCTTTGGTTTTTGTACCGCTTGTCCGCGCGGTAAGGGTTGGAGGTGAGCATGGCGGTTTCGCTCATGCCATAGCGCTCCAGGATTGTGTGGCCCGTGCGCTGCTGCCAAGCCTGAAAGGTTTCAATCAGCAAAGGCGCCGACCCGGCAATGAACAAGCGCATCTTTTCTGTGGCTTGCTTTGTCAGGGCGGGCTCGGCCAACATGCGCACATACAGGGTGGGCACGCCCATGAACACCGTGGCGCGGGGCAAATCGGCAATCACGCGTTGCGGGTCAAACTTGGCATGCCACAGCATCTTGCTGCCATTGAGCAAGGCGCCATGAATCGCCACGAACAAGCCATGCACATGGAAGATGGGCAAGGCATGAATCAGCACATCGCCCGGTTGCCAGCCCCAGTAGTCTTTCAACATCACCGCATTGCTGAGCAAGTTGTCATGCGTCAGCATGGCCCCTTTGCTGCGACCGGTGGTGCCACTGGTGTAAAGAATGGCAGCCATGTCATCGGCTTGGCACACTGCCGGCGTGTGGCGGTCGTCGCAATGCGAAGCGCGATCGAGCAAGGAGCCGGTGCGGTCTTCGTTCAAGGTAAAGACATGGCGGGTCCCAGCCTTGAAAGCAATTTTGCTCACCCAACCAAAGTTCTTGCCAGAGCACACCACCACCGCAGGCTCAGCGTTGCCAATGAAGTACTCGATTTCTGCGCTTTGGTAGGCGGTGTTCAGCGGCAAAAACACATGCCCTGCACGCAAGGTCGCCAAATACAAGATCAGCGCTTCCACCGATTTTTCCACTTGCACGGCAATGCGCGAGTGGGCCGGCACAGCCAAAGAGGCGAACAAATTGGCCACCATCGCGCTGGCACGGTCCAGGTCGCGCCAGCTGTAGCACAGGCCATCGTCTGTTTCCACCGCAACGGTGTCCAGGTCTTTCGGGAAGGCCGCGCGCAAGGCGGCAAAGAGGTTGTGGTTAGGCATGAACAATCAGAAAAGAAAATCAGTCAAGCTTGGCACCGGACGCTTTGACCACCGCGGCCCAGCGCTTGATTTCGTTGTTGACAAAGGCGCCAAATTGCGGACCGGTGACATTGGGAAACTCTGCACCATTGCTGGCCCAGCTGGCCTTGATCTCGTCGGTGGCCGACAGTTTTTTGATTTCGTCCAGCATGCGCGCCACCACATCGGCGGGCGTGCCACGCGGGGCCCACATGCCATACCAAGTGGTGACGGTGTAATCAGGCAAGCCCAGTTCGGCCGCGCAGGGCACGTCCGGAAAAGAGGGATTTCTTTTGCTGCCCGACACCATCAAAGCCTTGATGCGCCCTGCCTTGATGTGCTGGGCAGAGGAGCCCAGGCCATCGAACATCATGTCCACATTGCCCGCGATCAGGTCTTGCAAGGCCGGGCCGGCGCCGCGGTAAGGAATGTGGGTGATGAAGGTCTTGGTTTGCAGCTTGAACAATTCACCCGCCAGGTGATGCGAGGTTCCGCCACCGGCAGAACCAAAATTGAAGCGGCCCGGGCTTTGGCGAACCGCGTCCATGAAGGCCTTGAAATCGCCGGGCAGGTTCTTGGGGTTCACCACCAAGACTTGGGGCACGGTGGCCATGAGGGCCAGCGGAATGAAGTCTTTTTCGAGGTCGTAGTCCAGCTTGGCGTACATGGACGGAGCAATGGAATGGTGTACTGCGCCCATGAAATAGTTGTAGCCATCGGGCGCCGCCTTGGCCGCGACACCCGCCCCCAGGTTGCCGCCCGCGCCGCCCCGGTTGTCAATCACGAGTTGCTTGCCCGTGACTCTGGCGAATTGGGCCGAGAACGGGCGGGCAAACGCGTCGGTTCCACCGCCGGCAGGGAAAGGCACCACCAAATTGACCGCTTTGTTGGGCCACCCGGGTTCAGCCTGCGCCCCCATCATTTGCGTTGCAACTCCGAAAGCAGTCCATTTCAGGACCGCACGTCTTTGAATGAAATCACTCATGGATGTCTCCTCTTGTTTGACAAGATTTTGCCCTGGGTTCCCCTTTTGGCAAACTGCGGCCTAGGAAACCCCTCGCGACCGTCGCCATAAGCCTGCGCCCGCCAACACCATGGGCACGCACAGCCACTGCCCCATGCTCATGCCCAGGGCCAACAGGCCTAGAAAGGCATCCGGCTCACGGAAATACTCCGCCACAAAGCGCAGCAACCCATACCCTACCAGGAACAAGCCTGAAACGGCCCCCGTTGCACGCGGCTTTTTGGCGTACCACCAAAGCAGGGCAAACAAGAGCAGGCCCTCCAGGAGAAATTGATAAACCTGCGAAGGATGCCGAGGCAAGAGTGTGCCGCTTTGCGGAAACACCATGGCCCAAGGCAAGCTGGCCTCTGCCGCCCGTCCCCAAAGCTCCCCATTGATGAAGTTGCCTCCCCGGCCCGCCGCCAAGCCAATGGGGACACAAGGCGCAATGAAGTCCGTGACCTGCAGCCAGTGCCGTTGCCGGCGCCATGCCCAAAACGCCATGGCGGCAATCACCCCCAGCATGCCGCCATGAAAGCTCATGCCGCCTTGCCAGACAGCCAACACCTCCAAGGGATGCAAGGCGTAATAGCCAGGCTTGTAAAACAGACAATACCCCAGCCGCCCACCCAAAATCACACCCAAAACACCGTAAAAGAGCAGATCTTCAATGATCTCGCGCGACCAGCCCTGGGGCGCCATGGCCGGTTGACGGCTTCGGCGCAGCGCCAAAAAGAAGAACAGACCAAAAGCCGCCAGGTAAGAAATGCCATACCAATGCACTGCCAAAGGCCCTAGCTGCAAGGCGATGGGGTTCCATTGTGGGTGTATCAACATGGTGACCATTGTCGCCTCTTTCAGGGAGGTAAACTTATGGGCATCTCAGCACGCTTTGGACTCACGCCAATCCCATGGACATCAAAAAAATTCAGATCAACCGTCGCTCGGCCAACATCACCGAGGGCAAGTCGCGCGCACCCAACCGCTCCATGTATTACGCCATGGGCTATGAAGAGGGCGATTTCGTCAAGCCCATGGTGGGCGTGGCCAATGGCCACAGCACCATCACGCCGTGCAACAGCGGTTTGCAGAAACTGGCGGATGCCGCCATTGCCGGCATTGAAGAAGCGGGTGGCAACGCCCAGGTGTTTGGCACACCCACCATTTCGGACGGCATGGCCATGGGCACCGAAGGCATGAAATACAGCCTGGTGAGCCGCGAAGTGATTTCCGATTGCATTGAAACCTGCGTGCAAGGCCAGTGGATGGATGGCGTGCTGGTGGTCGGTGGCTGCGACAAAAACATGCCCGGCGGCATGATGGGCATTCTG
>CAINMN010000250.1 GCA_903850735.1 uncultured Burkholderiales bacterium | reverse complement strand
GGTGAACAGCTTGAAGTGGTGAATCAACTCTTCCATGCTCGACTTCATGGACTCACGGCTGGGCGGCGCGACCTTGTGGTTGTCGGTGATGACCGGGCCAGGGTTGGCGCGCAACCAGGCCACGCACTGCTGAATGATGCGGTTGGACTGGCGCATCTCTTCCACGCGCACCAGGTAACGGTCGTAGCAGTCACCGGTTTTGCCAATGGGGATGTCGAAGTCCATTTGATCGTAGACGTCGTAGGGTAGCTGCTTGCGCAGGTCCCAGGCGATGCCCGAGCCACGCAGCATCGCGCCGGTGAAACCCAGGTTCTTGGCACGCTCGGGCGTGACCACGCCGATACCCACGGTGCGCTGCTTCCAGATGCGGTTGTCGGTCAGCAGGGTTTCGTACTCGTCGACCAGCTTGGGGAAGCGGCGGGTGAAGTCTTCGATGAAGTCCAGCAGCGAGCCTTGGCGGTTTTCGTTCAGGCGGGCAATCGCCTTGGCGTTCTTGACCTTGCTGACCTGGTACTGCGGCATGCTGTCGGGCAAGTCGCGGTAGACACCGCCCGGGCGGAAATAGGCTGCATGCATGCGCGCGCCGGACACGGCCTCGTACATGTCGAACAGGTCTTCACGCTCGCGGAAACAGTAAATCAGGATGTTCATGGCGCCGCAATCGAAGCCATGGCAGCCCAGCCACAAAAGATGGTTGAGCAAGCGGGTGATTTCGGCATACATCACGCGGATGTACTGCGCACGCACCGGCACCTCGATGCCCATGAGCTTTTCGATCGCCAGGCAATAGGCGTGCTCGTTGCTCATCATGGACACGTAATCCAGGCGGTCCATGTAAGGCAAGGACTGGATGTAGGTTTTGCTTTCGGCCAGCTTCTCGGTCGCGCGGTGCAGCAGGCCAATGTGCGGGTCGGCACGCTGGACCACTTCGCCGTCGAGTTCGAGCACCAGGCGCAGCACGCCGTGCGCGGCCGGGTGTTGCGGGCCCAGGTTCAGGGTGTAGTTCTTGATGTCAGCCATGCTCTGCTCTCAGTGCAAACCGCCGTAGTTGTCTTCGCGAATGATGCGCGGGGTGATCTCGCGCGGCTCGATCGTCACGGGCTGGTACACCACGCGCTTTTGCTCTGCGTCGTAACGCATTTCAACGTGGCCCGAGGTCGGGAAATCCTTGCGGAAGGGGTGACCAATGAAGCCGTAGTCGGTCAGGATTCTGCGCAGGTCCAGGTGACCTTCAAGCACGATGCCGTACAGGTCGAAGGCCTCGCGCTCAAACCAGTTGGCCGCATTCCAGATGTCGTTGACCGAGGCCAGCACGGGCATGTCGTCGTTGACGGCAAACACACGCAAGCGCAGGCGCCAGTTGTGCTGGATGGACAAAAGGTGGCTGACGATGGCAAAGCGCGGTCCGTCAGTGTAGGCCGAGGGCGCGCCGTCTTTGTAGGCCGAGTAATCCATGCCGCACAAATCGATCAGCTGCTCGAAAGCCAGCTGCGGATGGTCGCGCAGGGTCAACGCAATGGCGTGGTAATCCTGCGCAGCCACGGTGAGGGTCAGCTCGCCCAAGGCCAGCTTCAGGTCTTTGATTTTGTCACCCAGCACCGCTTGCAAAGCAGACTGCAGGGTCTCGAGAGATTGACTCATGGTCTCGGTGTCCTTGGCTCAGCGAGCGATGGTGTTTTCGCGGCGAATCTTGGTTTGCAACTGCAGAATGCCGTAGAGCAAGGCCTCTGCCGTGGGAGGGCAACCCGGCACATACACATCCACCGGCACGATGCGGTCACAGCCGCGCACCACCGAGTAGCTGTAGTGGTAGTAGCCACCGCCATTGGCGCAAGAGCCCATGGACAAGACCCAGCGCGGCTCGGACATCTGGTCATAGACCTTGCGCAAAGCCGGTGCCATTTTGTTGCACAAGGTGCCGGCCACGATCATCAGATCGGACTGGCGCGGGCTGGGACGGAACAACATGCCAAAGCGGTCGATGTCATAACGGGCCGCGCCGGCATGCATCATTTCCACTGCGCAACAGGCCAGACCGAAGGTCATGGGCCACAAGGAGCCGGTCTTGGCCCAATTCACCACCGAGTCGTAAGACGTGGTGATGAAACCTTCTTTGAAAACGCCTTCAATAGCCATGCTTCATTCCCAATCGAGTGCGCCTTTTTTCCACTCGTAGACAAAACCTACGACCAGAATGCCCAGAAAAACCATCATGGCCCAGAAACCAGTGGCACCAATTTCCTGGAGCGACACCGCCCAGGGAAACAGGAATGCGATTTCCAGGTCAAACAGGATGAACAAAATGGCGACCAGGTAGTACCGGACGTCAAATTTCATGCGCGCATCTTCGAAAGCTTCAAAGCCGCACTCGTAGGGGGAATTCTTGGCCTCGTTGGGGCGATTGGGCCCGAGGAGGTAGCCAATGACCTGAGGGGCTACGCCGACCACAAGGCCGACGAGGATGAACAAAAGGACGGGGAGGTATTGCTCAAGGTTCATCTCAAACTCGCGGTGTGACTGCGTGGTCGATCTCGTCAGTGTGCTGCATCTGGTTGACACCAGGGTTACAACAAACTTTGAATGGTGCCGTCGGCGAGACTCGAACTCGCACAGCTTTCGCCACTACCCCCTCAAGATAGCGTGTCTACCAATTTCACCACGACGGCTGATTTGCCATTTGACGCGTCACAAGAGGAATCAGTGACGTGTCAAACAGCCTGTGAGTTTACCCTGAAAAAACCCCTTTTTTCATAGGCAAAATCTGATTTTTACAAGATGAAAACGCGACCTTATTTGGTGGGGATCTGCGATGCCCCACCGGGCACCGTGGCAGGGGCCGCCGGCGCAGGAACAGACGCTGCACCTGAAGCAGGAATTTGCGCATCAGGGGCGGCCGGCGTGGTGACCGTGGCACGCTCGAGCACGCTGCCGCCTGACGAAGCCACCGGACGGGCATTGCCCAAATAGGCCAAGGCCAAGGTGGCGACAAAGAACACCGCCGCCAACACACCCGTGGTGCGCGAGAGGAAGTTCGCGCTGCCAGAGGCACCGAACAGGCTGCCCGAGCTGCCGCTGCCGAAGGCGGCGCCCATGTCGGCACCTTTGCCGTGCTGAATCAGGATGAGGCCGATCATGGCCAGGGCGGACAGGATTTGCACCAGCAAAATGATGTTGGTCAGCATGTTCATAAGTTCTCCGTGGAGGGTCAGCGCGAAGCCGCCCCAATGATGGTCAAAAAGTCAGCCGACTTCAGTGCGGCGCCGCCAATCAGGCCACCGTCAATGTCGGCTTGGGCCAAGAGTTCGGCCGCGTTGGCGGCATTCATGCTGCCGCCGTAAAGAATGTGGATGCGATCTGCCTGATCGCTGGCAGCCTTCAATTGCGCACGCAACACAGCGTGCACGGCTTGTGCTTGTTCAGGCGACGCTGTTTTGCCGGTGCCAATGGCCCATACGGGCTCATAGGCCACCACAATTTCGCTGATGCAATGCCCATTGGTGTGAATCACTGCCGCGAGTTGGCGCTTGACCACTTCTTCGGTCTGGCCGGCTTCACGCTGGGCCAAGGTTTCGCCCACGCAAACGATGGGCGTGATGCCCGCAGACAGCGCTCGCTGCGCCTTGGTGGCCACCAGGACATCGGTTTCGCCATGGTATTGGCGACGCTCGGAATGACCGACGATGGCATAGCGCACGCCAAAGTCTTTCAGCATGGCCGCAGAAACCTCACCGGTGTAAGCGCCCTGCTCGTGGGCAGACACGTCTTGCGAACCGAGGTCGATGCCCTTGCCCGCCACGAGGCCCTGCACTTGCGCCAGGTAAGCCGAAGGCACACACACTGCGACCTGGCAAGCAGAAACAGGCAAGCCACTCAGGACACCTTCAAGCAATGCTTGATTGGCGGCCAAGTTGCCATTCATTTTCCAATTACCCGCAATGAGTTTTTTCTTCATGTCGCTGGACTCCACCCAGCCGTTCCAGGCCTGGTCACACGTCATTGCGAGACCTGCAAGGGCGCGGCAATCTCTCTGCGTAGAGGGTTTACCGCAGCCCCTCACGGGGTCTCGCAAAGACGTTACTGTTGCTGTTGCTGTTGTTGCTGCTGGTCGTCCGATTGCGCAGGACGGTCCAGCAAAGCCTTCATCGACAGCTTGACACGGCCTTTTTCGTCGGTCTCCAACACTTTCACGCGCACCACTTGGCCTTCGGCCAGCACGTCGGTGACTTTGCCGATGCGCTCGTGGCTGATCTGGCTGATGTGCAACAAGCCATCTTTGCCGGGCAGCAAGTTGACCAGGGCACCGAAGTCCAGGATCTTGGTGATCGGGCCTTCATAGACCTTGCCAATTTCCACTTCAGCGGTGATTTGCTCGATGCGGCGCTTGGCCTCATCGGCCTTGGCGCCGTCGGTGGCGGCGATGGTGATGGTGCCATCTTCCTCGATGTTGATCTGGGTGCCGGTCTCTTCGGTCAGCGCGCGAATGGTGGCGCCGCCCTTGCCGATCACGTCACGGATCTTCTCGGGGTTGATCTTCATGGTGTAGAGCTTGGGCGCGAAGTTGGACACTTCGGTCTTGGCTTCGCCCATGGCTTCCTGCATCTTGCCCAGGATGTGCATGCGCGCTTCTTTGGCCTGGGCCAGTGCGACCT
>CAINMN010000249.1 GCA_903850735.1 uncultured Burkholderiales bacterium | reverse complement strand
TCCATGACCTGCACCACGCCACGCTTGACCAGCTCGGCGGGCGATAAATTTTCAATGCGCTCACCGCGCAACTCAATGCTGCCCTTGGTGACCTCGCCGCGCTCGCCCTTGAGCAAGTTGGAAATGGCACGCAGGGTGGTGGTTTTGCCCGCGCCATTGCCGCCCAGAATGGCAACGATGGCCCCTTCGGGCACCTGCAAGGAAACCCCTGTGTGCACCAGGATCACGTGGTTGTAAATGACCTCAATGCCATTGACGTTGAGAACGGTTTTTTGGGTGTTCATGTTGTCTTCCAATGCAGGCTCTGACAAACACCCGCTGCGCCGGGGCGCAACGGGTGTCAGCGTGTCGATCAGGACTGGCAGTCCTTGACGTCACGACGGGTCATCTTCTTGTCGGCCAGGTACTTTTCAGCGCCAGCTTTGACCATGGGCTTGATGATTTGCTCATCGGCCTGGTACCAGTCGGAGGAGAAGCCCCACTTGCTGCCGTCCCAGGTCTGCACGCGGGCCCAGGTCGAGCCCATGTGGTCAGCACAGCTGGTGGACAGCGGGCGCATGATGCTGGTGAAGCCCATGGCCTCGAGCTTCTTCTCGTCCAGCGCCAAGTTCTCCAGGCCCCAGCGCACTTGCTCGCCGGTCATGACCTTGCCCTTGCCAAAACGCTCTTGCGCACGGCGCACGGCTTCCACACCCAGCATCTGGATGATCACGCCACGGGTGTACAGCACCGAGCCCACTTCGTCCTTGGGGCCTGTGCCCTGGCCTTTGTCGTGCACATGCTTGAGGATGTCCTGAATGACTTTGGGCTGTTGGCCCGAGGTGTTCAAAGCCAGCGCGTTGTAGCCCTTGGCGCCTTCACCCACGTCTTTGACATCGGGTTCGGCACCAGCCCACCACACGCCGTACATCTTGTCACGCGGGTAACCGGTGGCTTGCGACTCCTTGAGCGCGGTGGAGTTCATCACGCCCCAACCCCACAGCAACACGTAGTCGGGACGGCTTTGGCGAACTTGCAGCCACGTGGCTTTTTGTTCCACACCCGGTGCGGTCACGGGCAACAGTTGCAGGTCAAAGCCATGCATCTTGGCGCGCTCTTGCAGCAGGGGGATCGGCTCTTTGCCAAACGGGCTGTCGTGGTACACCAGGGCGATTTTCTTGCCCTTGAGTTTGTCCAGGCCGCCTTCTTTTTTGCCCAGGTGCTGGATCAAGATGTCCGCGCCGGTCCAGTAGCTGCCCATCAGGGGGAAGTTCCACTTGAAGGCCATGCCGTCTTGCGCCACCGACAGGCCATAGCCCAGGGTGATCAGGGGCACTTTGTCTGCCGGGGCTTTTTCCGTCAAGGCGAAGGTGATGCCGGTGGATTGCGGGTCAAAAAACGCCACGCCAGGACGGCTCTTCAGGCGCTCATAGCATTCCACGCCACGGTCGGTGGCATAGCCGGTTTCGCACTCTTCATAGGTGAGTTTCACGCCGTTGATGCCGCCGTCGCGGGCGTTGATCATCTTCAGGTAATCCTGCTTGCCGTTGGCCCATGGCACACCGTTGGGTGCATAGGCGCCGGTGCGGTAGGACAGCAGCGGGAAGAATTGCTCTTTGGCCTGGGCCAGGGCCGAGCTGGCACCGGTGAGGCCGGCAGCCACCAGGGTGGCAGCGGCAACGAGTTTTGAAAGCTTCATGGTTGTCTCCTTTTAAAAATGGACGGGCGTGATCATCAAACACAAACACAGGAAATCAGTGCGGGAAGGGCCACAGTCGCAGCTTCTGCTTGCCGATCGACCACAGCTTGGCCAAGCCGTGCGGCTCCACAATCAGGAACCAGACAATCAGGCCACCGAAAATCATCAGCTCGGCGTGCGACACGCCGGCGGTTGAAATTTCAATGCCAAACAGTCCCATGAAAGCGGGCAGAAACTGGTTCAAGGCAATGGGCATCACCACGATGAAAGCGGCGCCAAAGAAAGCACCCATGATGGAGCCCAAGCCGCCGATGATGACCATGAACAACAGGCGGAAAGAGATCTCCACCGAGAATGCGGCTGGCTCCCAAGAGCCCAGATAAACAAAAGCCCACAGGCCGCCGGCAACGCCCACGATGAAGGAGCTGACGGCAAAGGCGCTGAGCTTGGCGTACATGGGGCGGATGCCGATCACGGCCGCCGCCACATCCATGTCACGAATGGCCATCCACTCGCGGCCAATGGCACCGCGCACCAGGTTCTTGGCCAGCACGGCCATGACCACCAGGACCCCCAGACAGAACCAGTATTTGCTCAAGGCGCTTTCAATCGGCAGGCCAAAAACCTGCAACTCATTGACCGAGACCGAGCCGGAAGAGGAATCGTTGGTCAGCCACTTGATGCGCAAGAACATCCAGTCGCTGAAGAACTGGGCGGCCAAGGTGGCCACCGCCAGGTACAGGCCTTTCACCCGCAAGCTGGGCAGGCCAAACAAGATGCCAAAGCAGGTGGCGCACAAGCCGCCCAGAAGCAGGGCCGGAATCAGCGGCATGTCGGGCACGCGCACAAAGAAGTTGTAGGCGCCATAGGCGCCCACGGCCATGAAGGCCCCGGAGCCCAAGGAGATCTGGCCGCAGTAGCCCACCAGAATGTTCACGCCCAAGGCGGCCAGGGACATGATGACAAAGGGGATCAGAATGGCGCGGAAGATGTAGTCGTCTGCCAGCATCGGCACGCCGAGCACGGCAAAGGCCACCAGCAAGGCGATGGCGACGCGGTCTTGCAGGATCGGGAATATCTGTTGATCCGCCCGGTAGCTGGTTTTGAACTGGCCATTTTCACGGTAAAGCATGGAATTCTTCCTTGGTCTCGGGGACGCTCAAACGCGGTCGATGATTTTTTCGCCAAACAGCCCTTGCGGACGGAACAGCAGGAACACGAGCGCCAGCACATAGGCGAACCAGATCTCGATGCCGCCCCCCACATAAGGGCCGACATACACCTCGGAGAGCTTCTCGCCGACACCGATGATGAGGCCACCGATGATGGCACCGGGCACCGACGTCAGGCCACCCAGAATGATCACCGGCAAGGCGCGCAAGGCCACCGTGGTCAGAGAAAACTGCACCCCGAGCTTGGAGCCCCAAATCATGCCGGAGACCAGGGCCACCACGCCGGCCACACACCAGACGATGACCCAGATGCGGTTGAGCGGAATGCCAATCGATTGCGCGGCTTGGTGGTCATCGGCCACAGCGCGCAAGGCGCGCCCGGTGGCGGTCTTCTGGAAAAACAAGCTGAGCACGACCACCAGTGCGGCGGCAATGGCTGCGGCAATCACGTCTTCCTTGTTGACCAGCACGCCGCCTTCAAACATGGACTCGAACAAAAAGATCGGGTCTTTGGGCATGCCGATGTTGATCTGGTAAATGTCGCTGCCAAACAGTGTCTGCCCCAGGCCTTCCATGAAGTAGGTGATGCCCAAGGTCGCCATCAGCAAGGTGGCGCCTTCCTGGTTCACCAAATGGCGCAACACCAGGCGCTCGATCAACCAGGCCACCACAAACATGATGACGCCGGCCACGAGAAAGGCCAGCACGTTGGCGATCAGGGCGTTGTCCAGGCCCAGCCAGCGCGGGATCCACTCGGCGAAACGCGCCATGGCCAAGGCGGCAAACAGCACCATCGCGCCTTGGGCAAAGTTGAACACGCCCGAGGCTTTGAAAATCAGCACAAAGCCCAGCGCCACCAAGGAATAGAGCATGCCGGCCATCAGGCCGCCAAACAAGGTTTCTAGAAAAAATCCCATTTGCTTCTTCCTCAGTTCAGTGCGAAGTGCCCAGGTAGGCCCGGATCACTTCTTCGTTGTTGCGCACTTCGTCAGGGGTGCCGTCGCCAATCTTTTTGCCGTAGTCCAGCACCACCACGCGGTCGGAGATGTCCATCACCACGCCCATGTCGTGCTCGATGAGAACGACGGTGGTGCGGAACTCCTCGTTCACATCCAGAATGAAGCGGCACATGTCCTGCTTCTCTTCGACGTTCATGCCCGCCATGGGCTCGTCCAGCAACAGCACCTGTGGCTCCAGCGCCAAGGCGCGGCCCAAGTCCACGCGCTTTTGCAAACCGTAGGGCAGTTGGCCCACGGGGGTTTTGCGGAAGGCCTGGATTTCCAGGAAGTCGATGATGCGCTCGACTTTTTCGCGGTGCTCAATTTCTTCGCGCTCGGCCGGGCCCAGTCGCAGGGCCTGTAGGAAGAGGTTGCTCTTCATGCGCAGGTTGCGCCCGGTCATGATGTTGTCCAGCACGCTCATGCCTTTGAACAAGGCCAGGTTCTGGAAGGTGCGCGCAATGCCCATGGCTGCAACCTGGTGGCTGTCCATGTGGTCAAAGGTCTGGCCACGGAAGGTGATGGTGCCCTCGGTGGGGGTGTAGACGCCATTGATGCAGTTCAGCATCGAGCTTTTGCCCGCGCCGTTGGGCCCAATGATGGCGCGCACTTCGTGCTCGCGCACATTGAAAGAAATGTCGGTCAGTGCTTTCACGCCGCCAAAGCGCAGGCTGATGTTTTGCACGTCCAGGACGACGTCGCCAATGTGTTTGCTCATGCTGCTTTCCCCACCGGCGCAAAGGTCTTGGCGTCGGAAATTTTCAGGGTGGCGTTGACGCTGCCGGTGCGGCCGTCTTCAAACTTCACCTGGGTTTCGATGTACTGCTCGGTGGCGCCGCCATACAGCGCATCCACCAGCGGCTGATACTTTTCGGCGATGAAGCCGCGGCGAACTTTGTTGGTGCGGGTCAATTCGCCATCGTCGGCATCGAGTTCCTTGTGCAAAACCAGGAAGCGGCTGACCTGGCTGCCGGCGAGCAAAGCGTCTTCGGCCAGATCGGCGTTGACCTTCTCGACGCAGTCCTGGATGAGACCATAAACCTCCGGCTTTTGCGCCAGATCGGTGTAGCCTGCATAAGGCAGGTTGCGACGCTCGGCCCAGTTGCCCACGGCTTCAAAGTCGATGTTGACCATCACGCAAACTTTTTCACGCTGGTCGCCATAGGCCACCACTTCCTTGATTTGCGGGAAGAACTTGAGCTTGTTTTCCACATACTTGGGCGCAAACATGGCGCCGTCGTTGGCGCCGCCCTTGATGCGACCCACGTCTTTCACGCGGTCAATGATCTTCAAGTGCCCATGGCTGTCGATGAAACCGGCGTCACTGGTGTGGTACCAGCCTTCGGCGGTCAGCACTTCGGCCGTGGCCGCTGGGTTCTTGTAATACTCTTTGAGCAAGCCCGGTGACTTGACCAGAATTTCGACGATGTCGGCCACCTTGATTTCCACGCCCGGGCAAGGCACACCCACGGTGTCGGCACGCGCCTCATGGTCGGGCTGCAG
>CAINMN010000248.1 GCA_903850735.1 uncultured Burkholderiales bacterium | reverse complement strand
GTGCATTGCGGCGTCGGCAGCCTGCGCACCCGCCAAATCATGATGGACATCCAATCCCTTTAACCCTGCCAGGAGCGTTCGAATGCCCGACTTCTCCACCCTGCGCATCGCCGCCGACCCCGCGCACCCGCGCATTGCCCGGCTGTTGCTCAACCGGCCCGAGCGTTTGAACGCCATCTCCATGGCCATGCCGCGCGAGATCCGCGCCGCGGTCGACTGGGCCGTGGCCAACCCCGACATTCACGTCATCGTGGTGGAAGGCGCGGGCAAGGGCTTCTGCGGCGGCTACGACCTGGCCGAAAGCGCCGAGGCCATGATCGACCATCCTTGCCAGCAGGAAAAAACACCCTGGGACCCGATGGTGGATTACGCCTTCATGAAGCAAAACACCGAAGACTTCATGAGCCTGTGGCGCTGCCCCAAGCCCACCATCGCCAAAGTGCATGGCCATGCCGTGGCCGGTGGCAGCGACATCGCCCTGTGCTGCGACTTGCTGGTAATGGCCGACGATGCGCGCATTGGCTACATGCCCACCCGCGTCTGGGGTTGCCCGAGCACCGCCATGTGGACCTTTCGCCTGGGGCCACTGCGTGCCAAGCAACTGATGTTCACCGGCGACACCTTGAGCGGGCGCGAGGCCGCAGACTGGGGGCTGGCCAACCAGGCGGTGCCGCTGGCGCAACTCGAAGCCGAAACCCTGGCCTTGGCCGAGCGCATCGCCGGTGTGCCCAGCAGCCACCTGGCCATGCACAAGATGGTGGTCAACCAGGTCATGCTCAACATGGGCCTGGAGCAAACCCAGATGATGGCCAATGTGTTCGACGGCATCACCCGCCACAACCCGGAAGGCCTGTGGTTTCGCCGCTATGCCCAGCAGCAAGGCTTCAAGGCCGCGGTGGAATGGCGCGACAGCGGACGCCCGATCCCCGAAGGGGACGAGGCGCGGGAACTCATTCGACAAATGGAAAACAAAGCCTCATGACACTGCCCCTCGCTTCGATCCGCATCCTGGACCTGTCCACCGTGCTCTCCGGCCCGATAGCGGCTGCCATGCTGTGCGACCAGGGCGCGTCGGTCATCAAGGTCGAGTCCCATGAGGGCGACACCTCGCGCATGATCGGCCCCGCCAAAGGCGACTTGTCCGCCATGTTCATTGCATCCAACCGTGGCAAGCGCTCCATCGCCCTTGACCTGAAAGCACCGGCGGCCCAAGCCGTGCTGCAGGCCTTGGTGAAACAAAGCGATGTGCTCATCAACAATTTCCGTCCTGGCGTGATGGACCGCCTCGGGCTCAGCGATGCGGCCTTGAAAAGCCTCAACCCGCGGCTGATCCATTTGTCCATCACAGGCTTTGGCGCGACCGGCCCGGCCTCTGCTGACAAGGCCTACGACGCGGTCATTCAAGCGGTGGGCGGCGTCTGCGCCTCGCAGCGCGACCCGCAAACCGGCAACCCCATGGTGCTGTCCACCGCGGTGTGCGACAAGCTCACCGCGCTCACCGCCGCCCAGGCCGTCAGCGCTGCTTTGTTTGCGCGCGAGCGCGATGGCCAGGGCCGCAAAATTGAGATCGCCATGCTCGACGCCACGCTGATGTTCCAGTGGCCTGATGCCATGTACAACCATGTGTTTCTCGATGAGCCGCCCACGCCGTTTCCAGAATTTGGCGCCAGCCAGAAGCCCTGGAAAACCGCCGATGGCTTTGTCGCCAGCATGGCGCCGCAGCAAGCCGAGTTCTCAGGCCAATGCCGCGCCCTCAACCGCTCGGAAGTCATCGACGACCCGCGCTTCAAAACCTTGCCCATGCGCGGTCGCAACGCCAAGGTGTTGCGCGAAACCCTGGAGCCTTCCATGGCCCAGTTCACCACCGCGGATTTGGTCAGCGCCATGCGCCGCGAGGGCGCGCCCATGGGCCGGGTCAATGAACGTGCCGAAGTGATTCAAGACCCGCAGGTGGTGCACAACCAGTCGTGTGTGGAAATCGACCACGGCAGGGTGGGGCGGGTGCGCCTGGCCCGCTCGGCCCCGCGCTTTGATGGCCAAGCCTTGCCCGCGCCCAAGCCTGCGCCGCATCTGGGCGAGCACGGCATCGCCATCTTGCGCGAGATCGGTTGGAGCGAGGCGCAAATTGCGGATCTGCAGCAAACGGGCGTGCTGAAAGCCTGAGCGCTTATTTGCGAAAACGCGCCATCGCCGCTTGCGGCTCGCCCGCCTCAAAACAAGCTTGTTGCGCGGCAATGCCCGCGTGTGCGGCCGCGTCAAAGCCTGCTTGCGTGAGCGCACGCATGAAGCGCTTGGTTTCGCGAAAGGCGGTGGTCGGCCGTTGTGCCAAGGCCTGGGCGCAGGCCACAGCCTCGGCGCGCACATCACCTTGTGTCAACTGCGTGATCAAGCCGATCTCGTAACCGCGTTGGGCGTTGATCAGGTCGCCAGACAGTGAGAGCTGCGCGTTGTGGTTCATGCCCACATGCAAGCTCATCAGGTAGGTGCCCACAATGCTGCCCAGGCCCGCTTTCACCTCGGGTTGGCCGATGCGCGTGTCCGGATGGGCGATGCGCCAGTCGGCACACATCGCAATTTGAAATCCCGCACCCGCCGTCACACCGTTGAGCGCCGCCACGCAGGGCTTGTCCAGGTTGCGCACGGCCTGGTACATGTCGCGCTGCGATTGCAGCCAGGGCACGATGTCGGCCGCTTGCAAGGCCGCGGCTTCGGCCAGGTCTTGCCCCGCGCAAAACGCGCGCTCCCCACTGCCGGTGATCACAATGGCCTTCACCGCAGGGTCTTGGTTGAGCGCATTCAAGGTGGCGATCAACTGCTCGCGCAAAGCCTGGCTGACTGCATTCAGTTGCGCGGGGCGGTTCAACGTGACACAGGCGATGTGCTCGGGGTGGACATCCACCCGTACCAGCGGGGATTGCGATAACTCGGTGGCAGGGTTCATTGTGTGCAAAAGCGTGAGAGATGTGACCATCCTATCAAGAGCTTGACGCACGTCAATTTGCCGACCTCCAAAAAAGCCTGACGGCCCTTAGGTTTTCCACCTTTGTGGCTTAATTCAGCCATGAATCTCACGACTCAATGGCTTGTGGATCACCTGTCACTAGCAAGGCGCCAGGCGCGCCTGTCACTGTGGATGGCCTGCGTCTGCATGCTGGGCTTGTTCGCGCTGCTCTGCGTGAGCCTGACCACACCCGCTGCCAAAGGGGTGTCGCAAGAGCCGGTCGTGGCCCTGGCCATGGAGCATGCCATGACGCTGGAGGCAGAGGTTGCCGATGCCGAAGAACGCCGTCAGCCTGAAGCTATGATCCGCTTCACTGTGGGCTTGCGCCACGACCAGCCGTCGTCTCCTGCGCTGATGCCAGACGATTGGTGCGGCCCTGTGTGGTTGAGGCCGCCCATCTCGGCTGTCTGACCCGGTCATAATGCCTCTTGTCAAAGAGGTTCCCTTGAACAGTTGAATTGGATGAAACGAATCATGCAAATGAGGCGTCTGTTGGTTTTGTGCTTGTGTTGGCAAGCGTGCTGGGCTGGGGCCCAGGCGCCGCTGGCGGGCACGCCGCCCACGTATTCCGTGCCCGAGTTGGTGCGCACCGTGTTGGCCTTCAATCCCGCGCTGAACCAGGCGCAACTCGGCCAGGCCCAGGCCCAGGCCGCGCTGCAAACCGCGCAAGCTCTGCCCAACCCCCGGCTGGAGTGGAGCGGCGGGCGCGCGCAAGCACCCGTGAGCAGCGCCCAGGGCGCTGTCTCCAGTTGGGGGGCGTCCCAGTTGCTGGAGAACCCGCAAGTGCGCGAGGCCCGCAGCGCCATTGCGCGCGAAGGCATTGCCTACCAAAAGGTTCAGGTGCTGCTGACGCAGCGCGAAGTGATTGCGCATGTGCGGCAACTGGCCTACGAGGTGGTGTTGCGCCAGGAAGAGGTGCAGGCGGCCAGCGAGGGCCTGATCCTGCTGGAGCAAACCAAAGACCGGGTGCGCTTACGCGTCAACAGTGGCGAGGCGCCGCGCTATGAAATCATCAAGGCCGATGCCGAAGCCATTCATGCACGCCAGCGACAGCAAACGGCGCAGCTGGCCCTGGAGCAAACCCGCATCCGCCTGAACCAGCTGGCTGCAGGCCAGTTGCCTGCGGGCTGGCGGCTGCGCGCCAGCTTGGAAGATGCGCTGCCCAAGTTCGACCGCGACAGCTTGCGCACGGCGGTGCGCAGCGAAAACGCCGAGCTCAAAGCCCTGCGCACCGAGGTCGAGCGCCAGCGCGCGCGCGTGCGCGAAGCGCAAGCCAGCCGCTGGCCCGGCGTGGAAATTCGCTATGCGCAAACCCGCGAGCCCGAAGTGCGCCAGGGCATGGTGGGCGCCAGCATTCAAATGCCTTTGCTCGACCAGCGCCAAGGCCCGCAGGCCGAAGCCCGTGCCGAGTTGGTGCGCGCACAGGCCCGGCTGGAATCGCGCGAGAGCGAGCTGACCCTGCAACTCGACGCCGCCTGGGCGGCCCTGGAAATGGCGCGCCTGCGCGTTGACAGCCTGGGCAGCGGTGCCATTCGCGAAGCCGAGGCCGCACTGCGCGTGTCCGAGGCGGCTTACCGCTTTGGCGAGCGCGGCATTCTGGACGTGCTCGATGCCCAGCGCGTGCTGCGCAGCGTGCGCGCCGACCTGCTGCAAGCCCGCTTCCAGTTGCAAGCGGCCGCCATCGAAATTGATGTGTTGACTGGGCGCGAACTCGCCCAGCCCTGAACGAACAGGATACCTGACATGAAAACCCCTTTGTTCACTCCCCAACGCCTGAGCACCTGCCTGATTTTGTGTGGCGTGCTCGTGTTGTCTGCCTGCGACCGCGCCAAGGCGCCGGCGGCACCGGCCGCTGCGCGCACCGATGCCTCGGTGGTGCGCGTCACCCCCGAGATGGCCCGCAACTTCAAGGTGGCTTCTCTCGCCATTGAAACCCTGGACTCCTCGCAAGAAATCACCGGCCGCATCGAAGCCAACGACCAATGGGTCACCCGCATTGGCGCCTCGGTCACCGGCCGCGTCACCGAGGTCCTGGTCGATGTGGGCCACCGCGTCACGGCCGGCCAGGTGCTGGCGCAACTGAGCAGCCCCGAATTGACGCAAGCGCAGCTGAACTATCTGCGCGCCCATGCCGCCACCTCGCTGGCCGAGCGCGCGGTGGACCGTGCGCGCCAGCTGATCCAGGCCGATGTGATCGGCTCGGCCGAACTGCAACGCCGCGAGTCCGAGCTGTCGATTGCACGCGCCGAGTGGCGTGCGGCCACCGACCAACTGCGCTTGCTAGGCTTGTCGGACGCCTCCATCGAGCGACTGCGTGAAAAAGGGCAGCTGTCCTCGGTGACCAACATCATGGCCACCCGCTCCGGCGTGGTGGTCGAGCGCAAGGTCAGCACCGGCCAGGTGGCGCAACCGGGCGACCCCTTGTTCACCGTGGCCGATTTGTCGCGCGTGTGGGTGGTGGGCGCCTTGCCCGAGCAGGCTGCGGC
>CAINMN010000247.1 GCA_903850735.1 uncultured Burkholderiales bacterium | reverse complement strand
GACCTCTTCGCCATAGGCTGCCAGTTTTTTGGCGCCAATGCCGCTGATGTCTTGCAAATCATTCAAGCTCTGAGGGGCGCGTTGCGCGATGGCTTCCAGGGTGGCATCGTGAAAGATGACATAGGCGGGCAAGTTGTGCGCTCGGGCAACCTCGTTGCGCCAGGCCTTCAAGGCCAGCATGCGTTGCTGCCCCCCCGGGTCCAGCGGGAGCGTCTGCCGAGTGGCGCTGGCGTCACGTGACTTGCCGGTGCGGGGCGTGCGCAGGGCTTCGCGCAAAGACACTTTCAACTCGCCCTTGAGCACCGCTTTGGACTTTTCTGTGAGGTACAGGGTGTTGAAGGCTTGCGCGTCCAGCCCCAATGCGCCAATCGCCAACAGCTGTCGCAACACGCCACGAAGCTGTGCTTCGCTGTACTCTGCTCCCAGCCCAAAGGTGCTGAGCGCATCATGGCCATGTTGCATGACTTTGTCGGAGCGCTTTCCGCGCACGATGTCCATCAGGTGACCCGCCCCAAACTGCATGCCGTGCATGCGATGGATGCGGTAGATGGTGGACAAGAGCTTGAGCGCAGCGTCGGTGCCGTCCCAAACCGCTGGCGGTTGCAAGCAGTTGTCGCAGTTCATGCAACGCAGGGCTTGCATGCCTTGCGCTGGTTGAGTTGCGCTGGGTCGGTAGGTCTCGCCAAAATACTGCAGCATGCGCACTCGCCGACAGTCGGTGGCTTCGGCCAAGGCCAACAAGGCGTCGAGCTTTTCGCGCAGGCCCTGTTTGAAAACCTCATCGGCCGGGCTCTCGTCGATCATGCGCCGTTGCTGAACCACGTCTTGCAGGCCGTAACACATCCAGGCGTTGGCGCTCTGGCCGTCGCGCCCCGCACGACCCGTTTCTTGGTAATAGCCTTCCATGTTTTTGGGCATGTCCAGATGCGCGACAAAGCGCACATCGGGTTTGTCGATGCCCATGCCAAAGGCAATGGTGGCCACCATGATCCAGCCCTCTTCGCGCAAAAAGCAGTCCTGGTTTTGTTGGCGAAGCTTGCCGTCAAGGCCGGCGTGGTAAGGCAAGGCACGCAAGCCCTCTTCGCGCAGCTGCGCCGCAACCTCTTCGACACGCTTGCGGGACTGGCAGTACACGATGCCGCTGTCGTGGCCTGAAGGGTCCTGGTGCTCCGACGCAATGAAGCGCAAGAGCTGCTGAAATGGCTCGCGCTTTTCAACTATGGTGTAACGAATGTTGGGCCGGTCAAAGCTGCTGACAAATTGTGCGGCCGATTGCAACTCCAGGCGCTCGATGATGTCGGCGCGCGTCACCGCGTCGGCCGTGGCCGTCAGCGCCATGCGCGGCACGCTGGGATAGCGCTCGTGCAGCAGCGTCAACACACGGTATTCCGGTCGGAAATCATGACCCCATTGGCTGACACAGTGGGCCTCGTCAATGGCAAACAAACTCAACTGTTCGCGTGCCAACAAGCTGTCCAGAATGGCCTGAAAACGCGGCGTTGTGACGCGCTCGGGCGCGGCATACAACAAGGTGATGTTGCCCTGGCGCAGTTGCTGCTCGACCGCATAGGCTTCCTCGCCGCTCAGGCTGGAGTTGAGGAAGGCCGCTTCGACCCCGAGCTCGTGCAGCGCGCCGACCTGGTCGTGCATCAGGGCGATCAGCGGGGAGATGACCACGGTCACGCCCTGACCAGCCTGTTGGCGAACCAGGGCCGGAATTTGGTAGCAAAGCGATTTGCCCCCGCCCGTGGGCATCAGCACCAAGGCATCGCCACCCGCACAGACATGTTCAATGATGGCCTGTTGCGGACCGCGAAACGCGGGGTAGCCGAACACCTGGTTCAGCGTGCGCAATGCGGGGGAGAGGGCGTCAGACAAAGTCATGCGCCGATTGTCACGGTCATCCTGGGTTTCCAAATGTGCGCCAGTGCCACAGCGGCCGGCGCAAAAATTACATCTGCTCCCAGGGGAGTTGGTCAAAGCGCCAACCGTTCACGCTCGAGCGGTGAAACTCGGCGTTCAAGTCGCCTTCAAATCCGTGAAGGACGTTGATCACCCGGTTGAACCCCGCGGCTTCGAGCGCGTGTGCGGCATCGACGGAGCGCTGGCCACTGCGACACAACAGCAGGATGGGGCGCGTTTTGCCCCCAGCCTCGGCTTCCACGCTGGCACAAAAGCCACTGGGGTCAGGCGTGAAGTCTGGGTATTCGTACCAGGGAATGTTGTGCGCACCGGGCGGGCGGCCGACATACATGGATTCAATTTCCATGCGGATGTCGATCATCAAGACCTCGGGGTCGGCTTGCATCAAAGCCCAGGATTCGCGGGGAAGCATGTGTTGCATGGGGGCTTATTGTCCATCTTCTTACAATCCCCCCATGACTGCCTCCTATACCCGTGCCAAAGAACTGCCCCAATTGCTTGCGCACCGCATCCTGGTGCTCGACGGAGCCATGGGCACCATGATTCAGCGCTTCAAACTGACCGAGGCCCAATACCGGGGCGAGCAGTTCCAGGCTTTTCACAAAGACGTCAAGGGCAACAACGAGTTGTTGAGCCTGACCCGCCCGGACATCATTCGTGACATCCACGAGGGCTACCTGGCGGCTGGCGCCGACCTGATTGAAACCAACACTTTTGGCGCTACCACCATTGCCCAGGATGATTACGACATGGCCGAGTGGGTGCGCGACATGAACCTGGCCTCTGCGCGGCTGGCCAGGGCCGCTTGCGACAAATTCTCGACGCCCGACAAACCGCGTTTTGCGGTCGGCGCCTTGGGCCCGACCCCCAAGACCGCCAGCATCAGCCCGGATGTGAACGATCCCGGTGCACGCAATGTGGATTTCGAGCAACTGCGCCAGTCTTACTACGACCAGGTGCAAGCTTTGGTGGAAGGCGGCGTCGATGCCTTGCTGGTGGAAACGATTTTCGACACCCTGAATGCCAAAGCCGCTTTGTTTGCGATTGACGAATACTTCGAGGCCAGCGGCGAGCGCCTTCCCCTCATCATCAGCGGCACGGTCACCGATGCCTCGGGGCGCATTTTGTCGGGCCAGACCGTCACGGCGTTCTGGCACTCGGTGCGCCACGCACAGCCCTTGGCGGTGGGCCTGAATTGCGCCTTGGGGGCCGCGCTGATGCGCCCCTATTTGCAAGAGCTGGCCAAGGTGGCGGGCGATACCTACATCAGCTGCTACCCCAACGCCGGTTTGCCCAACCCCATGAGCGACACCGGCTTTGATGAAACACCCGACGTCACCAGCCGCTTGCTCCATGAGTTTGCGGCCGAGGGCTTGGTGAACATCGTGGGCGGTTGCTGTGGCACGACGCCCGAGCACATTGCGGCCATTGGCCGGGCCGTGCATGGCTTGCCGATTCGGGCCTTGTCGGCGGGCCCGTTCTACCGCGAAGCGGCCTGAGCCCCTGTTAAAATAAGTTCTCCCAAGGAGCGTTGCAGCCCGGTGTTCGACACGGGTCAGGCTTGGGGCTTGTTTCGCAACGACGCTCGCCTGACGTGACTTTTCCAGGTGAGCCCATGACCCCCTCTGCCCCGCCCCCGATGAAACTCTCTGGCCTCGAGCCGGTGACGCTTGGCGCCGACAGCTTGTTTGTCAACATTGGCGAGCGCACCAATGTGACGGGCTCCAAAGCCTTTGCCCGCATGATTTTGAACGGCCAGTTCGAAGAAGCTTTGGCCGTGGCCCGCCAGCAAGTGGAAAACGGTGCGCAGGTGATCGACATCAACATGGACGAGGCCATGCTCGACAGCCAGGCCGCCATGGTGCGCTTCCTCAACCTGATCGCCTCCGAGCCCGACATTGCGCGCGTGCCCATCATGATCGACAGCTCCAAGTGGAGCGTGATTGAGGCCGGACTGCGTTGTGTGCAAGGCAAAGGCATCGTCAACTCGATTTCAATGAAGGAAGGCGTGGCCGAGTTCAAGCGCCAAGCGCGCTTGCTTCGCCGCTATGGCGCCGCCACCGTGGTCATGGCCTTTGACGAGCAAGGCCAGGCCGACACCTTTCAGCGCAAAATTGAAATCTGTGAGCGCGCTTACCGCATCCTGGTGGATGAAGTGGGCTTCCCTGCGGAAGACATCATTTTTGACCCCAATATTTTTGCCATTGCCACCGGCATTGAAGAGCACAACAACTATGCGGTGGACTTCATTGAAGCCACCCGCTGGATCAAGCAGAACCTGCCGGGCGCCAAGGTCTCTGGCGGCGTGTCCAATGTGTCCTTCAGCTTCCGAGGCAACGACCCGGTGCGCGAGGCCATTCACACGGTTTTTCTCTACCATGCGATTCAGGCCGGCATGGACATGGGCATTGTCAACGCCGGCATGGTCGGCGTCTATGACGACCTCGAACCCGGCTTGCGTGAGCGCGTCGAAGATGTGGTGCTGAACCGCCGCCCCGACGCCGGCGAGCGCTTGGTGGAAATTGCCGAATCGGCCAAAGGCGCGGCCAAAGACGAGAGCCAAAAATATGCTTGGCGCGGCACGCCCGAGGCACCGGTGTCGGTGTCGCAGCGTCTGGCCCATGCCCTGGTGCAAGGCATCACCGAATTCATTGTGGAAGACACAGAAGAGGCCTACCGCGAAGTGCTGGCCAAAGGGGGCCGCCCCTTGCATGTGATTGAAGGCCCCTTGATGGACGGCATGAACATCGTGGGCGACCTCTTTGGCCAGGGCAAGATGTTCCTGCCGCAAGTGGTCAAGAGTGCGCGGGTGATGAAGCAGGCCGTGGCCCACCTGATTCCCTACATCGAAGAAGAGAAGCGCCAGCAGGAAGCCGCTGGTCAAGAGGTGCGCACCAAGGGCAAGATTGTGATTGCCACCGTCAAGGGCGATGTGCATGACATTGGCAAAAACATTGTCACCGTGGTTTTGCAGTGCAACAACTTTGAAGTGGTCAACATGGGCGTGATGGTGCCTTGCCATGAAATTCTGGCGCGCGCCAAAGTGGAGGGTGCCGACATCGTCGGCCTGTCAGGTCTGATCACGCCCAGCCTGGAAGAAATGCAGGTGGTGGCCTCCGAGATGCAAAAGGACGACCACTTCCGACT
>CAINMN010000246.1 GCA_903850735.1 uncultured Burkholderiales bacterium | reverse complement strand
TGCGTGTCGGTGCACGGCGCCAACCGCCTGGGCACGAACTCGCTGCTGGACTTGCTGGTGTTTGGCCGCGCTGCGGGCAACCACATTGTCGACTTCAACCTCAAGAACAAGTCGCACAAGCCCATTCCCGCCGATGCGGCTGACCGCACCCTGGCACGCCTGGCCCGCCTCGAAGGCGCCTCCAACGGCGAGTACGCCCAAGACGTGGCCAACGACATCCGTGCTTCGATGCAGCAACACGCTGGCGTGTTCCGCACCCAGGCCAGCATGGACGAAGGCGTCAAGAAAATCGCTGCACTGCGCGAGCGCGTGAAGGCCGTTGGCCTGAAAGACCACTCCAAAGTGTTCAACACCGCCCGCATCGAAGCGCTGGAAGTGGAAAACCTCATCGAGTGCGCGCAAGCCACCATGGAGTCTGCGGCTGCACGCCACGAAAGCCGTGGCGCCCACACCGTGGACGACTATGCCGACACGCCCGAGCATCCGAATGGTCGCAACGACACCGAATGGCTCAAGCACACCCTGTGGCACAGCGCCGACAACTCGCTGACCTACAAGCCCGTCAACCTCAAGCCCCTGACAGTCGACAGCGTCGAACTCAAGGTCCGGACCTTCTAAGGAATCGCCATGCAACGCACTTTTCAAATCTACCGCTACGATCCCGACAAGGACGCCAAGCCCTACATGCAGACCATCAAGATTGAGCTGGATGGCCATGAGCGCATGTTGCTTGACGCCCTGATGAAGCTCAAGGCGCAAGACCCCACCCTGTCCTTCCGTCGCTCTTGCCGCGAAGGCGTGTGCGGCTCGGACGCCATGAACATCAACGGCAAAAACGGCCTGGCTTGCCTGACCAACATGCTCAGCCTGCCCGACACCATCGTGCTCAAGCCGCTGCCTGGCCTGCCCGTGATTCGCGACCTGATCGTGGACATGACGCAATTCTTCAAGCAGTACCACTCCATCAAGCCCTACCTCGTGAACGACACGCTGCCGCCGGAAAAAGAGCGCCTGCAGTCACCCGAGGAGCGCGATGAGCTCAACGGCCTTTATGAGTGCATTCTGTGCGCCAGCTGCTCCACCAGCTGCCCCTCGTTCTGGTGGAATCCCGACAAGTTCGTGGGTCCCGCGGGCCTGTTGCAAGCCTACCGCTTCATCGCGGACAGCCGCGACCAAGACACGGCCGGTCGCCTGGACAACCTGGAAGACCCGTACCGCCTGTTCCGCTGCCACACCATCATGAACTGCGTCGATGTTTGCCCCAAAGGGTTGAACCCCACCAAGGCCATCGGCAAGATCAAGGAACTGATGGTGCGTCGCGCCGTCTGATGCACCACAACAGGACGCACCCCCAGCCATCATGACCCTCAGCATGGCCGATGAACTTCTCGATGAGCTCGATGCCACGGCGCCCCTGAGCGAGCGCGGCCTCAGCAAGCTGCGCTGGCGTTGCCGTCGCGGCCTGTTGGAAAACGACCTCTTCATCGAGCGCTTCTTCAACCGGCATGAATCTCGCTTGACGGTTGGCCAGGCCCGCGCCCTGTATGTGCTGATGGATCTTTCTGACAACGACTTGCTGGACCTGCTGTTGCGGCGCAATGAGTTGCCAGAAAACCTCCACCAAGAGGATGTGCAAGAAGTTTTGAGCATGCTTCGGCAATGACAAGTCGCTCCGTATCTGAAATTTAAGGACTCAGACCATGAAACTCGCAAACAACAAAGCCACACTGACCTTCAGCAACGGCGCACCCAACATTGAAATGCCGGTTTACAGCGGCAACATTGGCCCGGACGTGATTGACATCCGCAAGCTGTACGCTCAGACCGGCATGTTCACCTACGACCCGGGCTTCCTGTCGACCGCCTCTTGCCAATCGGGCATCACCTACATTGACGGCGACAAAGGCGAGTTGCTGTACCGCGGCTACCCCATCGAGCAACTGGCCAACAGCTGCAACTACCTGGACACCTGCTACTTGCTGCTCAAGGGCGAGTTGCCTGACGCAACGCAACGCCATGACTTTCACAAGCTGGTGATCAACCACACCATGGTGAACGAGCAGATGCAGTTCTTCCTGCGCGGCTTTCGCCGTGATGCACACCCCATGGCCGTGTTGACCGGCTTGGTGGGCGCGCTGTCGGCCTTCTATCACGACAGCACCGACATCAACAACCCGGAGCACCGCGAAATTGCGGCCATCCGTCTGATCGCCAAAATGCCCACCCTGGTGGCCATGGCCTACAAATACGGCATTGGCCAGCCCTACATGTACCCGCGCAATGACCTGAGCTACTCTGGCAACTTCCTGCGCATGATGTTCGGCACACCCTGCGAAGACTATAAAGTGAACCCGGTGCTCGAGCGCGCCCTGGACCGCATCTTCATTTTGCACGCCGACCATGAGCAAAATGCCTCCACCTCGACCGTGCGCCTGTGCGGCTCGTCGGGTACCAACCCCTTTGCAGCCATCGCGGCTGGCGTGGCCTGCCTGTGGGGCCCGGCCCACGGCGGCGCCAACGAGGCTTGCCTGAACATGCTGGAAGAAATCCAGGCCATGGGCGGCGTGGCCAAAGTGGGCGAGTTCATGAACCAGGTGAAAGACAAAAACTCTGGTGTCAAGCTGATGGGTTTTGGCCACCGCGTGTACAAAAACTACGACCCCCGCGCCAAGCTCATGCAGGAAACCTGCAACGAAGTGCTGGCCGAGCTGGGCCTGGAAAACGACCCCCTGTTCAAGCTGGCCAAAGAGCTCGAGAAAATCGCCCTGGAAGACGACTACTTCGTGCAGCGCAAGCTCTACCCGAACGTGGACTTCTACTCTGGCATCGTGCAGCGCGCCATTGGCATCCCCGTGAACCTGTTCACCGGTATTTTTGCCCTGGCACGCACCGTGGGCTGGATTGCCCAGCTGAACGAAATGATCGGCGACCCCGAGTACAAAATCGGCCGTCCCCGTCAGCTGTTCTCCGGCTCGCCCCGCCGCGACGTTCCCGCCAGCTTGTCCAAGGGCTGATCCCCATCCGTCATTGCGAGCGCCGCGCTGCGCTTGCAATGACGGCAATTCATGGCTGAACTCCCTCGCATTCACACGCCCGAAGCCCTGCGCGCGCTGGCCTGCGGCCCCACGCAAGCCTGTCAATGCAGCTTGCAGCGTTGCGCGGGCTGGGAAACTTTCCCCGACGCCGATTGGCCCAAGGCCCAAATGCAGGCGGTGGCCACGTTGCGCGACCCCGATGTTCTGGAGCCGACCTTCGAGGAATACCACCCCAACGGCACGCGCTATGAGTCGTCCGATGCGCCGGTGTCCTTGGCGCACTTCCCCACCAACCGCTGCGAAGTCCACGCCTGCCAGCGCTGTGGCCAGCATGTGATGCGCTACACCGAGTACGGCGGCTACTATGTGGACCCGCGCGCGCGCCGCCTCAACCCCGACCTGATCGTTCCCTGAAAACACGCCATTGCGAGGCCCACAGGGCTGCGGCAACCCCTCTGCGGGGCGAGATCGGCGTGCTGCGCTCGCGTTGACGCGGCTGGGGTGTCGCGGTTGTGGAGGCGGCGGCGGCAGAAAGCGCTCGGGGCGCCTAAAATGACAGGTTCTCCTCCAGCTTACCTAGTGAGACCCCATGGGACGCACCCTTTACGACAAGATTTGGGACGAGCACGTCGTCCACACCGAAGAAGACGGCACCTCGGTGCTCTACATTGACCGCCACCTGGTGCACGAAGTCACCAGCCCGCAGGCGTTCGAGGGCATTCGCCAAGCCGGGCGCAAAGTCTGGCGCGTCAGCTCCATCGTGGCCACGGCCGACCACAACACCCCGACCACAGGCTGGGAGTTGGGCTACGACGGCATCACCGACCCCATCAGCAAAGAGCAAGTCACCACGCTGGACAGCAACATCGCCGAGTTCGGCGCTGCGGCCTACTTCCCGTTTCTCTCCAGGCGCCAGGGCATTGTTCACGTCATGGGGCCTGAGACCGGCGCCACCCTGCCTGGCATGACCGTCGTCTGCGGCGATTCGCACACCTCGACCCACGGCGCTTTTGGCGCACTGGCGCACGGCATCGGCACCAGC
>CAINMN010000245.1 GCA_903850735.1 uncultured Burkholderiales bacterium | reverse complement strand
GGCCGACAAGCCCTCGTCGCGCGTGATGGTGCGAATGGCAGCCAACAACTCTTCCACAATGATGGGCGCCAGCCCCTCCAAGGGTTCGTCCAGCAACAAGACACTGGGGTTGACCACCAGCGCGCGCGCCACCGCGAGCATTTGCTGCTCGCCCCCGGAGAGCTGTGTGCCCAGGTTGCCGCGACGCTCTGCCAGGCGCGGAAACAATTGGTACACACGCTCGGGCGTCCAGGCCTTGGGCGTGTCGCTGCGACATGCCACAGCGGTCAAATTTTCATGGACCGTGAGCGACTTGAAAATGTTGCGCTCTTGCGGCACCCAGCCCATGCCGCCCTGGGGCAAACCACTGACACGCTGGTAAGAAGGCCATTGCGCGATGGACTGACCCGACAGCATGATGCGCCCACTGTGCCAGCGCGTGGCGCCCACCAGGGTGTTGATCAATGTGGTTTTGCCGGTGCCGTTGCGCCCCAGCAAAGCCAGGGTCTCGCCGGCCGCCAGGCTGAAAGAAATGCCTTGCAACACCACGGCCTCGCCGTAGCCTGCACGCAGTTGTTCGACGTGCAGCAAATCAGCCATGGGACACCGCCTGTGATTCGGCATGGCCCAGGTAGACGTCGCGCACCCGAGGGTCGTTGGCAATCTGTTTGGGCGTGCCTTCGGTCAGCACTGCGCCGTTGACCAGCACGGTCATGCGCTGGGCAAAGCTGAACACCAAGTCCATGTCGTGCTCAATCAGCAGCACCGACACGTCCGAGGGCAAAGCGGCCACAGTGGCCAGCAGCTCTTCGCGTTCGCCGGCAGGCACACCGGCCACCGGCTCGTCCAACAACAAGACACGCGGCTCGCAAGCCAGCGCAATCGCGATCTCCAGCAAGCGCCGCTTGCCATAAGGCATCTCGCGGGTGGTCTGGTGCATCACGTCTTCCAGGTGAAACTGGGTCAGCAAGTCCTCGGCCCGTTGGTTGACCTGCGTGTCCTGCCCCAGCCGTGACCACCAGCGCCCGCCCTGCCCGCGGTGTTGCGACACCACCAGCGCCAGCGTTTCCAAAGGGGTCATGCTGTCAAACAGCTGGTTGATCTGAAAGGTGCGCACCAGGCCACGGCGCACACGCTCATGGGGTGACAAATGCGAAATGTCCTGGCCCTCGAGCGCGATGCGCCCGGCTGTGGGCGGCAACACGCCCGTCAACAAATTGATCAGGGTGGTCTTGCCGGCCCCATTGGGGCCAATCAGCGCGTGGCGCGCCCCCGCTGTGAGTTGCAGGTCCACATTCTGGGTGGCCACGATGCCCCCAAACTTTTTCACCAAGCCTTGCGCCGACAACACGATGGCAGAACTCATGACGAGGTTCCTCCACGGCCCCAGCGCAAGGGTCGCAACAAGCGGTCACGCCCCACCAGCACCAAGATGACCAACAGCAAGCCGATCCAGAACATCCAGTACTGCGGTGTCACCGCAGACAACTGGTCCTGAATGATCTTGAACACCACCGCGCCTGCCACGCCGCCGTAGAGCCAGCCGACGCCGCCAATGACCAGCATCAGCATGACATCGGCCGAGCGCTCGAAGGCAAACACATCGAGCGAGGCAAAGCCAGTGGTTTGGGCCAACAACCCGCCGGCCACACCGGCGACACCGGCGGCCAAGGTGTAAATGACCACCAGGCGCTGCGACACCGGAATGCCAATGGCCATGGCGCGCAAACGGTTGTCGCGAATCGCCATCAAGGTCGCGCCAAACGGCGAATGCACCAGGCGCCGCGCCAAGGCAAAAAACACCAAGGCGATGACCAGCGAATACCAGGCCGCCACCTTGCCTTCCAGATCGAAGTCGAAACGCCCCAGCACCGGCCCCATCAGCACGCCTTGCAAGCCATCGGCACCGCCGGTGAGATCGTCCAGCTTGTTGGCCAACTCCAGCAAGATCAGGGCGGCGCCCAAGGTCACCATCAGGCGCGTGAGGTCGCTGCCACGCAAAATGGTGACGCTGCACAGCAAGCCCAGCGCGGCGGTCAGCACGGCGGCCACACACAAGCCGATCAAGGGGTCAGGCACCAGATGCTTGGCGAACAAGGCCGCCGAATAAGCCCCAAAGCCAAAGAAAGCCGCATGCCCCAGGGACACAATGCCGGTGTAGCCCAAGATCAAATCCAGCGACAGCGCAAACAAGGCGGTGATGGCAATCTCGTTGATCATCATCGCGTGGGAAGGCAAGAGCGCAGGCGACGCCAGTGCCGCCACGATGAACAGCAGTTCCCAACCGCGCCAACGTGACTTGGCCAACAACATCTGGGAGGCCTTCATGTCTTGCTGCCCCGAGAAAACAAACCTTGCGGACGCCACAACAAAATGACAATCATCAAGGAGTACACAATGAAGCCACCCAGTTTCGGGATGTAGTACTTGCCCGCCACATCGGCGACGCCCAGCAACAGCGCGGCCAGCAACGGCCCCGTGATGGACGAGGTGCCCCCCACCGCCACGACGATCAGAAAATAAATCATGTACTTGAGCGGAAACGTGGGGTCAATGGAGAGCACTTCCGCCCCCAGTGCGCCGCCCAAGCCGGCCAGGCCGGAGCCCACGGCAAAGGTGAGCAGGAAAACACGGTTCACCGGAATGCCCATGCCCGCAGCCACCACCGGGTCGTCCACGGCCGCGCGCAAGCGGCTGCCAAAGCGGGTGCGCGACAAAATCAATTGCAGCACCACCGTCAGCAGGGCGCAGATCGC
>CAINMN010000244.1 GCA_903850735.1 uncultured Burkholderiales bacterium | reverse complement strand
GGCAGCATCAAAGTCTGGGGGTCGGACGATGGCGTGAACTACACACTGGTCAAACAAAGCAATTTGACCCCACCCACCACCATCTACACAGATTACAGCGATCTGGATTTGGAAAACAGCACGGCCTATCGCTATTACAAACTGGAAACCAAGACCAGCGGGAATCAGTACTCGCTGGTGACCTCCGAGTTCCGCTTGCTCATGCCGGCCGAGCAAAAGCAGGTGATGCTTGAGTTGGGCAACATGGATGCCCAACAAACAATTTGGGATCTTCCCTTGCTGGGTGACGTCAACCACGATGGCGTTTTGTCTGTGAGTGAAGACGCCGCCGTCAACGGGCTGCTTCATTTCACGGCCCTTGGTGCGGATTTGACCGAAGGATTAAGCCAGTCGGCTTACAGCGTCATTGGCAATGTGGGATGGGATTGGGGTTGGGCACCCTGGCAGGCTTTCGACAACGATGTGAACACCAGCGCAGACCTGCGCGAGTCCGAGCCCTGGCGCGGATTGGAGCGCGGCATTCAAGTCGACTTGGGTGCGGCCAAGGTGGTCAGCGCTTTGGGCCTGACGACCCGCTCTTCCCTGCATTGGACGACGAACAGCTCTTTTGACCCGACGAAAGTTCAAGTATGGGGATCGAACGACGGTGAAAACTTTGTGGCCGTCACAGCGGACCCCATCGCCCTGAAACCGCCCTCAACGCTCACCACAGACTATGCCCCCATCACATTCGAAAACAGCACGGCCTATCGCTACTATCAGATCAGAGTGAACTCGGCAGGCGACTATCACAGCATCTTCTCCGAGATGCGTTTGTATTCTCCCAACACCTTTGAGCAGAGCTTGGGCTATGTGCTGGACAAGCAAGCCTCGCTCGTCAAGGCAGGCATCGACCAAGTGCTGTTGGATCCTGAGTATGAATATCTTATCCAAGCCCTTGGCTCGGACCTTGCTCTGCTGAAAGGCGCGGGTGGCGGCTTGCAATCGGTGGTGGATGCCAGCGGCGTGTTGACAGACGCACAGGCGCATGGCGGGGCCAACCTCTTGGACCTGTCATTGTTCTCTCGCAATGCCGCTGGCAGCGCCTTGGGCATTCAGGCATCAGCCTTGAAGGCACTGGATCAGTCCATCACCTTCAAGGATGCCATGCGGCTGGGTGTCAATGCCATCACCGTCGATGCATCGACCCCGTCCCTGACTGTCAAAGATGGAACTGGCAGTGTGTCGATCATGGCGGCCATGCCCCTGATAGGGGATGCCAATCTGGATGGCAAGATCAGTGCAGCCGAAAATTCATCGGTTCGGGTCACCTATGACATGGGGGACCTCACGGGCACTTCGACAACCGGCTTGTTGACTTCACTGGCTTCGATGCGTTCTCTGGGAATTGATTCCTTGAAACTGCAGGGAGGCTTCAAAGATGCAACCGATGGCTTGCCTGCCAAGGCCTTCACTCTGATCAACGCCACGCCGATCGAAGACTGGGGCAGCCAAGGGGGCATGCCTTGGCACGCCTTTGACAACAACTACGACAGCCGTGCAGCCATTCAGCAAACGAACAACCTGGCTGACCCCCGTGGATTGAAGATCGATCTGGGTCAAATCAAACAGTTGCAAGGCATCGGCTTGTCGACCGGCAACACGTGGAACTGGGTGGACACCTCCACCGACCCTCAGAAAATCACGGTGCTGAGTTCTACGGATGGCGTGACTTACAACATCGTGATGGTGAAAGATTTGCCATTGCAATACGACCGTTCCAGTGATTACCCCGACTTGATGTTCGATCAGGCGGTGAGTGCGCGTTACCTGAAAGTTCAACTCTACAACCCCAACAGCGGCCAAACGACCTTGTCCGAAGTGAGGGTCTACGAAAGCGTCAGCAGTACCGAATTGAGCTTTGATCTGGGCGCCCTCGATCCGGAAAGCTTGTTGCCCGGTGCAGCCATTGCGGCTTTGCCCTTGGTGGGCGATGACAACGGCGACGGCAAGATCAGTTTGGCAGAAAACGCAGCTTATGAGGTCACCGTTCGGCTTGCGACGCCAGCCATTCAATGGACTGAAGGCTTGCCACCGGAAGCCTTCTACGGCAACAGTTTCGACGATTGGGGCAGCACCAATGGCGGTCCCTCACGTTACGCATTTGACAAGCTCAGTACCACCAAGACCTTGTTCCGTTCTGGCAATGGTGACATCGCCAATGTGGCGCCTTTGACGATAGACCTGGGAACGCCGCAGTTGGTCACATCTCTGGGCTTGACCACCGTGGACACGCAAACTTGGGGAACAGGCACCCAGGCAGACCCGCGCCAATACGAGCTTTGGGGCTCAACTGATGGGGTTGCTTTCAGCAAAATCAGCGCTGGCGGGCTCACCCCGCCGACGCAGCGAGAGACAAATTTCCCTGTCGTCGAGTTCAACAACGACACGCCCTATCGTTTCTATCAGCTCAAATTGGCAGGCAGCGGCGATTATTGGACCGCTGTGTCTGAAATTCGACTCATGTCCCTTCAGCCTGCAGCCCGAATCGAAGACAACGCCGGCTTGGTTACAGCCCTGAAAGAGTCAGGCATAGACCATTTGGCGCTGAATTTTGAAGAAGCCAATGGCCATTACCTGGGCTTGTCTGACGCTTGGAAAACCAGTGGCCTGGACCTCACGCTCAAAGTGAACTCGTGGCAAGCCAAAGGGGTCGCAGGTGTTTCGCTGCCCATCGCCCATGATTTGGCGCAGGTGGTGGATGCGCTGAATCATGCATCTGGCGATTTCCTCAGTACCGAGATTCTTCATGATTCAAGCTACTGGAAAAACAAGGTCGCGCAGCTCAGAGTCGATGGCTTGAACGCTGTTGAGCTGAGCAGTACCTCAGGCGTTCACCTGAACGAAACCTTGGCGCAAGCCATGTTGGAGGCTGGGATGCTGACCGCCATGCCCGCCGCAACCCTGATGGCAGATGTACCAGCCACCCAGCACCTGATGGCGTTGAGCCTTGACTCCATGAGCGAATTGGGCGTGGACAAGGTCAACGCTGCACAAGATGTATGGGTTCAGCTGGGGAGGAATAATGCCAGCATCCAAGACCTGAAAGACATTTTGTCCGGCTTCGTGAATACGCAAGGCGACGGCTACAAGCATGTCTTTGGTGAGCGTGGTGCCGAGTTGATCATGGACGCCGGCTCCTTTGCGGCTTTGCTGGCCGATGCGCAATCCTCGGCATCACCCCTGGTCGATGCCTTGTTGGCCATTGGCGTTGACCATGTGGATGTGCTTGCCACCGATGCGGGCCCGCTCAAGTCCTATGAGCTCCATGCCGCGAGCTCACAGCCAGTGGAGGTCGCGGTGTTGGGGGCGCATTTGGCCGACGTTGCGGACGCCCTGGCCCTCGATGTGTTGCCGCCCAAATAAGTGACAATGGCATGATGGGACCCGCAACAGATTCGACAGACCGCTCATCCCAGCCGCTGCGGCGACTGCTGATGCAATGCAAGGGCGCCGCCGGCGTGGCTTTTCTGTTGACGTTTGCGATTGATCTCTTGGGCCTCACACCCATGCTCTACATGATGAGCGCTTACGACCGCGTCCTGACCTCGCGCAGCGGCGTGACGCTGGTGTCCTTGACGCTGGTGGTCGTTGGCTTTTATGTGTTTTGGTCTGCGCTCGAATGGATTCGCGCACGCCTCATGGTGAGGCTGTCGCTTCGGATCGATTGGGAACTGTCGGCCGATGTGTTTGACGCTTCGTTCCGGCGGTTTGTCGCCAGAAAAAACGTCAACGTCCACCAACTGCTGGGCGACTTGCTGGCCCTTCGCCAATTCCTGACCGGCCCGCCCATCTTGGCCTTGATGGATGCCCCCTTTGCCTTGTTGTTCATTCTGGTGGCGGGTATTTTTCATCCCTACCTGGCCATGTTTGCGGCCGTCTCGGCGGTCTTGATGGTGCTGGTGTCGCTGCTGACCATGCGCTGGACAGCCCCCATTCTGAAAGAAGCCAACAACGCCAACTCTGAGGCCTCGCGGGTCGCTGCCAGCAACCTCAAGCACGCGGAGACCACCATGGCCTTGGGCATGTTGGGGGCAGTGCGCAACCGCTGGTATGCACAGCATCGGCAGTTTCTGACCCATCAGGTTCAGGCTTCGGAGGCCGCAGGTTTGTGGGGTGGCTTTTCAGGCTTCCTGCAAAAGGCCTTGCCCTCGCTGCAACTGGGCCTGGCGGTTTACCTGGCCATGGAAAACCTGATCACGGGCGGCATGGTGATCGTGGCCTCCATGTTGATTGGCAAGGCGGTGGCGCCCGTGCAAAAGCTGATGGCGAGCTGGAAAGACATTGTGGCCGCCCGACAAGCTTTTGAGCGCCTGAACGATTTGTTGCTGGATGACGATCGTTTTGGCAAAACGCCCATGGCCTTGCCAGCGCCCCAAGGGCGTGTGTCGGTCAAGGCCGCTTGCGCCCAGCCACCGGGGCACACCAAGGCTGTGCTCAGCGATGTTTCGTTTGCGCTCGAACCCGGGCAGGTGATGGCCATCGTGGGCCCCAGTGCCTCGGGAAAGACTTCCTTGGTGAAGTTGTTGCTGGGGGTGTGGACGCCGGCGAGCGGCTCTGTTCGGCTCGATGGCGTTGAGATCAGCGACTGGAGCCATGATGAGGTGGGCCCGCTGGTGGGCTATGTACCCCAAGAAATCGAGTTTTTTGAGGGGAGCGTGGCAGACAACATCGCGCGCCTGGGGCAAGTGGATGCAGACAAAGTGGTGCAAGCGGCGCAACTGGCAGGCATGCACGAAACCATTCTTCAATTCCCCAAGGGCTACGACACCCCCATGGGCGAAAGTGGGTTCGCGCCCTCTGGCGGCCAACGGCAACGTTTGGCCATTGCCCGGGCGCTGTACGGCTTGCCCAAGTATGTGGTGATGGACGAGCCCAACTCCAATTTGGATGAGCCCGGCGAGCAAGCCCTGATGGAGGCGATTGCCACCTTGAAGCAATCTGGCAGCACCGTGATTTTGACCACCCATCGCCCGCGCTTGATTGGCATGGTGGACTGGATGCTGGTTCTCAAAGAGGGGCGGCAGGTCGCTTTCGACCATCCCAAGGCCATCATGGAGGCCATTCGCAAATTTCAAACCCCGCAGTCGGTATCAGCAAGTGACGCCATGCCGACGGCGCCAGCGGGGGTCATGCCATGAGCCAACGCAGCCCGGGATGGTTTGACTGGATTGACGGCTGGAACCCCTACGACCCAGCCCGTCTGCGGCCGCGGGACATTGAGCCTGTGACCGTCAGCGAGTCGCCGGCGCGCCGCGTGGCTGCTTTTTGGTTTCTCGGATTTTTCCTGATTTTTTTGGCGTGGTCGATTTACGCGCCGATTGACGCCGGTGTCTCGGTGCAAGGCAATGTGAATGTGCTCGGCAACCGCAAGGCGGTCCAACACCCGGGTGGCGGAGTGGTTCAATCCATCGACGTCAAAGAGGGCATGACGGTCAAGGAGGGCGATGTGCTGTTGCGCATCAACCCCCTGCGCTCGGACGCCGAGTTGACCAGCGTGCAGTTGCAGTACATCAACTTGTTGGCCACGGAGTCGCGCCTGAAGGCCGAGCAAAACGACTTTGGCGCCATCGAGTGGAGCCCCGAATTGGCGCGCCGGTTCAAGGCCAACGATGAGTCGGTGCGTGAAGCCAAGAGCTTGCAAGGCCGACTGTTCCAGTCGCGCAAGGCGGAATACCAAAGCCAGCTGGCCGGGCTGGACGAACAGTTGGCGGGCCAGCGCCAGGTGCTGGAGTTCCGCATGATCCAGTTGCGCAGCCTGACCCAGGAAATGAGCAACACGCTGGAGCTGGCCAAGGGCGGTTACGTGCCGCAAATGCAGGCCAACCAGGCAGAGCGTCAAAAAATCGAGCTCGACTCCAGCATCGCCAGCTTGCAAGCCGACATGGCGCGCGCACGCCTGCAGAAGACACAGCTGCGCAGCGCCTTGCTGAAAGACATTCAACAGCAATTGCAAGAAACGCAAAAAAACCGCGACGCCCTGTTGGGCAAATTGGATGCGGCGGCTTTCGATCGGCAGCTGAACGAGGTGCGTGCGCAAGTCGCTGGCAGCATTGTGGGCTTGAAGGTGTTCAGCGTCGGCGGCGTGATCACGCCTGGGCAGGTTTTGATGGAAATCGTGCCCACTCAGGAGCAACTGGTCGTGCAAGCCAAGATTCCCGCGCTGATCATTGACAAGGTCCTGGTGGGATTGCCCGCCGATTTGCGCTTCGTCAGCTTCAACCAATCCACCACGCCGGTGGTGGAAGGGGTAGTGCAAGTGGTGGGCGCTGACAAAGAGCCTGTGACCTCGCCCACCGAGGGCGACTATTACCTGGCACAAGTGGGTGTGACCACCGCCGGCATGGCGCAATTGGGCGAGTTGAAAATTCAGCCGGGAATGCCTGTGGATGTGGTGATCAAATCAGGCGAGCGCTCCTTCATGAGCTACTTGCTCAAACCCCTCACAGACAAATTGGCAGTCGCCTTCAAACAATAGGTGAGCACATGGCACAGCAGCAACGCGGATGGACAAGGAAACGATGGCTGAGCTGGCTTTGCAGCGTCCTGTGCCTGTGCGCAGTCACGCCGGCCTCAGCGTTGGACCTGGTGGCCGATTTTCAAAAGGCGATGCAGCACGACCCGCATTACCGCGCCGCGCAAGCAGAAAAAGGGGCCAACCTGACCTTGGCAGAGCAAGCCAGGCTGTCTTACCTGCCAGAAGCCAGCCTCAACACGCAGCGCCTGCAAACCGATGTGGCTGCTCGCCGCACCATGACGGTCACACAGCCCCTGTTCAATGCGGAGAAGCTGGCCTTGCTCAAAATGCAAGACCCACGCGCTGACTTTGCTGAGGCCAGCCTGATGACGCAGCAAGCGGACCTGGCGCAGCGCCTGTTCAAGGCCGCTACCGGCATCATCCTGGCCGTCGAAAACCAAAGCCTGAACCAAGCCCGCCTCAGCGCATTGACGCAACAAACCGAGCGCGCCAAGCGTTTGTATGCCATGGGCCAAGGTACTGTGACAGACCAGCGCGATCTTGAGGTCAAGCTGGCGCAAGCCAGGGCGCAGCACCTGCTGCTGACCTCGCAGGTCGAGACCGCGGCCAAGCAATACGCCGCGGTTGTGGGGGAGCGGCCCAAGGTCGCGGAGTTCGTGCTGGCCAAACAGCACACGGCTTTGAAGCTGTTGCCGCTGGATGACCATGTGGCGCAGTCACTCGCCCATCACCCAGCGGTCAAGGCTTCCAAGATGAGCGAGAAAATGGCTGAGCTGGAAGTGTCGCGTGCCAAAGGCGCCACCCTGCCCACGCTTTCCGCCGCTTACATCAACAGCAGTTCGGGCAACCTGACCAATGTCTCCACCGCGCTGGTGGTGAACATGCCTTTTCAGGTCGGGACCTGGATGGGCCATGAGCTGGCGCAGCAAAACCTGCTGAAGGCGGTGGCGAACCGGCGCGAAACGGAAGAAAAGATTCGGGTGGATGTCGAGAAAGCCTGGAACCAAGTCAGCTCAGGCGTTGAGATATTGAAGGCCCAATCCGAGGCCATCGATGCGGCCCGTTTGAGCGTGGAGGCCAACACGCGCAGTTTCCAAGGCGGTATCCGATCGTCGGTGGACGTGATCAATGCCATTCAGACGGTTTACCAAGTGACCAGTGATTACGTCAGCATTGCGGTGGGTCAGGCCGAAAGTTACCTTACCTTGCTGGCATCGGCCCAAGCCTCACCCATGGATGCCATACGCCAGGCACAGGCCTACCTGTTGGCCCCCGCCGCGCCGCGCTGACCCTTTCAAACGATTTCTGGACATTCTTTATGAACTTCACACCACTCTCTCGCTGGCTCCTTGCCCTTGTGACGCTGCCAGTCTCCTTGCAAGCCATGGGGCAGGAAAGCGAGCGCAAAGGCAACTTGTCGGCTGTGTCTCAGGTGGTGTCCACCACCACGATCCATGCCTTGTCCAACTCCTATTTGTCTTCCATGATGGGGAGCATGGGCGTGTTTCGCTGGCGCTTGGGCGATGCTTCGCCAGCGGCGCCGGGGGGCGGTGGTTTGGCGGCCGCGGCAGAGGACAGCCCCTGGAGCCTTTGGGCCACGCCAGTTCGCAGCACTTTCAGCAACAATATTTTGCCCATCACCTCGCAGGGGGCCGTGACGCTGGCCATTGGCGGCATCGAGTACCGCGACGATGGGCCGTGGATGGGCGGCATAACCCTCTCGATGGACCAACTCAACGCCAACACCCAAACCTTGTCTGCCAGTGCACTGACCACAGCCGAGCTGAGTGGCAACGGCTACACCCTGGCGCCTTATTTGGTGTACCAGATGACGCCGACACGGGCGTTTGACATGAGCATCGGCGCAGGCCGATCGACGCTGGACTATGTCACCGCCTCCAAAAGCACCAAGCCTGTCGACCATCGCCGTTTGGCCTCGGTGGGCGTGACCGACATCCATGATTGGGGAAAAATGTTCATCATGCTGAAGGCCAGCCACAGTGTGACGGTGGACAAAATTGTGGCCTCGACCGGTGCCGAAGACGACACCATGACGCGTTTGAACCAAACACGTGTGGGTGCGCAACTCTTGTACCCTGGAGAGACTTTTTCGCCCTTCATCGCGCACTACCGTTTGTTCAACCGCTTGCACTCTTCTGGCGGTGACACCCAGCCTGTGGAATACAACTCAACCGGGCAATGGCAGTTGGGCCTGAACATGTCATCCGGTGGGTTTTTTGGCGCCCTCGTGGCGCAAAGAGAGCGTGACCGTCACCAACTGAGGGTTTACGCAGGCTATCGTTATTGAAACAGGCGAGGTTGTCATGGAAGCCAAAGAAGTCACTGCCAGCTTTGCTGTCGACATTGATCATTTGCATGCCTTGGGCGTGGTGGATCCCTATTCCCCCAAAAGCCTGGAGCTGTATGCCTCAGGCAAGCTGTCCAGCGAGGAGCGTCTTTATTTCACTTTGTGGGGCTCTTCTCAATTCAGCAGCGCCTCTTTCAGTCAGCGCAAGCGCCTGGTGACCAAGGGCGCCGAAGTGCACGCCGCCTACTTTATTGTTTCGGGCCAGTTGTTGGGGATTGACGGTGACACCATCTACCGGCTCGGGCCCGGCAGCGTGATTGGCCTTGCGGAAGGTTTGGGAGGCTTGCCCTACAGCATGACCGTGGTATCGGTGGACGCTGTGCAAGCCCGCTTGTTGTCCATGCACAAGGTCGATGTCTTGCTCAGCAAAATGCCTGCTGGCCTGCGCGGTATTTTGCGGTCTGCCGTGGTGCGCACCTTGGCCCTGAAGTCTGTGCCCGAGGTGCTGCGATGAATGACTTTGAAGAAATCAAATTCAGTGCGGGCGAAACCCTCTTCAAGGGCGGGGACCCTGCCGACAAGCTCTATGTCATTCAATCTGGCACCGTGCAGATGCTGGATGCCAAGTCGGGCTTTGCGTTTGCGAGCCTAAAAGCTGGCGAGTCCTTTGGCGAGCAAGCCATGCTGCCCGGCGGCATTCGGGGTGCCACCGCGCAGGCGCTCGATGACGTGGTGTGCCTGCAAATCACTGCAGAGAACCTCAAGGCGCTTTTGAAAATCCAATCCCCCATGATGACCTCGGTGTTTGAGGCACTCATGTTGCAACAAAGCATGCACAACGCATTGCGCAAACGAGGCTGAGCATGTTCATCACCCACTATCTTTCAGCAGGCTGGGCACGCGTGCGCAAATCGGCTTGGCGAATTGCGGCGGGGCTGTTGCTGATGCTGGTCGTCTTGGGCCATGTGACAGGGCATGTGAACATCCGTCTGATTGACCAGCTCGAGAACATCATCTATGACGCGCGCTTGAATTTGACGCTGCCCAAGGGGGTGGACGAGAACATCGTCATTTTGGACATCGATGAAAAAAGCCTGGCCCTGCCTGAGCTGGGGCGCTGGCCCTGGGGGCAAGACAAGATGGCCACCCTGGTCAACACCTTGTTCGACCGCTATCAGATCAAATTGCTGGGCTTTGACTCGGTGTGGGCTGAAAAAGACCGCGGCTCGGGCCTGGAAGTCTTGCAAAGCTTGGCCAAGAATGAGCTCAAGCATGTGCCGCAATACACCCAAGCGCTGGAAAAATTAAGCCCGCGCCTGGACCACGAGGCCTTGTTCGCGCAGTCGCTCAAGGACCGGCCTGTGGTCATGGGCTTTTACTTTAATTCTGCGGCCGATGCCCTGGAGTCGGGTGTGCTGCCCGACCCCAGTGTGGCCCCCGACGCCTTCAAGCCCTACGAGGTCAGTTTTCCCAAACGCACAGGTTTCGGCGCCAACTTGCCCAGCCTCATGGCCAGCGCATCCCTGTCGGGCCACTTCAACCCCACCATTGATGCAGACGGCGTGATTCGTCGGGTCCCCATGTACCTGGAGTACAAAGGCCAGTATTACGAATCCTTGTCCATGGCCATGGTGCGTTTGTTGATTGGCGTCGAAAACCCCGAGCACACCCGTGTCGGACGCATGCCAGACCTGTTGCCTGGGGTTCAATTTTTGCCAGATGCAGAGGGACAAGGGACTTCGACGGCGCGCATTGCCCTGGAGGCTTTGAACCTGGGCCCCTTGCAAATCCCGGTGGATGAGCGCACGCAGGTGCTGATCCCTTACCGCGGGCCCCAAGGCAGTTTTCGCTACATCTCCTTGGCCGATGTCTACACCGGCAAAATCCCGAAAGAAGAACTGCAAAACAAGATTGCTTTGGTGGGCACCACGGCCCTTGGGCTGGCAGACTTGCGGGCCACGCCCGTCAGCGCGATTTACCCCGGCGTGGAAGTCCATGCCAACCTGATTGCGGGCATGATCAGCCCCGAGCCAGGCGCGCTCAAGGCCATGCCCGGTTACCTCAAGGGGCTGGAAGTCATCGCCGTTCTGGTGGTGGGCACAGTGTTGGCCTTGTGCATGGCCTTCCTCTCGCCCCTGACCAGTTTGCTGATCACGGCGGGCAGCATGGGCGGCTTCACTTACATCAGTTACACCGCATGGCAAGGTGGCCTGGTGTTGCCCCTGGCGAGCCTGCTGGTGCTGACCTTGCTGATTTATGTCATCAACATGGCTTACGGTTATTTGGTCGAGGCGCGCTCCAAGCGGCAATTCACCGAGTTGTTTGGCCAGTACGTTCCGCCAGAGTTGGTCGACAAAATGGCCGAGGACCCCGAGAAATACAGCATGGAGGGCAAGAAGGAGGTCTTGACCGTCTTGTTCGCCGATGTGGTGGGCTTCACCTCCATCTCCGAGCGTTTGTCACCGCATGAGCTTGCGGCCTTCATCAACGAATACCTGACATCGATGAGCATGATCATCCGTGAAGAGGGCGGCACCTTGGACAAGTACATCGGCGACGCCATCATGGCGTTTTGGGGTGCGCCGGTGCCCGATGAAAATCACGCCACCCGAGGCGTCACCGCCGCGCTGAAAATGCAGCAAGGCCTCAAGGTGCTGAAGACCGAGTTCGAAAAAAAGGGCTGGCCGTCCATTGCTGTGGGCGTGGGCTTGAGCAGTGGCGAGATGACCGTGGGGGACATGGGCTCCAAGGTGAGAAAAGCCTACACCGTGATGGGAGACACGGTGAACCTGGGCTCGCGCTTAGAGGGCATCACGCGCCAGTACGGTGTCGCCTTGTTGGTGTCGCAAGAAACGGCGCGCCTAGCCCAAGGCATTGTGTTCCGTGAAATCGATTTTGTGCGCGTCAAGGGCAAGGACATTCCGATCCAGATTTACGAACCGCTGGCGCTCACCTCTGAGGCCGATGCCACCCTGCTGGCGCAACTCAAGACCTGGGAGCAGGCGCTTGCAGCGTACCGCGCACAGCATTGGGATGAGGCTGAAGCGTTGTTGAAAAAATTGAGGGATGCCGAGCCAGAGGTACGCCTCTATGACATCTTCCTGCAGCGTGTGGCCGACTACCGGCTTGACCCGCCCGGCGCCGATTGGGATGGCGTGAAAAAGTTTGACAGCAAATAACTCGGAGAGATTTCCATGAACCGACTACAACGCATCTTGGGCTGTTTCTTCGGGCTGGTGCTGGTACTGTGCCATGCATCGGGGATCGCGCAAGAAGCGGGCACCATTGCACGCCTGTCCGGCAAGGCCAGCATCACCGCCGCCGACAACACCACGCGTGACGCCAAGGCCAACGAGGGTGTCAACACGGGGGACGTGATCACCACCGCGGCAGGCGCGGAATTGCTGGTTCGCTTCAAAGACAACTCGACGATGATTGTTCGCTCTGACAGCAAAGTGAAGATCAGCCAATTTCGTTTTGAGAAAAAATCCACCGACACCGTGAACACCAGCCTGGTTTCCGGCACCTTGCGCGCTGTCAGCGGTCAGATTGCCAAGGCGCAGCCTGCCAATGTGAAATACGATGCCGGCGCAGCGACCATCGGTATTCGCGGCACGGACATCGAGGTCTCCATCGTCCCGGAAGGCGCCAAAGACCGGGCTGGTATTTACAACTTTGTGCACTCAGGCGAGACGCAAATGAGCTTGGACACGGGGGAGCAAACCATCGTGGGCAAAGACCTGAGCGGCTTTGCGCCCAAGGATTTGCAGCCCGGTGAACAACGCCTGCAACTGTTGCGCGATCGGCCGGCCTTCTTGACCAGCGGCGGTTTCGATGCCTTGCTGCAGCAACTCACTGCACCCAGAATTCCGATGATTCGCTGAGGGCGTGACAGGCGTGCTGGCGACTTTGCGGCAGCGGGCGCTCGGACTTGCTTGCCTTGTTGGCTTGGCCTTTCTGGCCGGTTGTGCGCATTGGGGGCACGAACCTCATGCAACTTTGACGGCCACTTTGCGCCAACATGACTTTCACGCCGTGCAGACACAGCCCCATTTGTATGGCTGGTTGCGAACGGCCCCAACCTTTCCTCATCAGCCTTTGCCTAGGCTCAGGGTGTACATCGAAGGAGATGGCGCGGCCTGGTGGGCGAAAACCCTCCCACCCGCAGACCCTACACCCAAAACGTCCACGGCACGTCAATTGGCCGTTGCCGATCCGTACCCTTGGGTGGCTTACATGGCCCGGCCTTGCCAGTATTTGAGCGACCCGGCCCGATCGACTTGTCCCGTTGCTTGGTGGACCGAGGCGCGCTATGGTGAGGCGGTCAAAAGTCAAATGCACAGCTTGCTCGATCGCTTGTTGGCACAGACTGGCGCGCAACAACTCGAGCTGATTGGGCATTCGGGCGGCGGAACGCTGGCCGTGCTGCTGGCGACTGAACGCAAGGATGTGGCATGCCTTGTGACCTTGGGCTCGCCCCTCGATTTGCAAGCATGGACTGCGCACCACCGGGTCGCGCCCTTGCATCTTTCCCAAGACCCCGCCTTGTTACCCGATGGGCTGCTGACGGCGCCTGCAGCCTATTTATTTGGCGAGCGCGACACCGTGGTGCCGGTCAGCACTTTGGGGCGGTTTGCCTCGAAGGCGCGTCCCGAACAGGTCGTGGTGATGCCGCGTTTTGGTCATACCCATGAATGGACTGAGCCGCGCCAATGGCTGAAAAAAGCGGCGTGCTTGGCCTCGCTTTAAGCCGATTTCAATAGCGCCGCCATGTGCTGATCAACCAGCTTTTGTATGCCCAAGCGTTGACTTGCAGGGCTTGAGAACAGGGCCATCTCGCGCAAAAAGTAAACCCGCGCCGGGACGCTGAGCAAGGATTGCGATTTTTGCGTGTCCAGTTTGGCCCACTCTTGGGACAGCTTCAGCGTCAAGTCTTCGCCGATTTGAGGCAAGGCACTTGCCAATATGTCGGCTTCCTGGATCAGAACGGTTTGACAGGATAAATCCTTCAAGTCGAAGGGGGCGCTTCGCACTTGGAGGTGCATGGCTTTGACCAGGCTGGGGTCGGTTTGGAGAATGAAGTGGCCCACGGCAGCCTGGTCTTGTTCCCACACGCCATGGTGCTTCATCACCGGCTTCAAGGCCGCCAATGACTGGGCTTCCAAATCAGAAGTGAATCGGTTGAAGCCACCGTTGTGGTGAAGGTCGTGGCCGCAAATGGCCAAGAGCATTTGCCATTCGGGGCCCGACAGGGGGTCGCGGGCGCTTCGGTGGTCCACAGCGCGTTGCTGCAACAACAGGGTGGTCAAGGCCACGACGGTGTCGGAGATGTGAAGTCGGTTGTGGTAGTCCGGCTCTTTGCCCAAGCGTGCCTGCTGATTGCCGAATGCTTCCACTTTTTGCGCAACATCTTGAATGCACGCATGCATGGCCTGAAAGCGGGGCGTTAAAGCCTGGTCTGAAGTGTGTCCCAATTGCTGCAAAGCACTGTCCACCACTTTCTCAAACCCCGGCCAAGTCTGCGGCCAACGCATGCGCAAATTCAGAAATGTTTGCCGCAATTGTTGAAGGTTCATGGGGTGGCGCCTCTGGGCTGGACAGCAATGAACTTCACACCCCAGTGGTGGCGAGAAACCTCGCTGAAGTTGAGTTCAAATATTCAATAGATTTGTTAAATATAGCATTTATCTTTTTCCTAATGATGTCTGACAAATTAGATAAAAGTTGGGG
>CAINMN010000243.1 GCA_903850735.1 uncultured Burkholderiales bacterium | reverse complement strand
CGGCCGCCTTTGGCATTGACACCTGCTTTGGCTTTTGGGACTGGGTGGGCGGGCGTTACTCCTTGTGGTCGGCCATCGGCCTGCCGCTGGCCATCGCCATTGGCGCCAAGGGCTTCCGATCCTTCTTGGCGGGTGGGCACGCCATGGACCAGCATTTCCTGCACGCAGCGCCTGCGGCCAATTTGCCTTTGCGCTTGGGCTTGTTGGACGTCTGGTACCGCAATGGCTTGGGTTACGCCAGACGCTGCATTGCGCCGTACCACAGTGGCTTGCGGCGCTTCCCCGCGTATTTGCAACAGCTTGAAATGGAAAGCAATGGCAAGCGGGTGGACCATGCAGGCCGTGCCTTGCCTTATGGCACGTCTGCGGTGCTGTGGGGCGAGCCGGGCACCAATGGGCAACATGCTTTCTTTCAGATGCTGCATCAGGGCACCGACATCGTGCCTGTGGAATTCATCGCTGTGCGCGAACCGCAGCATGGCTTGGCCGAACACCATGAGCAATTGCTGGCCAATGCTTTGGCACAGGCCCAGGCGCTCTTGCAAGGCAAAGCCGATGCAGGGGGTCACCGCGATTTCCCAGGCAATCGCCCCAGCACTTTCTTGCTGCTGGACCGACTCGACCCCGCCAGCCTGGGCGCGCTCATCGCCTTGCACGAACACCGCGTCTTCGTCAGCGGCGCCGTCTGGGGCATCAACAGCTTCGACCAATGGGGCGTCGAACTCGGCAAAGTCCTCGCCAAGGACCTTCGCCAGCGGCTCACCACTGGTCTCATCGACACCCTAGACCCCTCCACCGCTGCGCTCTTGCAGAGGGTCAGGTCTTGAGTTTTGCCTTTTTTCTGTGGATAACTTCGTGTGGGCGGCTGCTTGGCTTTCTTCGTATTGCCGAATGATCCGACTCACGCGCGACACCGACAACCCCACTTCTTTGGCAATCGCCGTCATCGTCCAATGAGAATGCAGGTAGGCACACGCAATGGCCTCTTCCTGCGTGCCGCATCCGAGCAACCATTCATCGAGTGACAAGGGCGTGGCGCGTTGCTCGCGCGGCACTTCATGCGCGCTCATGCGCAACTGAGTTGCTTTTTTCTGCGCCGATTGAATGAAGTGGTTGTCCCCCAAGAACACTTGCTGTTGCAGCGCATCTTTCCAAAGCGTCACACCGTGGCCAGCGGCCACCCACTCGCGGTAGGCTTGGCGTGCCCGGGCCAACTGCAAGGGGCTGGCAAACGCCCGCTGACCGGTCAGTTGCGTCAACAACGCATGGCTGTTCAGCCACGGGGGTGCGGCACTCCAGCCAATGTGCGCGCGGTAGCTGGACGCATGCCAATCGGCTGGGTCATTCACCAGGCCGGCCCGCACGGGGTTGAGGTCCACATAGCGGCAGGCCTCTAAGAGGTAGGCATCGCGATCGATCAGCACCGCGTGAAAGCGCCCTTGAAACACATGGCCCACTTTGCCGTGTCGATGGTTGCTGCGCTGGGTGTAAGTGCCATTGATGTGGCGCATCAGTCGCGACAAGTTGGCTTCGCGCGTTTGCAGCACCAGGTGATAGTGATTGCGCATGAAGCACCACGCCATCACATGGGCGGAAAAACGCTCCAGGGCGTTTTCCAGAACATAGAGCAGCAAGCGCTCGTCTTGGGCGTTTTCAAAAATGGACTCGCGCCGATCGCCACGGCTGGTGACGTGGTAGATGGCGCCCGGAAATTCAATGCGAAGGGGTCGTGTCATGCCGCCAGCATGGGCGGTGTGACCTGAAAAGAAAAGAGAACCGCCAGTGATCTATTCACCCGCCAACACAACAGGCGTAAAAAAACCCGCTCGAGAGCGGGTTTTCAAGAGAGTGGAGCAAGTTATCCACAGGGGACAGGCAAAACTCAAGACCTGACCCCAGGGGGGAATTACATGCCCATGCCACCCATGCCGCCCATGTCGGGCATCGCGGGAGCGGGTGCCTCGTCTTTGGGGGCTTCGGCGACCATGCACTCGGTGGTCAGCATCAGGCTGGCCACGGAGGCTGCGTTTTGCAGCGCAGTGCGGGTCACTTTGGTGGGGTCCAGGATACCCATTTCGATCATGTCGCCATAGGTGTCGTTGGCGGCGTTGAAGCCGTAGTTACCTTTGCCACCCAGGACGGCGTTGACGACCACGCTGGGCTCGCCACCGGCGTTGTACACGATCTCGCGCAGGGG
>CAINMN010000242.1 GCA_903850735.1 uncultured Burkholderiales bacterium | reverse complement strand
GGCGTGTCCTGACACAGCACACCGGCTTGCCCCCGCGCGTGAAGGGCAGCAAGCCGCGCGGCTGACAGTCCTTCAGGCCAGCTCGGAAATTTCGATCAGGTTCAGGTCCGGGTCGCGCACATAGACCGAGCGAATTTTCTGGGTGGCGCCTGTGCGCATGACGGGGCCCTCCAGAATCGGCCACTGGGCGCGCTGCAAGTTGTCAATGACCTGTGCCAAGGGCACTGATGCAATGAAGCAAAGGTCCAGCGCACCAGGCACTGGCAAATGGGCTTTGGGCTCATGCTCTTTGCCGCGCACATGCAGGTTGATTTTTTGATTGCCGTAGCGAAACGCCTTGCGCTCGACGGGGGGCGTGCCGCCGATGAAACTTTCCAGTTGCATGCCCATCACGCGGGTGTAGAAATCCACACAGGCGGCTTCGTCGCAAGTTGTCAGAACCAGGTGGTCCAGGTGGTCGATCATGGCGCGCTCACTTCAGGGTGTGGAAGGGCAGGTCTTTGTCTGCCGCCAGCTTGTCCAGCTGGCGCCGGGTGTGCTGGGCAAAGAAACTGGCCATGGCTTCATGGGTTTTGGGCGCGTGCATGAGCTTGCGCGTGGCCTCGCCCTTGATGCCCGCGGCCTCGCACAAACGGGCCGCGAAATGCGGCTCCAGGGCTGCCACCGCCACACGGCCGTCTTTGCAACGGTACACCTGGTAGCCCGCATGAGCGCCACCGACCGAGCCATCGGCTGTGGTCAGGCCCCACTGGTGTGGCAAGCCCAGGTAGCCCGCCGCATCGCTCAAGGCAATTTCCATGTAGTGGCCCTTGCCGCAGGCGCGACCGGGTCGCTGGCGCAGCAGCAGGGCTTGCAGCACGGCCTCACTGGTCAGTAGAGAGCCGCCCATGTCGGCAAACAGGCTGGGTGGCAAGGCCAGACCCGAGACCAGGCCTTGGTCGGCCATGTAGGTCAGGTCATGGCCGGGCTCTTCGGCACGGGCCCCTGGTGCCCCGACGATGGCCACCATCACCAAGCCGGGGTATTGTTTCAACAGGCTCGCGCCATCCACGCCAAGCTTGCGCAGCGCCGAGGGCCGAAACGATGTGACCAGCACATCGGTGCGCGCCAAAATTTGGTGCAGCTTCTTTTGACCGGCGGCCGATTTCAAATCCGCTTGAACGACTTTCACGCCCTTGTGCAAGGTGGCGTAGGCCGCAGGTTTGTATTGGCCCATTGGGTCGGTCGGCAGCCCCGTCGGGCTGCCCGCAGGCGCCAGCGGTTCAAGCTTGGTGCACTGCGCGCCCATGGCTTTCAGGCGCATGACGGCGGCCGGGCCCGGCAAATTCAGCGCCAGGGTCAGCACGCGCACGCCTTTGAGGGCGTTGGGGATCACATTCAGGAAAGTGTCGGTGGAAGCATTCATGGGGAAGATTCTCCAGCAGGGATCATTCGGCAAAGTTCAGCGGCAGGCCCACATAGTTTTCAGCCAGCGAGCGCGACAGGGCCTCGCTGTGCACCAGGTAGTCCAACTCGGCCTCCTGAACTTTCTGGCCGAAACCTTGGGTGTCGGGGAAGCTGTGCATCAAGCTGGTCAGCCACCAGGAGAAACGCTCTGCGCGCCAAATGCGGCGCAGGCAGCGCTCCGAGTAAGTGTCAATGCCGGCATTGGTTTTGTCATTGAAGTACTCTATGAAGGCCTGGCTCAGGTACTTCACGTCGGTGGCGGCGAGGTTCAGGCCTTTGGCGCCGGTGGGCGGCACGATGTGCGAAGCGTCACCTGCCAGGAACAGGCTGCCAAAGCGCATGGGTTCGGCCACAAAACTGCGCAGCGGCGCGATGCTTTTCTCGATCGAGGGGCCGGTGACGATGCGGCCGGCCAAATCGGGGTCCAGGCGCAAGCGCAACTCATCCCAGAAGCGTTGGTCGGACCAGGCGTCCACCGTGTCCGAGAGCGGGCATTGCACATAGTAGCGGCTGCGCGTCATGCTGCGCATGGAGCACAGCGCAAAGCCGCGCTCGCTGTTGGCGTAGACGATGGCATGGGGCGACACCGGCGGCACATCGGCCAGCACGCCCAGCCACCCAAAGGGATAGACCTTTTCATACTCGGTGATGGCGCCCTTGGGCACGCTGGCGCGGCTCACGCCATGAAAGCCATCGCAGCCGGCAATGAAGCGGCAGTCCACGCGGTGGCTTTGTCCGTCTTTTTCATAGGTGATGTGGGGCGAGGCGCTGTCAAAGTCATGCAAGGCCACGTCTTTGGCTTCGTACACCGTGGGCAAGCCCAGGGCCGCACGGTGGTTCATCAGGTCGCGGGTGACCTCGGTTTGGCCATAGGCGGTGACCACCTTGCCACCGGTGAGCTGGGTCACGTCAATCGGGTGCCGCTGGTTTTTGAACACCAGTTCGATGGCGTGGTGCACGGTGCCTTCTTTGCTGACGCCCGCGCCCACGCCTGCTTCGTGCAGCAAGTCCACAGTGACTTGCTCCAGGATGCCGGCGCGAATGCGACCCAACACATACTCGCCGCTTTGGCGCTCCAGAATGATGTTGTCAATGCCGGCGCGGTGCAGCAGTGCGCCCAGCAAGAGCCCGGAGGGGCCGGCGCCAATGATGGCAACTTGCGTTTTCAATGAATGCTCCTGTTCAAGTCAGTGGCCAATGATTTTGGCCAAAAAATCCCGTGTTCTTGGATGTTGAGGATGGTGGAAAAAAGTGTCTGGCGCCGCCTGTTCCAAAATTTGTCCCTGGTCCATGAAGATCACCCGATCGGCCACCTCGCGCGCAAAGCCCATTTCATGCGTCACGCAGACCATGGTGATGCCTTGCTGGGCCAGATCGGTCATGACATCCAGCACTTCCTGGATCATCTCAGGGTCCAGCGCCGAAGTGGGCTCGTCAAACAGCATGATTTGCGGCTGAAGGCACAGCGCGCGCGCAATCGCCACGCGTTGCTGTTGGCCGCCCGACAGTTGCAAGGGGTATTTGTGGGCTTGCTCCGCAATGCGCACCCGCTCCAGTTGTTGCATGGCACGCGCCTGCGCTTCGGCGGGCGCCACCTTGCCCACCCAGATCGGCGACAGGGTCAGGTTTTCAAGCACGGTCAGGTGCGGAAAGAGGTTGAACTGCTGGAACACCATGCCGACTTGCCGCCGCACTTGCTCGATGGCTGCAACATCGTCGCCCACTTCCAGCCCATGAACGCTGATGTGACCTTGCTGGTGGGCTTCCAACCGGTTGATACAGCGAATCAGGGTGGATTTGCCAGAGCCCGAAGGGCCGCACACCACCACGCGTTCGCCACGTTCAATGCTCAGGTCAATGTCGCGCAGCACATGGAAGGCGCCGAACCATTTGTTGACTTTTTCAAACTGAATCATGGGTGGGGTCATCGGTGGCTCACTTGGCGCTCTACCCACAGACTGTAGCGTGACATGGCAAAGCAAAACACAAAATAGATGGCGGTGATGAACAGGTAGCCTTCCAGTTTAAAGGGGCGCCAGTCGGCGTCGCCGCCGATGGCCAAGCCCAATGCGCCGGACAACTCGTACAGGCTGACGATGGTCACCAAGGAGGTGTCTTTGAAGATGGCGATGAAGTTGTTCATGATGCCAGGCACCACATGGGCCAAGGCCTGCGGCAAGATGACCAGACGCTGTGTTTTCCAGTAGCCCAGGCCCAGTGAGGCCGCCGCTTCATGCTGGCCGCGGGGTATCGCCTGCAAGCCGCCGCGAATGATTTCGGCGGTATAGGCCCCCGCAAACAAGGTGATGCCCATCAGCACGCGCAACAACACATCGGGCTGCGTGCCCGTGGGCAGCAGCAAGGGGATCATGAAGCTGGCCATGAACAATACCGCAATCAGCGGCACACCGCGCACCAGTTCAATGTAGAGGATGCACACGCTGCGAATCGCTGGCAATTCACTGCGTCTTCCCAAGGCCACCAGGATGCCCAGCGGAAAGGCCATGGCGATGGACAGCGTAGCCAGCATCAGCGTCAGCGGCAACCCGCCCCACTGGTCGGTGGGCACGGGCGTCAAGCCCAAGGGCAGGGGGCCCAGGCGGCCTCCCATCAACCCCATGAAG
>CAINMN010000241.1 GCA_903850735.1 uncultured Burkholderiales bacterium | reverse complement strand
TGGAGCATGCGCGAGCAATCGGTCATCGCCGACTATGTGGGCTTTGTGGCGGTGATCGTCATGTGGAGCTGGCATGAGATGGCCTTCCTCTCGGGCTGGATCACCGGGCCGCGCAAGATTGCGCAAGACCCCAGCGCCACGGGCCTGCGGCGCTTTGTGCTGGCCGTGCAGGCCTTGCTGTACCACGAGCTGGCCTTGCTGGTGAACTTTGGCGTCTTGTTGGCCATGCAGCAAGGCATGCCCAACCATGTGGCCATGTGCACCTTTGCCTTGCTGTGGTGCATGCGCCTGAGCGCCAAGCTGAACCTGTTTTTTGGCGTGCCGCAAGTGGGCGAGCAGTACCTGCCCCAGCATTTGCAGTACATCGGCAGCTATTTCCGGCGCTCGACCATCACCGGGTGCTTCTATCTGACCATCAGCCTTTCTGGCGGCACCTGGCTTTGGCTGGTGTTGCAGGCCCAGCGCGGCGCAGTCGAGGTCAGCACCGGCTGGGTTTTGCTGGCTTCCTTGCTGGGCTTGGCCATCATTGAGCATGTGTTGATGGTTTTTGCCTTGCCCCTGCAACGTTTGTGGGGCTGGGCCATGGGACAGCGCTCTTCCAATGGGGCGGTGAGCACGCCTGTTTTGCCCACCCACCCGGACCGCGCATGAACGCCTTTCGCACCACCGATGACCGCAGCCATTACGCGCCTGTCAGCCAAGCACGCCCCAAAGCGGTCGTGATTGGCAGCGGCTTTGGTGGTTTGGCAGCCGCCATTCGGCTGAGCTGCAAGGGCTACGACGTCGAAGTCTTTGAAAAGCTGGACGGCCCCGGCGGTCGCGCCTTTGTGCACCGCCAGGACGGCTTCACCTTCGATGCCGGCCCGACCATCATCACCGCACCCTTCTTGCTCGAAGAATTGTGGACCCTGTGTGGCCGACGCTTCAGCGACGATGTGGATTTGCGCGAGATGGCGCCGTTCTACCGCATCCGCTTTGACGACGGCAGCTTCTTCGACTACAGCGGCGACGAAGCCGCCATGTGCGACCAGATCGCCAAGTTCGATGTCGAGGACATCGAAGGCTACAAGCGCTTGATGAACAAGGCCGAGCTGTGCCGCAAGCTGGGTTTCGAAGAGATGGGCTCGATCGCCTTTGACAGCATCAAGGATTTGATCGCCGCCTTGCCGTCATTTGCGCGCATGGGCGCCTGGCGCACCATTCACGATTTGGTGGCGCAGCACATCAAGCATCCCCAGTTGCGGGTGGTGATGAGCTTTCACCCGCTGTTGATTGGCGGCAACCCGTTTTCGGTGACGGCGGCTTATGCCCTTATCCACTCCCTGGAACGCAACTGGGGCGTGCATTCCGCCATGGGCGGAACCGGCGCCATTGTTCAGGGCCTGGTGGGCTTGCTGCGCCAGCGCGGCGTGAACATCCGTTACAACGCCGCTGTCCAAAAAATCCGTGTGGTCCAAAACCAGGCCAAGGGACTGGAGTTGGCCAGTGGTGAGTTTGTGCCCGCTGACATTGTGGTGAGCAACGCCGATTCGGCCTGGACTTACCGCTACTTGGTGGACGCAGAGCACCGCAGCCACTGGACCAACCGCCGCATCGACAACGGCCGTTACTCCATGGGCCTGTTTGTTTGGTATTTCGGAACGTCCAAGACCTACCCCGATGTGCCGCACCACATGATGGTTTTGGGGCCGCGCTACAAAGAATTGCTGACCGACATCTTCAAGCGCCACAAGCTGGCCGAAGACTTCAGCCTTTACCTGCACCGCCCGACTGCCACCGACCCGTCGTTGGCGCCTGCGGGTTGCGACACGTTTTACGCCCTGGCACCGGTGCCACACCTGGACAGCGGCACCGACTGGCCCGCATTTGCCGAGCACTATCGTCAAGCCATCGAGCGCGTGCTCGAAGCCTCGGTGTTGCCCGGTTTGTCGCGCGCCGTGGTCACCTCGAAAGTGACCACGCCGCAGGATTTTCACGATCGCCTGTGGTCTTACAAAGGAGCGGGTTTCGGCCTGGAGCCTTTGTTGCTGCAAAGTGCCTGGTTTCGCCCTCACAACCGAAGTGAAGACGTCCAGGGTTTGTACATGGTCGGCGCGAGCACCCATCCCGGTGCGGGCGTGCCCGGCGTGTTGATGTCCGCGAAAGCGCTTGAAACGGTGGTCCCCCATGCCTCATCTTTCGCCTGAGTACGATTCTCAGGATTTGCAGGCCTGCGTGGCCATGATGCAAGGTGGCTCCAAAACATTTTTTGCTGCCAGCCGCTTGCTGCCCATGCGCGTGCGCGCGGCGGCCATCGCGCTGTACGCGTTTTGTCGCGTGGCCGACGACTTGGTCGACCAGGGCGGTGACGCCCAGGCCAATTTGTCGATCTTGAAGCAGCGCCTGGATTTGATTTACGCCGGCACGCCCACCGATGCGGTCGAGGACCATGCCCTGGCCCTGGTGGTGCAGCACCACCAACTGCCGCGCCTGTTTTTGGACGCCTTGCTGGAAGGCTTTGCGTGGGATGCGCAGGGGCGCCGCTACCAAACCATGGAAGACTTGCAAGCCTATGCCGCCCGCGTGGCGGCCACCGTGGGCGGCATGATGTGCTGGATCATGGGGCCCCAAGCGCCGCTGACACTGGCTCGCGCATGCGAGCTGGGCGTGGCCATGCAACTGACCAACATCGCCCGCGATGTGGGCGAAGACGCCCGCAATGGGCGCATTTACCTGCCCTTGCAATGGTTGGTGGAGGCCGGCGTTCAGCCCGACGAATGGTTGCAGAACCCCAAGATGAGTGCCAACCTGAAGACCGTCATTGAGCGTGTCTTGCAAGAGGCGGAGCAGTTGTACAAGCAAGCCCAGGCAGGCATTGCCGAATTGCCGGCCGACTGTCGCGCCGCGATTTTGGCCGCGAGCCTGATTTACGCAGAGATTGGCCATCAGTTGCGGCGCGAAGGCCTGGACTCTGTGTCGCACCGAACCGTGGTGAGCACACGCCGCAAGTTGGTGTTGTTGGCCACGGCTTGGACCCAGTCGGGCTGGATTTACGCACAGCGCAACCCTGTTCAGCCCTTGCCCGCCATTGCGTTCTTGATTGCGCCGGAGGTGTTGAATGCCGATGAGCGCATGCGCACCTTGAACTTCCCCAATCGGGCCATGCCCCAGCGCATCGAATGGGTGTTGGGCTTGTTTGAGCGGCTGGAGAACGAGCGCCGTGGGCGCAAGACCGCGAGCCAGCCGCTGTAAGTTCTTACTTCTTTTTGCGCGGGCGGTTCATCCAGTTGGCAATCATGAACAAGCAGAACACGACGTACATGATGATGAAAATGGTGCTGAGTTCCATGGCTTCTCCTGTGTGAGCTTTTAAATTAAGGCTGTATTTCAACTGCGATTTTAAGTCGCATCATGCTGAGGGGTTATTCGGCGGCGGCTGAGCAAGGGGATCATGGCCGCCCAGGAGGCCACCAGCAGCACGATTTCCAGCAGGTAAACCCCGTTGTAGCCGCTCAAGGCGCCCCAGTTCTGGGCCAGCACGTCTCGCAACACCCCGCCCAAAGCCATGGCCCCACCGGCCGCTGTGGCTTGCACGGCGCCCCAGGCCCCCAGCGCCAGGCCGGTTTGTTCTTTCGGTGCCAGGTTCATGGTGGCGGTCAGCGTGCCGTGGCTGAACAAGCCGGCACCCAGCCCAATCAAGAACGTCCCGATGGCAAACACCAGGGCCGAACCCATGGGGGCGGCCAGAATCACGGCCATGAAGGCGGGAATGCCCACCATCAAGCCTTGGTTGGCCATGCGAAACGCGTCGGCCCCACGCCCCAGGACATAGGACGCCCAGCAAAAGCCAATCAGGCTGCCAGCAGACAGTGTGGCGGTGAGCATGGTGGTGGCGGACACGCTGAGGCTCAGGATTTCGCCGCCATAGGGCTCGAGCAAGACGTCTTCCATGGTGAAGGCCATGGTGCCCAATGCCACCACCCACAAGCGGCGCAGCGCGTGGCCGCCCTGGCTGAAGCTTTGCCAGGCTTGCGCAAAACTACCTTCGACCGGCGTGCCGGGCTTGCGCAGGCGGCTGCGCGGCTCTTGCTTCCACATGGCCAACACATTGAGAATCAGGGTGGTGATGGCCGCGCCTTGAATGACTTGCACCAGGCGGCCCGGCGTGTAGTCCGACAGCAAATGGCCAAAGAGGAAGGCGCTGACAATCATGCCCACCAGCAGCATGACGTACATCAGCCCCACCACCTTGGGCTGGTCTTCTTGCGGCGCCAGGTCGGTCGCCAGGGCCAGCCCCACGGTCTGCGTGGTGTGCACGCCGGCACCCACCAGTAAAAAGGCCACGGCGGCGCCCATGTGGCCCACCCAGGCCGGCGCCTCGTTGGCTTGCCCGGCGCCCGCCAAGACCAGCAAGGCAAAGGGCATGATGGAGAAACCGCCAAACTGCATCAGGCTGCCCATCCACAGGTAGGGCACACGACGCCAGCCCAATTCAGAGCGGTGGTTGTCAGAGCGAAAGCCAATCAATGCGCGCAGCGGCGCGAACAGCAGCGGCAGGGCGACCATGATCGAGACCAGTGCCGCGGGCACCTTGAGCTCGACAATCATGACGCGGTTGAGTGTTCCCACCAGCAAGACCAAGGCCATGCCAACGGAAACTTGAAAGAGGGAGAGTCGAAGCAGCCTCGACAAGGGGAGCTCGGGCGATGCCGCGTCTGCAAATGGCAGAAAACGCGTTCCCCAACTGGCCCAGGACTGAACGAGCTTGTGACTGATTCGTTTCATGATGAAAAGGACCGGAATCCGAAGATTCCGATCCAGAGGTCAACCCCAGTTATTTTTTTCCTGGAGACTCAGCAGCAGCGGTTGCCACAGCCTTATTGCCACCGTTCAGGAACCCCTTGACCCATGTCGTGTTGGTCACGAGGGCCAGGTGAACGCTGAAAGAAGCAACGGCCACAGCGCCGATGATGATGGGAATACCCACCGATGGTTTAACGACGCACCACAGTTTTCCGTAGATCATGATGTACCTCGCTTATTTCAACCAGGGTGAGTAGATATAGGCAAGCAAATGGGCAAACGCGGCAATCATGCCGAAGATTTGCGTGCCTTGGATGAGATGCCTATGGATCTCTTCTGATTCGGCCTCGGTCAAACCCGTTGGCCATACTTTGTCTTTATCAGACATGGCTTGTTCTCCTTGCAAGAAGTTAACAAACGTGCTGGACCCGCACGAGGGCTATCCACAGCCGGAATGGCTGCGAATTCTGGAGGCCGACCTTGCACATGAAAGGTCGAGGCCTGTAAGAGGGTGGAAAAGTCTGAGGGCATCAGGCTCTCCTGGGCATGCGCCAGGGCAACATGCTGCGGACAATGGGGGAGACCAGGCGCGGCACGGACAGGCTTTCATGAAAGCTTTGGACCGTCTCGCCGAGCAACTCGTTTTGCAACAAGGCGCGCTGGTAGAAAGGGGTGTCTTCCAATTGATGCACCACCTTCACGGGGGAGGGGCTGCGCATGTTGCGCTTGACCCGCCAAAGGGTTGAAGGCAGCTTTTGCCGCTGGGGTGCCTGAAAGCTGTCGACCTGGCCTTCGCGGTCAAAGCGCAGGCTGAGCACACGCTCGGGTTGGTCGGGCCACTGCATGTCATAGATGACCGCGGTGCTGCCATCGCGCAGCTGGCTGCGCGACCAGTCCCAGTGGTGAAAGCCCTTCTCGATGGGCTCATCGCCTTCGTTGGAGTCCATGTAGGCGCTGCCACGCCATTTTTGTTGCGGTTCATCCAGATCGACTTCAATCGCGGCGTGGGGCGCAATCGGGCCCCAGCGGTGTGCGCCGGCTGCATCCAAGGGTGTGCTGAAGTCAAACAGGCGGTGCGGAAACAAGCGGATGCGCCCTTTGATTTTTCGGGGGAAGGGCACGCAGACTTCGTCGATGGCAATTTCCAGGCAGTTGCCCGTCCAATGCATTTCGCTGGGGCCGATCTTGAATTGGGTGGCATCGCGGTGGCAATGGCGTCGGCCGCGCTCTGTCATGCTCCAGCGGTTGGCATGGCGGCTGTACAGCGCCACATTCAGCGCGCAGAAGTTTTCGGGGTCGGACTGCGGCTGACGGCGCGCCCAAGCGTAGTAGGGCGAAAACACACTGCCGACAAAGGCAATGAGCGTTAGTCCGAATTGGCCGTCATCACTCATGGCGTCGACATACCACCAGAGGTAGCCCCCGCTCGGAACGGTTTGGTCAAACCGAGGCTCGCCCGCACGGCCGCGGCCGCCAGACGGCCCGACATGGCTGCCATCGGCACGCCCGGCCCCGGATGCACGCTGCCCCCGGAAAGGTAAAGGCCCGGCACGGCGCTCTGTGCCCCCGGGCGAGAAAAGATGCTCATCCATCCGTGTGTCGCTTGTCCATAAAGAGCGCCTCCGGTTGCAGGGAAACGATGGTGAAATTTCTGCGGCGTGCTGACCACATGGTTGTGTGGCGTGAGTTCCAGCGACAAGCCGCATTGCTGCATCAAGGTCAGACACTGCGACTCGCACTGGGACAAGGCCTGGTCTGACAAGGCTTGTTGATCGCCTGTGGCCGGTGCATTCACCAGGCACAGCAAGCGCTCTGCGCCGGCAGGGGCTTGCTGGTCCTGGCGGTCTTGCGCACACAGGTACACCGTGGGCTGCTTGGGCAGTTGCTGGCGCTCGAAAATGTCTTGAAATTCGCTGGCGTAGTCGGGCCAGAAAAACAGGTTGTGCCGGTCCAGTGCCAAGCCCTGGGTTTTCGCATGAATGGCCCAGGTCACGGCTGACAGCGATCGCTGCGGCGGCGTGGCCGTCACGGCCTTTTGTGCGGGCGCGCCCAGCAAGCCTTGGCGCAGGGCCGCGGCATCGCCGTTGAAAATCACGCGGTCGGCTGGCAGCTGTTCTTGCGTGTCCAGTTTGACGCCCGACACCTTGCCGTTTTTCAAGGTGATTTGCTCGCAGTGGGTTTGAAAGCGAAAGCGCACGCCCGCTTGCTGGCACAGTCGGGTGAGGCATTGCGCCAACTCCACCATGCCGCCTTCGACCGACCAGACGCCATCCATCTCGACTTGGGCAATCAGGCTCAGGGTGGCTGGGGCTTGCCAGGGCGAAGAGCCGCAGTAGGTGGCATAGCGTGCGAACAGTTGGCGCAAGCGCGGATCGGTGAATTGCGTTTGCAAGCTCGACCACAAAGTTTTCATGGGGCCCATGCGTGTCAGCAGGGCCAAACCGCGCGGCCCCAAGGACGCCATGAAGCTGGGCAAATTTTGGCGTTGGGCACGAATGAAGGCGGTGTCCATCACGCCGTACAGCGCACGTGTGGTGTCACAAAATTTTCGAAAGTTCTCGGCCTCTTGGGCACCGGCAAAGGCTTCAATGGCCGCCTCGCTGGCCAGCGGGTCGGCGTGCAGGTCCAAGCTGCTGCCATCGGCCCAAAAATGTCGGGCCAGGGTGTTCAGCGGCTTGAGTTTGAGCTCGCGGTCCAGGCGCAGGCCCACGCTGTCCAGCAGCTCATCGAACACCCAGCGCATGGTGAACACGGTGGGGCCGCTGTCAATCGGCTGGCCCTGGACCCACTCGGCAGCCACTTTGCCGCCGGCCACGGCGCCACGCTCAATGACGGTGACGTCCAGGCCCAGGTGTCCCAATTCCAGCGCAGCGGTCAAGCCACCGATGCCCGCGCCAATGACGATCACTTTGTGTTCAGCCATGGGCGACCTCCATGGCATGCGCAAACGGTTGGCCTTTCCATTGGCCTTGCATGCGCAGGACCTGCATGCGCACAAACAAAGACTCCGAGAAGAAGTCTTGCTTGTAAGCCGCTTGAATGGCGCTTTGGTGCGCGCCCTGGTGGGCATAGTTCAGCATGGCCTGTGTGTCTTGCCACAGGCTGAAGGTGCATTGTCGAATCAGCGGCGCTTCGCCCAAACCCATGGCCAGCATGCAGCCAGGCGCTTGTTCCAGGCTGGCTTGCGAAGCGGGGGCGTGGCGCCAAAACGCCATGGCCTTGGCCGGCCGAATGCTGGCGCGCGTGAGCACCGCAAAGGGGGCGGCCGATGCGGCCTGTGCTTCTGCGTTCGGGGTGATGTCCCAAGCTTGTTGGTCCCAGGCGCCGCGCGACGAGGTGACGCGCAGCATGCCCAGCCAGTGTTCTTTGGCGCGCTCTTGGCAGGCCTTCACATGCGGGCCCGACATGAAGCTTTCGGCATCGCTCTGGTTGGAAAACATGCACAGCAAGCCTTGGTGGCTGCTGCTTGGGCGCAAGCTGAAGCCGCCATCTTGTCCGCTGCCCATGACTTTGGAAAACAACAAGCCCGGTGTGCCTTTCAAGGCGGCCGGGCCCTGTGCCAACTTCAGCCAACCCCAGGCGCGGTGCTGTGTGAGGTAGTCCAGCAGCAGCAGGACCACGACACCTGACAGGGTGTTGGCATGGGGGTTGGCGATCTCCATGCTTCAGGCCGGGGTGGTGTTCAGGATGCTGGGAATTCGGAACAAAACATGTTCTTGAATGCCTGGCAATTGCAAAACGGTTCCAGGGTGCAGGGTTTGCAGGGCTTGCACCACGCGCTGCACCAGAACTTCCGGTGTTGAGGCACCGGAGGAGACGCCCACACGCTTCACGCCGTGAAGCCATCGGGGGTCGATGTCGTGTTCGTCTTGCACCAGATACGAGGGCAGACCGTCACGCTGGGCCACCTCGCGCAGCCGGTTCGAGTTGGAACTGTTGCGCGCGCCCACAATCAGCACCAGGTCCACCTTCTCGGCCATGGACCGCACAGCGCTTTGCCGGTTTTGGGTGGCATAGCAAATGTCGTCCATCTCGGGTCCCACAATGCTGGGGTAGCGCTGGGACAGGGCCTGAATCAGTTCACGGGTGTCGTCCAGGCTCAAGGTGGTCTGGGTCACATAGGCCAGGCGTGCATCGGCGGGAAAGGGAAGGGCCTGCACATCGGCCATGTCGCTGATCAGGGTCATGGGGGCGTCCACGCTGCCCATGGTGCCCACGACTTCTTCATGACCCGCGTGGCCAATCATCAGCAGGGTGTAGCCTTGGCGCGCAAAACGCTGGGCCTGGCTGTGCACCTTGGTGACCAGGGGGCAGGTGGCATCGATGGCTTCCAGGTGCCGTTGGTTGGCTTCATCCACCACGGCCTTGGACACGCCATGGGCGCTGAAAACGGTGATGGCCCCCGCTGGAATCTCATCGAGCGCATTGACAAACACGGCACCTTTGTCCCGCAGGTCGTTCACCACGTGCTGGTTGTGAACGATCTCGTGGTAAACATAGACCGGTGCGCCAAAGCGCTGCAAAGCCAATTCCACAATTTCAATGGCGCGCGTCACCCCTGCACAGAATCCTCTGGGTTGCGAGAGAAAAATGTCCATGGGTGACTCGCAGGGCTCAGGTCACGGCGTCATTTTTGAGCCAGCTTGGCCTGTCCCACGCCGCTGCCCGCCAGTTCCGGGAAGTCCTTCAGCATGGGCGCGCCGTTCAGGGGCTTGTAGGCACCTTGGTGGCAGGTGGCGCAATTCAATTTCGCCACATCGCCGGTTTCCCCTTTGCGATGGTCGGGGAAGGTGCTGGTCAAAGGTTCCATGTACTCCTTGTTGAGGTCACGCGCCATGCGAATGCCAAACCAGGCGGTGCGGCGTTGCGGCGGGTTGCCTTCCCAACTTTGGAAGGAGCGTGAGTTGTGGCAATAGGTGCAGTTCACGCCCAAGGCCGATGACATGTGGGTCATGAGACCGTAGGTCCACTCGGCTTGTTTGATGGAATGCCGGTTGTCTGAGGGCAAGGCGGTTGGGCCGTTCACGCGGATGTCTTTTTGTTCCAGAAGAAACGGCGTGAAAGGATCGTTGGGCAAGGACGCCAAGGCGACGCTGGTCGCCGGATGGTTTTGCCCCGCTTTGTCTCCCATGAAGTTGGAGCCATAGGGTTGCGGGTTCGACTTGAACCAGATCGCCGACGGCACCGGGTTGCCGCGGTGGCAGGTGTAGCAGGTCACGCCGGTGTCGGCCACGTGCGACTTCCACTCGGTGTTGATGTACTGCGTCATTTGCAGCATGCGACGCGCCACCACCTTGGTGTACTTGCTGTCGTCGGCGAAGTTCGCAGGGTTATGGCAGTACAGGCAGCCCTCTTGCGGTGCAATCCAGATCGACATGGAGGCCATCACGCGGTTGAACTGGCCGGCGCTCAGGTCGCCCAGAACTTTCACGTTTTTGTAGATTTGCGAGGCCTTGGGCCCCGAGGTGTCGCCTGCCGGTATGGCAGGTGGCACTTCGTTGGCCTCGACCGAGGCTTCCAGCGCGCGGGGGTTGTAAACCTGAACCATGCCGGTGCCACGGTAGCCGTGTTGCACCGACTCCATGGGTGGGCGCTCACAACCGGTGAGCAGGGTCAGCAGGCCCAGTGATGCCAGGGTCAGCCAGTGCCTGCATGATTTCAATGAATGGGTCATGGCTTCACTCCTGTGGTCAGGCTGGGATCAACCACCAGCGGAAATACTTCAGGGTAGGGCGGTACCACGCCGTGCTTCATGGACCACAAATACCAGTTGTCCACCACGGTGCCGGTCAGCAGGATGCCAATGCCGCCAGTCAGGGGGCACAGCACCGCAAACCACCAGGCCCAGCGGTGAATGGATTCCATCGTGGCGTTGAAGCCCATGGTCCAGCGCCAGAAGAGGGCGGCGCGCTCCGAGGCCGTGCCACGGTCGGTGATCTGCTCGAGCTCGCGCTCGCCGCCGTAATGCGTGACCGCCAGAATCGTGGCGCCGTGCATGGCAAACAGCAGGGCCGAGCCATACAGGAAGACAATGGACAGCGCATGGAAGGGGTTGTAGAACAAGTTGCCATAGCGCAAGGAGAAGGCTGCGGTCCAGTCCAGGTGGGGGAAGATGCCGTAAGGCACGGCTTCGCCCCAAGAGCCCATCAGGATCGGGCGGAACAAGCCCAGCACCAGGTACAACCAGATGGCCGCTGCAAAAGCCCATGGAATATGGGTGCCCATGCCCAGCTCGCGTGCGCGCCGGTAGGTGCGCGCCCACCACAGGAACAGCGAGGCGGTGAGGAACAAGCCGGTGATCAGCCACCAGCCGCCTTGGTTCAGCGGCGGCAGTTGCAGGCCGTATTGGGGCGGCGGCGGCTCCAGGGCCAGCCAGAACAACTGGCGCACGAATTGAATCGGGTCGTAGTTGACCGAGGCCAGCATGTTCATGCCGATGATGGTGAAGGCAATCAGGCCGCAGATCAGCGAGGCGATGCCCAATCCGCCCAAATAAATGGGGCCCAGCTGTGCATTGCCAATTTTGCCCAGCCAGTAGTAATGGATTGGAGGATCGAAGCTGCGCTGGCTGTTGCCATGTCCGAGCTCGACACCGGAATGAAGGGGACCTTCTGCGGTGACCGTGGTGAAAAGATTTTGGTATTGCGCCATGGTGGACTCCTTGCCTTCAGCGCCAGATCGGCATGTTCAGCCACCAGCCCCACCATTCGGGCCAGCCACGGCTCCAGAAGGGACCACTGATCACGATGCACAGGGCGCTGAACAAGACCGCGGCCAAGGCCAGGAACAGGCCCAGGCGGTGGATGCCCAGGGTGCCGATCGAGTAGCCGATGGTGTCGCGGAAAAACGTGTCTTCATGCTCCGGCGTCTTCACCACTTCGCCCTTTTTGGGGTTGGCAGCTGAGAGGATCAGGCCGCCGTGCAAAGACAGCGCAAAGACGGTTGCAAAAAAGAAGCTGACCGCCAGCATGTGGGCGGGGTTGTAATGGAAGTGCAGGTACTGGTAACCGACGTTGGAGACCCAGTCGAGGTGGCTGTAAATGCCGTAGGGAAAGCCGTGGCCCCAGGCGCCCATCAAGACGGGGCGAATCACCACCAGGGTGACATAGCCCAGGATGGCCACGCTGAAGGCGGCGGGCACGTGGTAGCCCATGCCCAACTTGCGGCAAATTTCCACTTCGCGCAGGGCCCAAGAGCCAAACGCGCCAATCGCACAGACCGTGATCAATTGCCACAACCCGCCTTCCATCAGCGGCGCAAAGCGCAGGCCGTAAGACAGGTCAGGGGGGGCAATGCTGATTTGCCACAAATTCCAGGTGGGTCCTTGCGACGCGCCCCAAAGAATGAGGGCGGTGCCGAGGGCGGCAAAAAAGATCGAGGTGACGCCAAAGAATCCGACATAGAACGGGCCAACCCAAAAGTCGAACAAATCGCCGGCCAGCAGCGTGCCACCGCGCACTCTGTATTTTTTTTCAAAACTGAGCATGGCCATGTCAGGCTCCTTCTGGCTGGGTACAGACCGTTAAAAATTCATCAAAAGAAAAGCAGACACTGCGCTGAAGCAAGTTCAGGGACAGCGTCTGCATGAGGCAACTGTCAGGACTTGGCCGCCGGCACTGCTGCGGGCATGGGCGAGTTTTGCGCCGATGCTGCAACAGGCTTTTTGGCGCCATCGAGCCAGTTGAATTTGTTGGTGCTGAGCAGAATGAGGTGAATCATGGCTGCCAGCCCGAACAAGAAGATCCCCTGAACCACCATGGCTCTGAGAGGGTCGTAAAGTCGCCAAATACGCCACATAATGTTTCTCCTAAATGATGTGGGACATAAAGGTGTAAACCGCGGCCTTCACCCCTGAGTAGATGTTGGTCATGTTTTCTGCCCCCGGCAGCCAGTGTTTCCAATGCAGGCCGACCAGTTGGCCGAGCAATGCAAGCGGGAACAGCAAAGCGAAGCTGGGAATAAAAATCAGGACAAACGTCAGCTTGTCACCCTTGTGGGGCTTCTTTTCCGAGAAAAAGGGGATGTCGGTCATGGAGTACTCCGTTAGAAATGCGAACGCGCCTTAGAACCAGGGTCGCCATGCCCAGACCAGGACGTGTGCGATCACGGCGACTGCCGTAAATCCCACTGTGCCCTGCATCCAGTAATGGTGAAACTCCTGAGCCTCCTCGTCGGTCAGCCCGGATATGGAAGTCCGATTCGACATACGAATGCTCCTTTACAAAAAGACCTTGCGGCCAACCATGCGCACAGCCCGCGCAACCTGGGCAGCCGCAGCGGAGTGCTGCGACATCGGGGTGAGCCAGACCACGCTGTGTCTGTGTCTCAAATGTTGGTGGGAGCTCATGCCATCGCTCCCAGGCCCAGCTCCGCGCCTGCGGCGGCCACATGGGCTTCATTGACTTCGTCTTCGCCAGCTTCGCGCGCACGCCGCTCGGCTTGGTCGCGCAGGCGTTTGGCCGCTGAAATTTGGACCAGCACCGGCTGGCTTTCAATCAGGCTGCGCAAGCGCGCTTGGGCGCTTTCTTGCCAGGCGGTGTGGGGCTCGACCACGCCGCGTGCCGGTGTGGCTTCCACGCGGTCCATGTCGGTGCCCAGGGGCAGGATGTGGAACAGCGCATCAAACAGCGAATTGCAAACCTCTTGCACCAGGTAGCTCGCGCCGCTGTAGCCCATGAAGGGGGTGCCGGTGTGGCGCCGAATGATGGCGCCGGGGAAAGAGGCCGGAATGAAGGTGGCGCGCATCGGACCGGAAGCGGACATTTCGCTCAGGTACATGCGCTCGTTGTAGCTGCCAAACAAGATGAGCGGCGTTTGCTGCTGCACTTGCTTGCGGATGCTGACGTTGTCGGTTTTGTTGCCCGCTGTGCGCGACACGCTGAACTTGCAGGGCAGGCCCATTTCGTCTTCGAGGAAATGGCGCAGGCCGCGTGCATAGGTTTCACCGGCCACCACGCCAAAGCTGGCCGTGGCAAAAAAGTCTTGTGTGACCGAACGCCACAAATCCCAGACCGGCTTGAGCGTGGTGTGGCGCTCGCGCTCGATGAAGGGCTCGGGGTCGAGGTTCAGCAGCTCGCCAAGCTTGCGCAAAAACTGGGTGGTGCTGTGCAAGCCGATGGGGGCTTGCAGGTAGGGACGCTCCAGCGCTTCGCACAGCATGCGGCCGAACTCACGGTACATGCAAATGTTGACATCGGCTTCCACCAGGCGTGACACATCGGCCAGATGGCTGCCCAGCGGGAACACCATGTTGATCTCGGCGCCAATGCCTTGCACCAGGCGGCGAATTTCTGCCAGATCGCTGGGCGAGTTGAAGGTGCCGTAGCAGGGGCCAATGATGTTGACCCGGGGCTTCTCGCCTGCAGGGCGCTCGGCGAAGGGCTTGCGGGCCGGGACTTTGCGCAGGCCGTATTCGCTCCACAGCCAGAACATGGCGCGGTTGGCGCATTGCCACTGGTCTTCGTCGATGGTGCGCGGCAAGAAGCG
>CAINMN010000240.1 GCA_903850735.1 uncultured Burkholderiales bacterium | reverse complement strand
TTGAGCCACCTCCAGCAATGCCATGCGCTTGCGCTCCTCAAGCGCTCCAGCCTCTCCGGGCGAACGAGGCAAAAAGCCGGTATCCAACAGCGCGACCCCGTGAATGCGCTCGGGTGCCAACCTGACCGCTTCCAACACAATGCGCGCGCCCATCGAGTGGCCCGCAAGCAGCATGTGGTCTGGCGCGTGGTCCAGCAGTTGTTGCGCCAATCCCCTCAAGCTTCGGGCATTGCCTTGCTCCGCCACATGACAGTCCATGGGAAGACCCAGTTGAGACAAAACAGGCGCCCAAACAGCGGCATTGCACATCAGGCCAGGCACACACAGCAAGGGGAGCGAGGGTGTCAATGACAAGGTAATATCCGCAAATTGTTGAAGGAAACTGAGCCCCATGCACACCTTGCCTACACCCGAGTTGAAGTTCTTTGCAGATTTGTCGGTTCAAGTGGACAAGCCCCAAGAAGTGGGCAAAACCCATCACGGTGTGCGCCGGGTGATCCCCATTTTAGGCGGCACGGTGGAAGCGCAGGGATGGTGTGGCCGCGTCTTGTCTGGCGGTGCCGATTTTCAATTGTTGCTGGGTCCATCGATGGCCGAACTGGACGCACGCTATTTGATCGAAACCGATGCGGGCGACATGATTTTTGTCACCAACCGAGCCGTGCGCACGGCTTCACCCGAAGTCATGGCCAAAATCATTCGGGGTGAACCGGTGGACCCATCGACCGTCTATTTTCGATGCTCGCCCAGTTTTGAAACCGCCAGCCCCGCGCTTTCCTGGATCGCAGAGCGTTTGTTCATCGGCACGGGCGCACGTCACCCGGACAAGGTGGTGATGCGCTTCTTTGAAGTGGCTTGAAGGACCAATTGCTGCATTCAGAAAGTCTGAGATACCATGTTGAAAACAACGAGGAGCAGGCCCGGCCTGTAGACACATGAGCCCATGGCATGCCGCCCAAATTGGAGATGCTGTCGAGTCCATCGATACGCCAGCCTTGATTCTCGACCTGGATGCGTTCGAGCGAAACCTCAAGCGCATGGCAGACGCCCTGAGCGAAAAGGGTGTCCGCCTACGCGCCCATGCCAAGAGCCACAAATGCCCTGAAATCGCCAAACGGCAGATCGCCCTGGGTGCTGTGGGCATCTGTTGTCAAAAAGTCAGTGAAGCCGCTGTTTTTGTCGAGGCCGGCATCCAAGACGTTTTGGTGACCAACCAGGTGGTGTCCCCCTCCAAAGTGGCCAAGCTTCTGGCGCTGGCTCAGCGTGCCCGCATCGGCGTGTTAGTCGATCACCCGCAGCAGGTGACGCTTTTGCGAGAACAGTCGCAAAAGGCCCAAGTGGCTCTGGATGTGTATGTGGAGGTCAATGTTGGTGCCAACCGCTGTGGCGCATCTCCCGGTGAGGACACATTGAAACTGGCGCGCGAGATTGTGTCCAGCCCACCCTTGCGATTTGCAGGCCTGCATTGTTACCACGGCGGTGCGCAACACATGCGTTTGCCAGAAGAGCGTCTACAAGCCATTGCGCAAGCCACGCGCACGGCGCAAGAGATGCGTGACGCCCTTCTTGCAGAAGGGATTCCTTGCGAGCGAATCACCGGGGCAGGGACCGGCACCTTTCTCCATGAACGGGATTCGGGTGTTTTCAATGAAGTTCAAGCGGGCTCCTATGTGTTCATGGACCGCGACTATCGAGACAACCATCCGGGACCTGATGACCTGATGTTTGAGCACGCGCTGTTTGTGCGCACCACGGTCATGAGCCAACCGACGGCGGATCGCGCCATTGTCGATGCGGGCTTGAAAGCCTCGAGCGTGGACAGTGGCATGCCTGTGGTGTGGCAACGTCCCGATTTGAAGTTCCTCAAGGCATCGGATGAGCACGGCGTTTTGCAGGTCTCACCCTCAACCAAGCTGCAGCTTGGCGATGCTTTGCTCTTGGTGCCAGGCCATTGTGATCCCACAGTGAATTTGTACGATGAATTGGTCTGCGTCCGCAACGGCCATGTGGAGGCCATTTGGCCCATCAGTGCGCGCGGTGCACTGCTTTGAAACAATTCTGAAGGATGCCAACATGCCTGCTTACTGGATTTCCCGTTGCATCGTGAACGACCCCGTGGCTTACAAGCGCTACACCGACCAAGTGCCCGGCATCATCGCCCAATACGGCGCCAAGGTCCTGGCGCGCGGAGGTCGCTACCAGATCATGGAAGGGCCCGAAACCTTTCACCGCTTTGTGGTGCTGGAGTTCCCCACCATGGAAGCGGCTATCCAGTGCTTTCAATCGCCAGCCTATACCCAAGCCGCCTCGCACCGACGCAACGGTGGTGGCATTGTCGAGAATGTGATTGTGGAAGGTGGCGAAGCTACGCTGTGAGTGAAAGCGCGTTTCGCCAACGCGTCCCATGGGCTGCATTGACCACACCCACAGGGATTTGTCCTTGTAGAAGCGCCTTGACCTGCGCGACCGTCTCCATCGATTGGTGCTCAATCGCTGCGGGGGTCAATCCGCCAATATGAGGCGAGGCCACCACACGAGGATGGTGTGCCAAAGACAAGGAGGGCATCTGATCCGGTCCTCTGCCGACATCCAGGGCGGCAGCGGTCAAATGACCCGACTCGAGCGCTTGGAGCAAGGCTGCCTCATCCACCAGGTTGCCCCGTGAGGCATTGGTAAAGCAGGCCCCGGCTTTCATGCGCTGGAATTGCGCGGCAGACAGAAGGTTTTCTGTTTCTTCGTTCGCTACCGCCAAACAAACCACATGATCCGCCTTGGAAAGCAGCGTGTCCAGATCAGTTTGAACAATGCCTGTGGCTTCAATCTTCAGCCAAGGGTCTGTGACCATGACACGCATGCCGAAAGCCTGGGCCAAGGGGCACAGGTACTGGCTGATGCGACCGTACCCAATCAGGCCCAGTGTGCTGCCGCGCAATTCACGCCCCATCACGGCTGGAGGTTGCATACCCTTGTGATAAGCGGCTGTTGATGCGCCAAGGCCCCGATTCATTTCCAGCATGGCGCTGACAACCCACTCTGCGACCGATGCCATGAAGCCTGGGCTTGCTTGTGACACCAAAATCCCGCAGTCGCTGGCCGCTTGGACGTCAATGTTGCGAATATCCACAGCACACCGCAGAACGGCCTTGACACTGAGGGGAAGCATGTCGAGGGTTTCTTTGGGAAAGGCTGTCTGACGGTACGACACAACGTAATCACAACCTTGTGCCAGTGAAATCAGCGCATCTACTGACACTCCCTCAGCGTCTTGGCACAAACGCACCTCTGCAGCTTGTTGCAAAGCATTCAAGGCCCTCTGACCGTAATAGCCTTGCAGTTGTGCGGGCGAATGGGTGAGCAGAACGCGTGGCACAGCTATTTCATCAGTCCGGGAAGCCACAGCGAAATGGCAGGCACATAAGTGACCAAGAGCAAGGCGATGCACATGGCGCCATAAAACGGCCACAATTCTTTGGACACTTGTTCCATGGTGACTTTGCCTACGGCACACCCCACAAAGAGCGTGGGGCCCACGGGCGGTGTGATCAAGCCAATGCCCAGGTTCAGAATCATGATCATGCCGAAATGAACGGGATCAATGCCCAGCTTGGCAATCACCGGCATGAAGATGGGTGTGCAAATCAACAGCATGGGCGCCAGGTCCATGAAGGTGCCGAGCAACAGCAGCAAGATGTTCACCAAAAACAGGAAAACATATTTGTTTTCTGAAATGGACAGGAAAAAGTAAGTGATCTTGGCCGGAATTTGCATCATGGTCATCATGTAGCCAAAGGCCACGGAGAACCCAATCAGCATCATGACCATGGACACGGTTTTCACCACACGATGCACCAGTCGTGGCAACTCGCGCCATTTGTAGTCGCGATAGACAAGGAAGGTCACCAAAAAGGCATAAACACAGGCGACGGCTGCAGACTCGGTGGGAGTAAACACACCGGACAGAATGCCGCCCATGATGATGAACACCGTCACCAGACCCCACAGGGCATCGGTGAAAATTTTAGGAACGTCTTTCAGTTTGACGGGCTCACCCTTGGGATAGCCGCGCTTGTGAGAAACCCACAACACCAAACCAATCAAACAAACGCCAAACATCAGCCCTGGCAGAATCCCCGCCAAAAAGAGGTGGGCGACAGAAACCGTCCCGCCAGCGGCCAGCGAATAAATGACTGCATTGTGTGAGGGCGGAATCAGCAGGGCTTGAACTGAGCCGCAAATCGTCACGTTGGTGGCAAAAACCCGCGGGAAGCCGGCCTTCACCATTTGCGGGATCATGACCGAACCAATGGCCGAGGTGTCCGCCACAGAAGAGCCCGAAATACACCCAAAAAAGCTGGAGGCGATGATGTTCACCATGGCCAGCCCGCCGCGAATGAATCCCACAAAAATGCGCGCCAAATTGATCAGGCGAATGGCCATGCCACCCTCAGCCATGATGCCACCCGCCAAGACGAAGAAGGGGATGGCCAACAGGGAGAAGTCGTCAGTGCCATCCGAAATTTTCAACATGATGGCTTCCAATGGAATGTCCACATACCAAGCCGCAGCAATGGCAGACATTCCAAGGGCATAGGCAACAGGCATGCCTATGGCGCAAAACAATGCGAAAGAGCCCAATAAAACCAGCACATCCATGGTTTACTCCATTTCTACAGCTTCATCGCTGAACATGATGGAGGTCCGGGGTGCAGGGCCAACCCAAACTTTTTCAATCAAGAACAACAGTGTCAATGCACCCCCTAAAGGAATGGGGCCGTAGACCAAGCCCACGGGGAGACCTGGAAATTCTGGTACCGACTGGTGCCAAGTGATTTGGCAGAGCTCCAACCCATACCCGATCATGAAAATGGCGATCAAAGCCATGAGCAATTGAACGATCTGGCCCATGTACCCGCGTATCCGCGGACTGACTGCTTGTGTGAGCGACTCAACGGCAATGTGAACATTGGCCCGATAGACCGCGGCTCCGCCGACAAATGAGAATAAAACCATCATGACCACCGAGGCGGGCTCGGGCCAAGATTGTGGATTGTTCATGACATAGCGCATGAACACACCAAACGGAATGATCAATGTGATGGCAACGAGGGCAACGCCCGACAACACAACGCAAAGGATGTAAAGCCTTTCCATCGCTTGGGCATAGTGGCGCTTCAGGGTCATGGGTTTTCCTCATAGAAAACTGGGGCACCAAAGTGCCCCAGTTTGACTTCCAGCTACCTCGCAAGCATTACTTGGTGTCTTCAATCCGCTTGATCAAAGCGGCGTATTTGGAGCCGTACTTTTCGCGGATAGGTTGCGTGGCTTTGTAGAAAGCTGCTTTGTCTGCAGGCACGAATTGAACCCCAGCAGCTTTCAGCTTGGTTTCTGCTTCTTGGGTGTAGGCGTCCCACAAAACGCGCTGTTCCTGTTGCGCTTCAGCTGCCAATTTCTTTACCAGGGCTTGATCGTCTTTGGACAGGGCATCCCATGAGCGCTTGGAAAACACAAAAATTTCAGGAATGATCAAGTGTCCGGTCAGGCTCATGACCTTGCTGACGGTGTAATGGTTTTGTGCCAGCAAGGTGGGCGGGTTGTTTTCTGCGCCATCCACCACGCCGGTTTGAAGTGCTGAGAACAACTCATTGAATCCCATGGCCACGCCATTGCCGCCCATGGCGTTCATGGTTTCCACAAACAGGGGGTTACCCATCATGCGGATTTTCATGCCCTTGAGGTCTGCGGGAGCGGTCACCGCCTTTTTGGCATAGACGTTTCGGGTGCCGGCATCCATCCAGCCCAAGGCCACCAGGCGTGATCCGGGGCCATTGGTCATGCGCTCCAAAAGTTCTTGGCCGATGGGGCCGTCAATGACTTTGCGCATGTGCGCTTCATCACGGAAGACAAAGGGCAGGTTGAACACGTTGACCTCGTCGACCACGGGTCCCATGGCGCCCACAGAAATGCGAGCAATTTGCAGGGCACCGATTTGCGCCTGCTCAATCATTTCTTTTTCGCCACCCAGCTGCATGGAGGGATACATCTGGATGCTGATTCGGCCATTGGTGGCGGTTTCCAGCTTCTTGCCCATGCGAACAATGGCCTCTACCGTCGGATAGCCCATCGGATGAACATCGGAGGCCTTCCAGACAACCTTGTTTTGCGCGTGAACACCAGGCGCGAAACTGCTGACCCCCAATGCCAAGGCAGCAGATGCCAAGGCCAACCAAGCTCTTTTCTTCATCGGTGTCTCCATTGTGGTAGCTAAAGATGAGTTCATTCTGACCAAGCGAGCCAGTGCTGGCATTAAGGTTAACCCCAGGACAAGGCTGATGTCGCCTTGGAGCCAGGGTGCGTCGAAATTTGCCGCTACAAATTGAACATGGCTGTGATTCTTCCTCCCACTGAGAACGTTTTTGATTACATCGTGCTGGGCGCTGGCAGTGCCGGCTGTGTCCTGGCCAACCGCCTCTCGGCCTGTGGCCGTTACAAAGTTTTGTTGGTGGAAGCGGGGCCCCCTGACCGATCTCCCTTCATCCACATCCCTGCGGGCTATCTCAAGCTGATTGACCACCCCGAATTGAGCTGGCGTTACAGCTCGGAGCCCGACCCACTCAACAACGGACGCACCATCGCCTACCCACAGGGCCGAATGTTGGGGGGCACAGGTTCTCTCAATGGGATGTTGTATGTCCGCAGCTCGCCTGCGGAGCATGCGCGATGGGTGCGTCAAGGTTGTGAGGGCTGGTCTTATGAAGAGGCCTTGCCTATTTACCAACAGATTGAAAATCTGGAGGGTGCTTCGCCGGATCATCCCCTGCCCGTCGCGTCCTTTCTCGAAAGGCATCGATTGAGCGATGCTTTTTTGCAGGCCTGTCAGGAGGCGGGCTTGCATATCAATGATTCGATCAATGGGCCTCGGCGTGAAGGTGCGGCAGCTTTTCATCAAAATCGCTTGAATCGGTTTCGCGGCGGACCAGCCCAAACCTACCTCCGTCAGGCACGAGGACGCGCCAACCTGACGGTCATGACAGGCACCTTGGCTGAGCATTTGATTTTGGATGGGCCTCGTGCCGTTGGTGCCCGCTTGAAAGGGGCATCGGGTCATTTCATCGTGAAGGCCCGGCGCGAAGTCATCGTCTCTTTGGGCACGGTGCGCTCTCCGCATTTGCTTCAACTGTCTGGCATTGGCCCTGCGCCCTTGTTGGGTGAACTGGGCATTCCCGTTCACACAGAACTCCCTGGGGTGGGCGAAAACCTGCGAGACCACTATTCCGTTCGAATTGCCAAACGGGTGCAGGGCATTCGTACCCTGAATGAGCGCACACATGGCTTCTCGCTTGCGCGTGAATTGCTGAATTACGCCCTGACAGGCACAGGCCTCCTGACCCTGGGTGCGAGCACTTGCGCGGCCTATGCGCGCACCTCACCAGAACAAGCGCATCCGGATGTGGTACTGAGTTTTGCGCCTGGCAGTTTCGAGCCGGGAACCTACGATCTGGAAGTGCAGGGGGGCATGACCATCGCCGTCTACCATTCGTTTCCAGAAAGCAAAGGGCATGTGCGTGCCAAATCTCGTGACCCTGCGCAAGCCCCGGCCATCACGCCCAATTACTTGCAAGCTGACCAAGACCGCCAAGCCGTCCTGGCGGGATTGCGCTTGGCGCGCAAGATCATGGACATGCCGGCTTTGAAGCCTTGGTGTGTCCATGAAACCATGCCCGGCGAAGACATGCAAAGTGACGAGCAATTGCTGGCCTATGCTCGTGCCAAAGGGGTGTCTGGCTACCACCTGGTGGGGACCTGCCAAATGGGGCAGGGCTCAGACACGGTGGTCGACCCGCGACTGCGCGTGCACGGCGTGCAAGGGCTGCGTGTCGTAGATGCCTCCATTTTGCCCAGCGGCACATCGGGCAACTCCAATGCGCCCACCTTGATGGTGGCAGAAAAAGGTGCCGCCATGATTTTGGCGGATGCTGAACAATAAAAGCCATTTCCGATGACTTCCAAAATTCTGTTTGATGATTTTCAACCTGGCAGCCTCATGGGACAACACGAAGAAGTGTTTGATGCCTCCCTGAGCCAAGCTTGGCGAGCCATTTTTTCTTTGCCGGACAGTGCTGAACCTCACCCCGGTGAACTCTCCAGCCTGGCTTTGGCGTTGGCCATGCGGGCCTATCTGAGCGTGGTGGCGCCCAGGCCGCCTGGCAATGTCCATGCCCGTCAACAATTTCAGATGCACGCCATGCCCCGCATCGGCGAAACCATCACCACCCGGGTGGTCTGCGCGCACAAGGAGATCCGTCGTGAACGACGCTATGTCAACATCCAAGTTCAGGCTTCGGGACAAGGCCAGCGCGCCTTGTACACGGGCGAAATGAGCTTGATCTGGGCGGCTTGAACCATGTCATTTCCTTCCGAACTTCATGCCACCTCCCTGGTGATCACCCCCGCGGCAATTCAAGCCTACGCCCACCTCACCCAGGATTTCAATCCGATTCATTTGGACCCTGAATTTGCAGCGCGCACGCCCATGGGCAGCGTGATTGCGCATGGCACCATGTCCATTGGCTTGATTTGGCAATCCCTCGCCAAGAGCCTGACCGCAAAAGACTTTCTCAAGGTGAAGTTGGACGTGCGTTTCGTCAAGCCTGTGCGCTTGAAGGACAGCCTGGTGTCAGGAGGGCGCCTGCAAGCAGGAGATCATCCGGTCTATGATGTTTGGGTCAAGGGCGCTGACGATGGTGAAGAACGCATCGTCGGAACGGCCACACTGAGCGTCTGAATCCATCGTCAAAGGAGCACAGCCATGGGCTTGCGTTTTCTAGAACATGTCTTGATCTTGACTCATGACCCCGAAGGGACACGAGACTGGTTTTGTGACAACTTGGGCTTTCGCAGCGGTGACCACCCAGACTTTGGCTTTCCGGTGTATTGGCTCTACATTGGTGATCAAGACGTGATTCACATTGGCAAGGCGCGTCACTCAGCCCACCAGGACACCTACCTTCAAACCCCTAGCGATCAAGCGGGTACAGATTACGCTGCTGCAGGCGCCTTGGGCTCAGGCCGGATTGACCACCTGTGTCTCAATTGCGATGGCATGGCCGAGTTTGTCGAGCGACTGACCCGCCGAGGGGTGGTGTTCAGTGAGCGCAAGGCCCACAACTCCAACCTCTACCAGCTGTTCATGCGTGAGCCCATCAATGGCATCAAAGTGGAACTCAACTTTGCGTGGGAAGAGGCCGTCAAAATGGGCCGCGTCCCGGCCTGGACCGATGCCGGAGAAAACACCAAGCCCGTGGCCGATGTGATGGCTCAGCGGTAATAGGCTTCGACTTTGCCTTTGAGTTTGAGCAGCAACGGCTTGCCCTTGCGGTCCAAGGTCTTGCCTGCAGGCACTTTGACCCAAGACTCACTGATGCAGTATTCCTCGACATCGGTACGCTCTTTGCCGTTGAACTTGATGCCGACATCGTGCTCAAACACCTCGGCAACGTAATGCGGGCTGCGGGGGTCAATGGAGAGATGGTCAGGCAGTGGCGGGCGAGTGGCGGCGTCGGTCATGAAAAAAGCATTCCGTAGGTTTCAGATCAAGCGCCATTGTGCCTGATGCCACCTCAGATCACGCCCAGAGATCGCAAGCGGTCTTGCTCTGCCAACGTCAAGCCCAGTGCGGCATAGATTTCAGAGTTGTGCTCGCCTGTGGCGGGTCCGGTGGCTGGAGGCTCTCGCTCGAGCCCGACAAATCTAGGCACGATGCAGGGCGCTGGCACAGTCCCCAGATCGCGATCAGGCAAGTCGATGATGGCTTGACGGTGCTGAAAATGCGGGTCCTTGGCAGCGTCGGCGATCGAATTGACCTGGCTGTAGGGCATTTCGACCGCATCGAATTTTTTCTGAATGACGCTCAGAGGGCAGCTGCGGCACCAGGCGGACAGAATGTCGTCAAGCGCCACCAAATTCTGTGTGCGCAGCAAATTGTTGGCAAAGCGCGGGTCTGTCAGCAAGTCGGGGCGGTCCATGGCTTTGCACAGTCGCTCAAAAATCGGATTGCCCGTGCCTACCACCGTGATCCAGTGGCCATCTTCCGTTTGAAAGACGTTCGAAGGCGCGGTGTAAGTCGCTCGCGAGCCTGCGCGAGCACGTGCCTCACCTTTGAAGCGCCACTCCGCCGCCAGCGGGTCGAGCAGGCGAAACAAGGCCTCGGTGGCGGACAGATCAATTTCCGCCCCGCAGCGTTGTTCGATGGGGAGCGCATTGCGTTGCGCCAAAGCGGTGGCAATGGCAAAGGCGCCAAACAAACCTGCAATGGCGTCGCCCAAAGGGTAATTGGTGTGCTGAGGGGGCCGATCTGGCTCTCCGGTGATGTACGTCAACCCGCTCATGGCTTCAAAGATCCTGGCAAAGCCGGGTCGTTGGGCATAAGGGCCCGTTTGGCCAAAGCCCGTGAGGCGCAACACGATCAAATGGGGATTGTGTTGATGCAAGGTGGCCATGTCCAAGCCCCAGCCATCCAGCGTCCCTGTTCGAAAATTTTCAACCAGCACATCGAACTCGCGGATCATCTGCAAAAAAAGTTGTCGACCTTCTGGTTTGCGCACATCCAGTGTGATGCCCTTTTTGCCACGATTGCCGACCTTCCAGAACAGGGCGTGCTCACCGTCAACAGGCGCCAAGGTCCGCAAAGGGTCCCCGCCTTGCGGCAATTCAACCTTCACCACTTCTGCGCCCATGTCGCCGCACAATGTGGCAGAGAAAGGGGCGGCAACCACGGTGGCCAAGTCAAGAATGCGCACCCCTTTGAGGGGGAAGTGACCGGCGGTCGAGGTCATTTGCTCTGCAGGTTCAGGGTGCCCAGCATGGCATCCCACGCTTTGCGGTCTTGACGGACCCGGTCCTCAAAGGCACTGAGGGCCGGTTGGAGTGGCGTTGCGCCAAGCTTCGCCAACTTATCTTTCAAACTGTCGGTCGCCATGGCTTTGGCCAAGGCCTGGTTGAGCTTTTGAACCACATCCTTGGGGGTTGCTTTGGGAACCGCCAACCCCATCCAGAGGCCTGCATCCAAGCCGGCAATGCCCAACTCTCCAAAGGTGGGAATGTCGGGCACAGCGACAGACCGTGTTTTGCCGGTTTGCGCCAGAATGCGAATTTGGCCACTGTTCATGTAGGGCAGGGTGCCGCCCAGGTTGTTGCACATCACAGGAATGTGGCCGCCCATCAGGTCGGCCACCGCCGGCGCATTGCCTTTGTAGGGTACATGCGCAAGCTTGCTGCCCGCTTGATGATTCACCATCTCGCATACCAAATGGGAGGGGGTGGCAATGCCGGCGGAAGCAAATGAAAGACTGCCTGGCTTTTGTTTGTCTGCCTTGATCAATTCATCCAACTTTTTGTAAGGCGTTGCAGCATTGACGGCCAGTACATTGGGCAAATCTGCCACCAGGCCGACGCCTTGCAAATCATCGATGGGATGAAAGCGCAAGTTTTGATGGACATGGGGCAAGAACACATTGGTCAGGCCCGCCATCAAGACGGTGTAGCCGTCTGCTGGGGCTTTGATGACAAACTCTGAGCCAATCAGGCTGCCTGCTCCGGCCTTGTTTTCGACCACCACGGTTTGATTGAGCGCTGCACCCAACTCAGTGGCCAAAGCGCGTGTTACCAAGTCGGTACTGCCTCCAGCGGGGAAGGGCACGATGATGCGAACAGTCTGGCTGGGGTAATCTGCGGCGAATGCGCCACTCACCGTCCAGGCGCAAAGCACGCACAGTGCGCAGCGACGCAACGATGAAAAGTTCTTGGTCATGAATTCACTCCTTGTTGGAAACGTTGGCTTTTAAAAAGCGACGACCGAGCGTGGCGCGGTGCAATTCGGATGCACCATCGTAAATCCGAAACGGCCGCAACTCGCGCACGATCAGGGACACGACCGTGTCGGCTGACATGCCCAGTGCGCCCATCATCTGGGCCGCTCGGTCGGCGACCCGGTTAACGGCTTCAGAGACAAAAATTTTCGTCATGGCCGATTCCGTTTTGACAGATTGCCCAGCATCCATGCGCGAGGCACAGTCCAAGGTCATCAGGCGGCTGGCATGCAGGTCCATGTGGGAATCTGCCACCATGGCCTGAATTTGCTGCAGGTCAGACAACTGCGCACCAAAGGAGGAGCGCTGGTTCGCATAGTCTTGCGCGATCTCCAGGGCACGGCGTGCACGCCCAATGAAGCGAATGCAATGCGACAACCGTGCAGGCTCCAGCCTGACTTGCGCATCCCTCAGGCCTTGTCCTACTTCGCCCAAAACGGCATCTGCGCCCACGCAGCAATCTTGCAGCAACAACTCGCCATGCCCGCCAATGGCATAGGGGTCCATGGCGTCAATGGTTCGCAGCAGTTGGTAGCCGGGGTTGCGGGTCTCCACAATGAACTGCGTGGGCCCATCGTCAGTCATGGCCAGCACAATGGCGAAACCCGCGCCAGAGGCGCCGGTGATGAACCACTTGTGCCCGGTGATCGACCAGCCCTTGGACGTGCGCGTGGCGAAAGTCTTGAGCATGGAGGGATCCGAGCCTGCGCCAGGTTGGGGCTCGGTCATGGCAAAGCACGAGCGCACCTTTCCTTGCGCCAAGGGCAAGAGGTAGCGCTCTTTTTGCCCCGGTGTGCCGTGGCGCATCAGGCTGATCATGTTCGGTTGATCGGGGGGCGCGCAATTCATGGCGCCAGGCGCCAGAAAACTTCGACCCGCTTCTTCCAGAACGACGGCGCGCTCTACCCAACTGAGACCCAGGCCACCCAGTGAGGGGGGCAATTGCGGCAGGTACAAGCCTGCAGCTTGCGCTTGGGGGCGCAGACTTGCCAAAACGCGATCCAGTGCGGCCACATCGTGTGACAAGTCATTGGACTCCAAGGGGATGCAGGCCTGATCTACAAATTGGCGCACCCGCTCTCGCAAAGCCACCAGGCCATCCTCTGGGCTCAGATGCTTAAAGTGCATGGTCGCGCAGCACCAGCTTGGCAATGTTCAATTGGTGAATTTGGCTGGTGCCTTCGTACAAGCGAAACAAGCGCACATCCCGGTAATAGCGTTCGATCGGACTGAAGTCGGCGACATAACCCGCCCCACCGAACATCTGCACACAGCGGTCGGCCACGCGGCCACACATTTCGGATGCGAAGTATTTGCACATCGAGGCGGACAGCGCCACATCTTCGCCGCGGTCGCGGGCGCGCGCAGCCTCCAAAATCATGGACTTGGCGGCAAAAATTTCAGTTTGGCTGTCCGCGATCATGGCCTGCATCAATTGAAAATTGCCTACGGGCTGGCCAAACTGTTGGCGCTTTTGCGTGTGCGCCATGGCCAAGTAGAGCATGCGCACCGCAGGGCCGGTGCACAGGGCCGCCAAATGCATGCGCTGCTTGTTCAGCACTTTCATGATGGTTTTGAAACCCACCCCTTCCTGTCCTCCGATGAGGTTGTCGGCTGGAATTCGACAATTGTCAAAATACACATCCGACACAGGCGATCCCGCCTGTCCCATCTTTTGGTACGGCGCGCCCGTGCGCAAGCCAGGGGTGCCTCGCTCGACGATGAAGGCGGACAAGCCATTGCTGCCACGGGTCCCTGTCTCAGTGCGAGCCACCACCGTGAACACATCGGCAATTGGCGCGTTGGTGATGTAGCACTTTTGGCCGTTCAGTACATAGCTGTCACCCTCTTTGTGGGCAGTGGTTTGCACATTGGTGGCTTCGGATCCCGCATCTGGCTCGGTCAAGGCGAGGCAGCCCGTCAACTCGCCGCGCGCCATCGCGGGTAGCCAGCGTTGTTTTTGCGCCTCCGTGCCATCGGCTACCAAGGCCTCGGAGCCAATCCCGGTGTTGGTTCCAACACGGGCCCGCAACGCCACTGAAGACTGTGACAATTCGAAGGCAGCCAAGATCAATTCTTCGGTGGTGAGGCCCAGACCCCCATAGGCCTCAGGAATGCTCCAGCCAAAGTAGCCCCGTTGGCGCAGCTCTTGAACCATCTCTTCGGGAACTTCGTTGCGCTTTTCAACCTCGTGCTCTATGGGGTGCCATTGGTGTCTGACAAAGGCACGCACATCGGACAGGAGGGCGTCAAGGGTAGGTTGGTGTCGGATCATGGTTGTGCTTTTTCGTATCTAGCCGCCGCGCACGGTGGCGCTCATGCCGCCATCAATGACCAACTCAATGCCCGAGATGAAGCGGGCGCGGTCGGAGGCCAAAAAAACGGCGGCATTGGCAACGTCCCAGGCGTCGCCCATTTCGCCCAATGGAATTTGAGCGTTGCGTCTGCGCACCATGGCCTCTTCATCCTGGCCATAAGTGCCCATCAGGGTGTTGCGGATTCTAGGTGTGTCCACCAGGCCCACCACCAAGGCATTCACACGGATGTTGTCAGGGGCGTATTCCACGGCCATCATCTTGCAAAACTGATTGGTTGCGGCCTTGGTGACGCCATAAGCCAAGTGGGGAATGCCAACATAGCGGTGCGACGCAATGGATGAGGTGCAAAGGATGACGCCACCCCCCGCTTTGCGCATGCAAGGAATGGCCGCTTGGGACGCAAGGTGCAATGCCAGCAGGTTGGCATCTGAAATGCGTTGCCATTCCAGCGCAGTCGTCTGCGCCGAGTCGCCGGACTTGCCAATGCCCACATTGTTGTGCAAGACATGCAAGGCGCCAAACGCCGAAACAGTGTTTGACACGGCATTTTGAACACTCACCTCGCTCGTGACCTCGACCTCACACGCTTGGGCCTGGGCGCCTTGTGATTGGATGAAGCGCACGGTGGCATTCGCCGCTTCCAGGTTCTGATCACCCACCATGACCCGAGCGCCGGCACGCGCATAAGCAATGGCTATCGCTTGTCCAATCGCCCAGCCCTTGGACAAGGCGCCAGCCCCCAGCACCAGGCAGACACGGCCATCCAGGCAGCCATCGGTGGGTGTGTTCAAGCTACCGACAGGTCTCATGGCTCATCCAATGTTCAAGCGCCCCGAAGGGCGCTTGAATTATTTCTTGAGCAAGGGGCACACGCTCTTGGAGGCCGGCATGAACGCTTGTTCTGCGGGGATGGTGGCCTTGAGCTTGAAGTAGTCCCAGGGGTACTTGGACTCGGACGGATCCTTCACTTCAAACAAGTACATTTCGCGCATCATGCGGCCGTCTTCGCGGATGCGGCCGTTCTTCACGAACATGTCGTTGATGGGGTTGGCCTTCATCCAGGCCATGACGGTGGCGGTGTCATCCGTGCCTGTGGCTTTCACCGCATTCAGGTAGTGCAGGGTGGACGAATAAGAACCAGACTGCAGCATGTTGGGCATCTTCTTCATGCGCTCGAAGAAGCGACGCGAGAACTTGCGTGTCTCATCGTTCATGTCCCAGTAGAAGGCCTCGGTGAGTTGCATGCCCTTGGTGACGTTCAGGCCCAAGGCATGGACATCGTTGATGAACACCAGCAGGCCTGCCAGCTTCTGGTTCTTGGTCAGGCCAAACTCGTTGGCTGACTTGATGGCATTGATGGTGTCACCCCCTGCATTGGCCAAGCCCACCACTTTGGCTTTGGAGGCTTGGGCTTGCAGCATGAAGGATGAAAAGTCTTGGGTGTTCAAGGGGTGCTTGACCGAGCCCACAATTTTTCCGCCTTCGGACTTGATGATTTCCGAGGCGTCTTTTTCCAGAGAGTGGCCAAATGCGTAATCCGCCGTGATGAAGAACCACGAGTCACCGCCACCCTTGACCACGCCGCGGCCGGTCACGGCCGACAGCGCATAGGTGTCCCAGGTGTAGTGCACGCTGACAGCAGAGCAATTTTCATTGGTCAGTCGCGAGGTGCCAGGACCACTCATGATGATGACCTTGTTCTTTTGCTTGGCCACTTCTGCCGCTGACAGGGCGGTGGCCGAGGCAGCCACGTCGCCAATCATGTCAACCTTTTGGGTGTCGAACCATTCACGTGCCTTGGTGCCTGCCAAGTCGGCCTTGTTCTGGTGGTCGGCATAGACCAGCTCGATGGGCATGCCATGCACTTTGCCGCCAAAGTCTTCAATGGCCATTTTCACGGCGGTGACGGTGCCCATGCCTGCGACATCTTCGTACAGGCTGTTCATGTCGAGCAGCAAGCCCATCTTGACCACGCCATCGGAGATATTGACCGTGGGGGCCTTGTTTTGTGCATTCAGGTGCATGGGCGCTGTGACAGCCGCCAAACTGAGCAAGGCTGCGGCGCATTTTTGGGTCAGGGATGCAAGACGGAAGGGTGTATGTGGCATGTGTAACCTCGGTTGATGTTCGGATCATCGTAGTTGCTGAGGCCGTTTTGGTGATCGGGAAAAACCCCGGTCGCGAAGGTGACGAACAGAATGAGGCTTCGAAGGTTCAATGACAACATGGCGAATTTTTCGACCGCTTGTCACACCCCTCCCGCGCTATGCCATTTGGAGGCCAACGGTCTGCGCTTGGCTTACTTTGAATGGCGACCTGAGTTGCGGGGTCAACAGCCAACGCTTTTTCTGGTTCACGCAACAGGTTTCCATGCCCGGGTTTGGGATCAGGTGGTGGCGCATTTTGCGAACCACCATGTGATTGCTTTAGAGCTTCGTGGACATGGTCGCAGCGATTTTGCAGACTTCGCCGGCTGGCAAGACTTCGGTGCGGACGTGACCGCGGCGGTTCGCGTTTTGGAACTGCAATCGGCCATCGGCGTTGGTCACAGCATGGGCGCACACGCCATGATCCATGCGGCTGCCATGTTGCCTGCCAGTTTTTCGAGATTGGTGTTGATTGACCCGACCTTGTTTGCGCCGCAGGCTTACCTGCAGGCCCCGCCGGTGAGCGATGCGCCACACCCTGTGACCCAAAGAAAAAGCCGGTTTGCTTCCCCCGAAGAAATGGTCCAACGTTTCGAAGGCAAAGTGCCCTACCTGGTGTTCCAAAAAGAGGCTCTGCGAGATTACTGCCGTCATGGCCTGCTGCCTGCACAGGACGGTCAGGGCTTTCATTTGGCTTGCGCGCCAAGCACCGAAGGCCAGATTTACAACGCCGCGCGCCGCGATCTCAGCATTTACACCAGCATCTGTGCGCTGAACCTGCCCGTGCGGGTGATTCGTGCACGCCCTTCGGATCCCACGATCTTGCCGTTTGACACCCTGGGCTCACCGACCTGGCCAGGGGTTGCGCAGGAATTCAGGCAGGGTGAAGACATCCACCTGCCGCACCGCACCCACATGTTGCCGATGGAAGATCCCAAGCTGACCGCTGATTTGATCAAGCAAGCTGCACAATGATTTTCCCAAAGTGCTGGTTGGCCTTCATGCGGGCGTAGGCCTGGGCCACGTCCTGGAGCGCGAAGGTGCTGTCAATGGGCAGTTGCAATTGACCGGCTTGTAGCGCAGGCCACAGGTCGGCTTGCAGGCGTAGGGTGATCTCTTCCACCTCGTGAATGCTGCGGGTGCGAAAGGTGACGCCAATGTAGTGGATGCGGCGCAGGGCATGGAGGTCAAAATCAAATGGATCTGCCATGCCAGCCAAGCGGCCCACATTGACAATGCGCCCACAAATGGCAGTCGCCGCCAGGTTGGAGGAAGCCAAGGGGCCGCTGAGCTGGTCAATGACGACGTCCACGCCACGTCCTTGCGTGGCCTTCAAGACTTGCTCGACCCAGCTGGGGTCGCGGCTGTCCAGGGCCAGGTCAGCACCCATTTCGTTCAAGCGCGAGCGCCGTGCCGCATCGGTGGAGGTGCCAATGACACAGCTTGCCCCACGCCATTTGGCGATTTGCATGGCCATCAGGCCGACGCCTGAAGACGCGCCTTGAACCAAGAGGCTTTGGCCAGGTTGCAGTTGACCATGGGTGATCACGGCATCGTGCATGGTTTGCAATGCGATGGGCAAGCCGGCCGCCAGTTCGTAAGACATGTCGTCACGGGGGATGGGCATGACGCGCCCGAGGTCGGTCACTGCGTATTCGGCCATGCCGCCACGGCCTGAGCACATGACGCGCTCGCCCACGCGAACATGTTTCACGGCAGATCCTACGGACACCACATCGCCCGCCCATTCCAGGCCCAGGGGCGTTCCCGGACCACTGGCGGAACCGTGGCGCTGGCCGGCCAGCACGCTCAGGTCGGCACGGTTCAAGCCAGCCGCGCGGACCTTGACCAAAACATCGCGCTCGCCCACGGTGGGCATGGGGACTTCAAAAAGCTGGGCGCCGTTGTCGCTGGTGAGGGTGGCTTTCATGGGTTCTTTCGATGAATCGGGGAACGGGCTATTCTGGCAGGGTGATCGGTTTTCTGCTGACACGCCATGTCCGAGAAAACCCGCTAGAGCACACCTTCCTGGGCGGTTAAAGTGAAAGCATGATGCACCGTCGACAATTTTCCAAAGCCTTGTGGGGTTTGTCTGTGGCTTCTCTGGGAGCCCAGGTACAAGCGCAATCCCAGTCTGTCAAACTCTTGGTGGGCTTTGCCGCGGGCGGGTCGGTTGACCTGACGGCCAGGGCTTTGGCCGAAGCCTTGAAGGACAGCCTGGGTCGCACAGTCATCGTCGAAAACCGTCCTGGCGCGGCAGGACGTCTGGTTCTGGAGGCGGTGAAGCAAGCCAAGCCTGATGGCGACACCCTGATGCTGGTGCCTCACGGCCCGATGACCTTGTTTCCCTGGATTCACCGCAACCTGCGCTACGACCCGAGCAAAGACTTCACGCCCCTGGGTCGTGTCTGTGTGGTGGATTACGCCCTGACAACCGGACCGGCCACGCCCGCCAAGACCATCGGTGAGTATTTGCAGTGGGCGCGCGACCCCAAAAACAAAGCATCGTTTGGCTCGCCCGGCGCCGGCACCATTCCTCACTTCATTGGCCAAGGCTTGACCCAAAGAACGCAGACAGACATCGTGCACATCCCCTACAAAGGATCGGCGCTCACCATGGTGGACTTGATGGGTGGCAACGTTTCTTTGGGTGTGTCACCCCTGGCCGACGCGATTGAACACCACCGCAACGGCAAGGTGCGCATCTTGGCCACGACAGGATCGCAACGCAGTACCTCATTGAAAGATGTGCCCACGCTGAAAGAAGTTGGCATCGATTTGGTGGTGGACGGCTGGTACGGCGTCTATGCGCCCGCTGGCTTGCCAGAGGCGCAACTTCAGGCTTTGTCCAAGGCTTTGGAGTTGGCGGTGATGAAGCAGGAAGAGTTTTTTCTCAAGAACGCCATGCGCGCCGCGCCCCTGCGGCCCGAAGCCTTGGCGCAACTTCAGCGCACAGAAATGGCCCAATGGGAGCCCTGGGTCAAAGCCTCGGGCTTCAGGGCCGAAGACTGAGCTTGCAATTGCGTCAGTGCTCGTTGATGCGATCGAGCCAGGCCTGAAGGGCTTGCGCATTCATTCCTTGTGACAAACCCAGCATCAACGCAATGCGCGTCTTGTGCGCGGGCAAGGTGCCTGCGGTCAAGCTGCCGAGCGCATCGTCGTTGAACATGCTGGAATTGCGGGTCACGGTTCCAGGAATCCAGCGCGAGCAACGGGCCAGCACAATGCCTTGGGCGGGCAGTTGTCGCAAATAATCGCGGTTGCCCGCCGGTGCGTTGGCATTGCCCAGTCCCGCGTGCACAATGCCGCGGGCCCCGGCTGCCACAAAGGCTTTCAAGGCCACATCGTCTGCACCGGCGTAAGACACGGCCACATCCACCCGCGGCAAGACCGCTGGCAGGGGGCCTGTCACCGGCGGACAACGGTGAGCGGGTCCAAACCAGCGCACGCTTTGGTCGGCCACTTCGCCTAAGGCGCCCGCCAGCGGCGACTCAAAAGCCTCCACGCTGCTGACATGGCGCTTGGTGACACGCAAACCGGCATGAATGCGGCCGTTCATGACCACCAAAGCACCTCGCCCCGTTGCATGGGGGTCTGCGGCCACGGTACAAGCATCCAGGACATTGGCGGGGCCATCGGCTGAGTGAGCTGTGGCAGGGCGCATGGCGCCAATCACCACCACTGGTTTGTCCGAGGCAATGCTGAGACTTAAAAAAGTGGCTGTTTCTTCTAAAGTGTCCGTGCCGTGGGTGATCACGGCGCCTTGGGTTTCAGGGTCGGCCAGCGCCTGGGTGACCACCGCATGCAATTCACGCCAATGTGCCGGGGTGACGTCATAACTCCCCAGTTGCATCGGTTGAAACATTTGAAGACGGTAACGCGCCTGCAATTCGGGAACCGATTGAACGACGGCCTCAATGCCCAGGCTCGCAGGTTGATAGCGTGTGGTGGACGTTGCGTGAGCAGCGGCACCGGCTATGGTGCCGCCTGTGCCGATGAGGGCAATTTGTGGAAGGCTCATGAGATAGGAACGGAGGTTGGGAAGAGGTTGTTTTTCAAGAAGACACGGCGGCTTTGTGCAGCGCCTGGTCGATGTCCCAAAGAATATCGTCCACATGCTCCAAGCCGACCGACATGCGGACCATGTCTGGCAGAACACCGGCGGCGATTTGTTGGTCTGGCGCCAGTTGGCGGTGTGTGGTGGAGGCCGGATGAATGATCAGGGTTCGGGTGTCGCCAATGTTGGCCAAATGGCTCATGAACTGCGCACCCTCAATGAACTTCACCGCGCTTTCGTAACCGCCACGAATGCCAAAGGCCAGCAAGCCCGAGGTGCCCACCTTGCCATCGACTTGTCGCAATTGGCGTTGCGCGAGGGCATGCTGGGGGTGATCTTCCAGGCCGGGGTAATTGACCCAGCTGATGGCGGGGTGGTCTTTCAAATGCTTGGCCACGCGGTGTGCATTGGCACAGTGACGCTCCATGCGCAAGGGCAAGGTCTCCAGACCTTGAAGGATTTGCCAGGCACTGGTGGGCGACAATGCCGCGCCATAAACCCGCAAGGTTTCCATGCGGGCGCGCATGGTGAAACCGAAGTCGCCGAAGGTTTCGTAGAACTTGACGCCGTGGTAACCGGGCGATGGCTCGGTCATGCCAGGAAATTTGCCGTTGTCCCACGGAAATTTGCCCGACTCGACCACCACCCCGCCCAGGGTGGTGCCGTGGCCAGCGATGTATTTGGTGGCCGAGTGGACCACGATGTCGGCGCCCCATGCGATGGGATTGCACAGGTAGGGCGAGGGCACGGTGTTGTCCACCACCAGAGGAATGCCATGCGCATGGGCCACGTCGGCGATGGCCTGAATGTCGAGCAGGCTCAGGCTGGGGTTGCCCAGACTTTCGGCAAAGATGGCGCGGGTGTTGGGCTGAATCGCCGCCGCAAAGGCATTGGGGTCTGTGGCATCGACAAAACTGGTTTCAATGCCCAGGCGCTTGAGGTTGACGGCCAGCATGGTGACGCTGCCACCATACAGTGCGCCGGCAGCCACCAAATGGTCGCCCTGTTGGAGCAAGGTCATCAGGGCCATGGCTTCGGCGGCCATGCCACTGGCTGAGGCGATGGCGGCCCGACCGCCTTCGAGGGCGGCCACACGTTCTTCCAGCGCGGCCACCGTCGGATTGGACAAGCGGGAGTAGACATTGCCAAAGGTTTGCAAGTTGAACAAACTCGCCGCATGGTCAGCGCTGTCAAACACAAAGCTGGTGGTTTGGTAAATCGGCAGGGCGCGCGCCCCAGTGGCGGCATCGGGCACTTGGCCTGCGTGGATGGCCAGCGTTTCGGGCTGAAAGTGTCTATCGGACATGAGGAACTCTTTCGTTTGGCGCGTTCAGACAGGCCGCTTGGCAGAAATGATGCGGGTGTTCACCCCTGCCCAGTGCAGGCCGCCAAAGAGGCGTGCATGTTCGATCTTGACGCAGCGGTTCATGACCGAATCCAAACCCGCTTGGCGCACCAGGGTGTCAGCCTCGAGGTTCATCACCTCCAGTTGCTGCCAAAAGCAGCGAGCGCCTAGTGCGATGGCCTGCTGCGCCAGGGGCAAGACTTCGCTGGTTTTGCGAAACACGTCCACCATGTCAATCGGGTGGGGCACCTCTTGCAGGCTGGCGTAACAGGTCTCACCCAGCACAGTTTGGCCAGCATAGCGGGGGTTCACAGGCACGATGCGGTAGCCTTTTTCCTGCATGTACTTGGCTGCAAAAAAGCTGGGGCGATGCCATTCTGCGGACAGGCCCACCACGGCCAGGGTTTGGCAATTTTGGAGGATGCGACGCAAGGTGGAGACGTCGTTGTTCATGTGCCAAACCCGTCTGCCACAAAGACTTCGATGAGGTTGGGGCGCCCGCTCGCCATGGCGGCCTTGAGCGCATCGCCCAGGTCCTGGGGATCGGTGATCTGGGTGGCTTGCAAACCCATGGATTGCGCCAGTGTGGCGAATTGAATGTCGGGCTCACGAATGTCCATGCCGATGAACCGGTTCGAGCCTTGCATGGACACCAAACGCTCTTTGATGATGCGATAGCCCCGGTTGTTGGCGATGACATAGGTGATGGGCAACTTCAAATGTGCGGCGGTCCACAGGCCCTGAATGCCGTACATGGCGCTGCCATCGCCCACGATGGCCACCACCGGTCGTCCCGGCTTGGCCAGGCTGATGCCCACCGCGCCAGGAATCGCAAAGCCCAAGCCGCCACTGGCCAGGCCAAACCAACTGGATGGGTCGCGTTGATGCAAAAACTGGGGCAGGGGTTGGGTGGAGGTCAAGGCCTCTTCCACCACGATGGCATCGCTGGGCAGTTGCTCGGTGATGCGCCAAATCAAGTTGGCCGGGGTGATGGGCTGCACCGTGGCTTGCGAGGCCATCACCGTCTTCACGGCCTTGGCCCGGCGTGTGGTCCAGTTGTCTTGGGACAGCTGCGCTTTGCGTTCTGCGGCCGATTGCATGAAAGCGGACGAGGTCAGCGCGCGCAAAGCGGGCAACAAAACGGCCAGGGTGTCACGCACGTTGGCACACACGGCGACCTCGGTGGGGTAGTTTTTCCCCAATTCCCAGGCGCGCTCGCTGATGTGCACCACACGGCTGTGCGCCGGCAACGGCTCGGTCGGGCTGTAGACCGACATTCGCAGCAAGTCTGCGCCCAAGCAGACCACCAAGTCGTAGGGCGCCAGCGTGGCTTGCACATTGTCTTGGCTGCGGGTCAGCATGCCCAGGTATTGCGGGTGGGCCGTGGGAAAAGTGGCGCTGTAGGGAATGGACTCTTGGAACACTGCCGCGCCCAAAACTTCAGCCAGTTCGGTGGCCGCTTGGAAACAGTCATGGGCGGCCAGCTCTTGTCCGGTGATCAGGACAGGATTCTTGGCCGTCAACAAGGTTTGCGCCAACTCACGCACGGCATCGTCGCTGGGGCGCACCCGTGGGTCGATGCGCACGCGACGCCCCAAGTCCAGCTCGGCCGCCTCGTTCAGAATGTCGCCCGGCAAACTGATGAAGACCGGCCCCAGGGGATAGCTCATGGCCACTTTGGCGGCCCGTCGCAGGGTGCGGGGCAAGTCTTGCAAACGGGTGACTTCGGTCGACCACTTCACCAAGGGCGCGGCCATGGCTGGCAAAGGCTCATAGAGCAAGGGTTCCAGCAAGCCATGGCCTTGCTCTTGCTGTCCGGCCGTCAAGATCAGCGGGGAGCCTGAGAATTTGGCGTTGTACAAAGCGCCCATGGCATTGCCCAGGCCGGGCGCGACGTGGACATTGGCGGCTGTCAATTTTTTCGATGCGCGCGCAAAGCCATCGGCCATGGCGACCACCACCGATTCCTGCAATCCCAAAATGAACTGCAGGTCAGGGTAATCCGGCAGGGCTTGCATGATGGGCAACTCGGTGGTGCCGGGGTTGCCAAACAAATGGGTCACGCCCTCATCGAGCAGCAACTCCACAAACGCCTGACGTCCAAACAAATGGGCCATGTTGTCTCCAAATGAATTTGTTCACAGCTTGATTATGCGCAGTCTAGAATGCTTTCTCCAATTCATTGACGCGAAGGAAACACCCATGCCCAAGGCTTACTGGATCAGCGCTTACCGTTCTGTTCACAACGACGATGCCCTGGCAGCCTATGCCAAGCTGGCTGGCCCCGCTGTGGCTGCTGCAGGAGGGCGTTTTTTGGCCCGCGGCTTGCCTGCGGCCGTCAAGGAAGCGGGCCTGCTTCAGCGCACGGTGTTGATTGAGTTTGACAACCTTGACGCGGCTTTGGCCGCCTATGACAGCCCGGGCTACAAAGAGGCCTTGGCGGCACTCGGTGACAACGCGGTGGTCCGCGAAATTCGAATCATCGAAGGCGTTTGATCGTCAGCGACAGGGGTCGATCGGTTCAGCTGGCCAGCGCTTCGAGCAACTCGGTCTCAATTTCGAGTTGTGAGCGGTTCTGCTGCAGTTCTGCACCGTCGATCAAGAACGTGTCTTCCACGCGTTCGCCCAGCGTGGTGATCTTGGCCAACAGCAAATTCAGCTTGTGCTTGGCCAGCACCCGCGCCACGCTGTACAACAGCCCCGCGCGGTCGCTGGCTGAAATCGTCAGCAGCCAGCGCTGCGCTTTTTCATCGGGTTGCAATGCGACGCGCGGCGCAATCGGAAAACTCCTCACTCGCCGCGAGATACGGCCCCGGCTGGGCGCCGGCAAGGAGCCCGCCTTTTCCAGGGTTTGGGCCAGGCCTTGTTCGACCATGGTGATGAGCTCGCGATAGTGATCATTGAGCATCGAGGCCACCACCTGAAAGGTGTCGAGCGCATAGCCGTTGGTGGCGGTGTGAATTTTGGCGTCCAGGATGCTGAAGCCGGCCTGGTCGAAATAGCCACAAATCCGAGCGAACAAATCGGTCTGGTCGGGGGTGTAGACCATCACCTGCAAACCCTCGCCAATCGTGGACAAGCGAGCACGCACAATGACGCCTGGCGCTTTTTCCTGGGCGCGTGCGACAGCCAGATTGCGTGAAAGCTGTCGGGTGTGCCATGCGATGTCTGCCGCGTCGTGGCGCATGAAATAGCCCACATCCAGCGTGGCCCACAGGTCTTTGTGGGCCTCAAAGGGCAGGGCATACAAGGCCAAATTGGTCAGCGCCTCGCGCTTGCGGGCCTCGACCTCCGCATCGGCATCCGGGGCACGGCCCCCCAGGGTGCGCAAGGTGTAGCGGTACAAATCTTCCAGCAACTTGCCTTTCCAGGCATTCCAGACCTTGGGGCTGGTGCCTCGAATGTCTGCCACCGTCAGCAAGTAAAGGGCCGTCAGCCGGCGCTCATCCCCCACGCGTTTGGCAAAGGCCTGGATGACTTCCGGATCGCTCAAGTCTTGTTTTTGGGCAATGTGGCTCATGGTCAGGTGTTCAGCCACCAAAAACTCAATCAGTTGCGCGTCCTCTTTGGCAATGCCATGCTGGCGGCAAAAGCGGCGCACTTCGGTGCGGCCCAACACCGAGTGGTCGCCGCCGCGGCCCTTGGCAATGTCATGAAACAGCGCCGCCGCGTAAAGCACCCAAGGCTTGTCCCAGCCTGCCGCCAGTTGTGAGCAAAACGGGTACTCATGGGCATGCTCGGCAATGAAGAAACGGCGAACATTGCGCAACACCATCAGGATGTGTTGATCCACGGTGTAGACGTGAAACAGATCGTGCTGCATTTGCCCGACGATGCGACGGAAGACCCACAGGTAACGCCCGAGCACCGAGGTTTGGTTCATCAGGCGCATGGCATGCGTGATGCCCTCGGGTTCTTGCAAAATTTTCAAGAACGCAGCACGGTTGACCGGATCGGCACGGAAGCGGCTGTCCTTGACGCCTCGGGCGTTGTACAGGGCGCGCAAGGTTCGCGCAGACAAGCCCTTGATGCCCACCGTGGTTTGGTAGAGCAAAAAAGTCTCCAGAATCGCGTGCGGTTGCTGAAAGTAAAGGTCGTCACTGCGCACATCGATCATGCCCGCCTTGTCGGCAAAGCGTTCATTGATGGGCTGGGGGTCGTGTGTGTGGTCTCCCTGCGTCAACCTTTCCTCGATGTTCAACAGCAAAATTTGGTTCAACTGGGTCACGGCTTTGGCAGCCCAGTAGTAACGCTTCATCAAGGCTTCGCTGGCCACGCGAGCGTGGCGGCTGCCATTTTCTTGCTGACCCAAACCCAGGGTGTCGGCCACTTGGGTTTGCATGTCAAACACCAAGCGGTCCTCACGGCGCTTGGCCACCAAGTGCAAACGTGCGCGAATCAGCGACAAGGTGGCTTCGTTGCGCTTGAGCGAGCGCGCCTCCAAGGGAGTGGCCAGGCCAGTGCGCGCCAAGGCGGCCCAGTTGTCTCCCAGCCCCGCAGCCTTGGCCACCCACAAAATGATTTGCAAATCACGCAGGCCGCCGGGCGACTCCTTGCAATTGGGCTCCAGGGAGTAGGGCGTGTTTTCAAACTTGGTGTGCCGCTGGCGCATTTCCAGCGTCTTGGCCACGAAGAAAGCTTTGGGGTCCAGGGTTTGGGCAAAGCGGTGGGTGAACGCTTTGTACAAGGCCTTGTCGCCCACAATCAGGCGCGACTCCAGCAGCGAGGTTTGCACCGTGATGTCCCCTTCGGCCTCCCGAATGCAGTCATCCACATTGCGCACGCTGGAGCCAATTTCCAGACCGGAGTCCCAGCAGCGGCCAATGAAGGTCTCAAGACGGGTTTTCAGGGCGTCATCTTGTTCGGGTGACTGGTCGGCGGGCAGCAACAGCAGCACATCCACATCGGAATGGGGAAACAATTCGCCCCGGCCGTATCCGCCAACGGCCACCAGGGCCAAAGGTTTGTCCAGCCCACAGGCTTGCCAAAGCTCAATCAAGGCGCGGTCGGTCATCTTGCACAACTGGTGCAAGCCTTGGCGGACTGCGCGCAAATTGGCGTTGGGCGGGCTGTCACGCCACTCGGCCAACAACGCCGCTTTTTGTTGACGGTATGTTGGCTCGCTCATGTCATTGGCTCAGCAAACGGTGGTGGTGACAAAGGCTGGCAAAGGGGGGCTGCCATCCGACAGGGTGAGGACTTCGTAGCCGGTCTCGGTCACGAGGATGGTGTGCTCCCATTGGGCCGACAGCGAATGGTCGCGCGTGACGATGGTCCAACCATCGCCCAGCTCTTTGATGTCTTTGCGCCCAGCGTTGATCATGGGCTCGATGGTGAAGGTCATGCCGGGCTTGAGTTCTTCGAGCGTACCCGGTTTGCCGTAGTGCAGCACCTGAGGCTCCTCATGGAAGACCTGACCAATGCCGTGGCCGCAAAACTCGCGCACCACAGAAAAGCCGTTGCTTTCGGCGAATTTCTGAATCGCCCAGCCAATGTCGCCCAGTCGAGCGCCCGGCTTGACTTTGACGATGCCGTGCCACATGGCGTCGTAAGTCAATTGGCACAGGCGCTTGGCAGCGATGGAGGCTTCGCCAACGATGAACATGCGACTGGTGTCGCCATGCCAGCCATCTTTGATCACGGTGATGTCAATGTTGACGATGTCACCCTTTTTCAGGGCTTTGTCGTTGGGAATGCCATGGCAAACCTGGTGATTGACCGAGGTGCAAATCGACTTGGGGTAGGGGTTGTAGCCATTGGGCGCATAGTTCAAGGGGGCGGGAACGCTCCCTTGAACCTGGATCATGTAGTCGTGCGCCAGTTTGTCGAGCTCGTTGGTGGTGATGCCGGGCTTGACGTGAGGCGTCAAAAAATCCAGAACTTCGGAAGCCAGGCGGCCAGCCACACGCATGGCTTGCGCGCCTGCCGCATCTTTGTAAGTGATAGTCATCCCCCGATTATCTCAGGGTCGCGCCCCGCCACCGTCATTGCGAGCGAAGCGCGGCGATCTTTTCTCCGGCGAGGGTTTGCCGCGGCCCCTTCGGGGCCTCGCAACGACGGGGGTTGCCGTAAAATAGGGAATTCCCGGATCGGCGCCCCAGTCAGCGGCGTCGGCCAGCTCACCGACTCCAAGGCCACCCCGTGACCCTGCACATCTCGTTTTTCCCTGGCAGCAATGCCCTGAGTGCCTTTCGTTTGCGGCAATTGTTGCCCCAGTTGCAAGCCATCCACGACAAAGTGGAAGGTCTCACAGCGCGCTACATCCATCTGGTGGCCAGTGCGGCCCCCCTCTCGAAGGAGACCTCACGTCAAGTGGCGGCGCTGCTCACTTATGGCGAGCCTGCTCTGTCCGGGGAAGGGCCTTCGCTGGTGGTAACACCCCGTTTTGGCACCGTGTCCCCCTGGGCGTCCAAGGCCACGGACATTGCCCACAACTGCGGGCTGGACTTGCGACGCATTGAGCGTGTCACGCAATACCATGTGGTCTTGAAAAAGGGCTTGCTCAGCACGCCAAGTTTGTCCGAGTCCCAATGGCAGGCCATTGCCACCCTGTTGCACGATCGCATGACCGAGTCGGTCGTGAAAGACACCGAGGCAGCGCAAGCCTTGTTTCATGAGCAAGCTGCGGCCCCCATGGAGACGGTGGATGTGCTGGTGGGTGGACGTACCGCCTTGGAAGACGCCAACCGCCGCTGGGGCTTGGCCCTGGCCGACGATGAAATCGACTACCTGGTCAGCTCTTTCCAGCAACTCCAGCGCAACCCGACCGATGTCGAGTTGATGATGTTCGCCCAAGCCAACAGCGAGCATTGCCGGCACAAGATTTTCAACGCCGACTTCACTGTGGATGGAGAGACCCAAACGCACAGCTTGTTCGGCATGATTCTCCACACCCACAAAACCAGCCCGCAACACACGGTCGTGGCTTATTCGGACAACGCCTCCATCATGGAAGGCCATGAGGTACAGCGCTTTGTGGCCGTCGACGAGGGTGTCAGCCTGCCCCGCTACGCACCCCAAACCGCCACCCACCATGTGCTGATGAAGGTGGAAACCCACAACCATCCCACCGCGATTTCGCCTTTTCCGGGCGCTTCCACGGGCGCTGGCGGTGAAATTCGGGACGAGGGCGCCACAGGACGCGGCTCCAAACCCAAAGCGGGGATGACGGGCTTCACGGTGTCCAAACTGTGGGACAGCCCCCTGGGACGGCCTGCCCACATGGCCAGCCCGCTGCAAATCATGACCGAGGGCCCTTTGGGCGGCGCTGCGTTCAACAACGAGTTCGGACGGCCCAACCTGTTGGGCTATTTCCGCGAGTACGAACAACAAGTGGCGGGTGTGACGCGTGGCTACCACAAGCCCATCATGATTGCCGGTGGCTTGGGCGTGATTGACAGCCAACTCACCCACAAAATTGAATTTCCCGCCGGCACCTTGCTGATTCAGCTGGGCGGACCAGGCATGCGGATTGGCATGGGCGGCGGGGCGGCCAGCTCCATGGCCAGTGGCACCAACGCCGCCGAGCTGGACTTTGACTCGGTGCAGCGCGGCAACCCGGAAATTGAACGGCGCGCCCAAGAGGTCATCAACCATTGCTGGACGCTGGGTACACAAAACCCCATCTTGGCGATTCACGATGTGGGTGCCGGTGGCTTGTCCAATGCGTTTCCTGAGTTGGTCAACGATGCCGGGCGTGGGGCGCGTTTTGACCTGCGCGCTGTGCCGCTCGAAGAGTCAGGCCTGGCGCCCAAGGAGATCTGGTCGAACGAGAGCCAGGAGCGCTATGTGATGGCGATCGCACCCGAATCCTTGCCACTGTTTCAATCGTTTTGCGAGCGCGAGCGTTGCCCGTTTGCGGTGGTCGGCGTGGCCACTGACAAAAGACAGCTTGAATTGGTGGACGAGGGCGCTGCAACACCGGTCGACATGCCCATGGATGTGCTCTTGGGCAAGCCCCCCAAGATGCACCGTGATGTCCAACGGGTCGCTCGCGAAACGCCGCCCATGGACCTCACAGGCGTTTCCTTGCAAGAAGCCGTGATCGGCGTCCTCAGCCACCCCACGGTGGCTTCCAAGCGCTTCTTGATCACCATTGGCGACCGTACGGTGGGCGGCTTGACCCACCGCGACCCCATGGTCGGGCCCTGGCAAGTGCCCGTGGCCGATTGCGCCGTGACCCTGGCCGACTTCCAAGGCGTGGCCGGCGAGGCCATGAGCATGGGCGAGCGCACCCCGCTGGCATCGGTGAATGCCCCAGCCTCGGGCCGCATGGCGGTTGCGGAAGCCCTGACCAATTTGCTGGCGGCGCCAGTCGAGCTCGCGCGCGTCAAACTCTCGGCCAACTGGATGGCCGCCTGTGGCGAGCCCGGTGAGGATGCCGCCCTGTACGACACCGTTCGTGCGGTGGGCCTGGAGCTCTGCCCGGCCTTGGGCATTTCCATTCCGGTGGGCAAAGACAGCCTGTCGATGCGAACCCAGTGGTCCGACGAGGGGCAAAACCACAAAGTGACTTCCCCCGTCAGCCTGATCGTCAGCGCCTTTGCCTCGCTGCCGGATGTGCGTGGCACCTTGACGCCTCAACTCGACGCCCAGAGCGACGACACCACTTTGGTGCTGATTGACCTGGGGCATGGCCAGAACCGCATGGGGGGCAGCATCCTGGGGCAAGTCCTGGCACAGCCTGGCCAGGCGGTGCCTGATCTGGACGACCCACAAGACCTGGTGCGCCTGTACCAAGCCGTGAACCACTTGCGCCAAGAAGGAAAGTTGCTGGCCTACCATGACCGCAGCGATGGCGGCTTGATCGCGGCAGTCTGTGAAATGGCCTTTGCCGCGCAGGTCGGCGTGGCGCTGAATGTGGATTTGTTGGTCACCGAAGGCGATGGCATCCACGACAGCCGCGCGGAATACGGCGACAGCAAGAACTGGGCGACGCAAGTCAGCGCACGCCGCGAAGAACTGACCTTGAAAGCTCTGTTCAACGAAGAACTGGGCGTGGTCTTGCAAGTTCGCACCAGCGATCGCAACGAGGTCATGCAGGTCTTGCGCACGCACGGCCTCTCGCGCCACAGCCACTTTGTGGGCAAAACCCGCCCGCTGTCTTCCACCATCGACAAGGGCAAAGGGCAGGTCAGTGTCTGGCGCGATGCCAAAGAGGTGTTCAGTGCTTCGTTGTCCGATTTGCATCAGGTCTGGGACAGCGTAAGTTGGCGCATCTGCCAGCAACGCGACAACCCCGAATGCGCAGATGCCGAGCACGCCCTGGCCGGTGCCCCAGCACACCCAGGTTTGCATGTGCACCTGCCAGACGGCGTCATGGAGAATGTGGCTGCGCCATTTGTGAATTCGGCGCGCCCCAGGGTGGCCATTTTGCGAGAGCAGGGCGTGAACTCCCATGTGGAAATGGCCTATGCCTTCCATGAGGCGGGCTTCGACGCCTATGACGTGCACATGACCGACTTGCAGTCGGGCAAGGCCCAATTGGCAGACTTCAAAGGCTTGGTGGCCTGCGGTGGCTTCAGCTATGGCGACACCTTGGGTGCAGGCATTGGCTGGGCGCGCAGCATCACCTTCAACCCGCGCCTGTCCGATCAGTTCAAAGCCTTCTTCGAGCGCGGCGTCACTTTTGGCCTTGGCGTGTGCAACGGCTGCCAGATGGTCGCTGAACTGGCCGACATCATTCCGGGCACGCAAGCCTGGCCGCGCTTCACCACCAACCGCAGCGAGCGCTTTGAGGCCCGCCTGTCCCAAGTGGAAGTGCTGGACTCCCCGAGCTTGTTTTTCCAGGGCATGGCAGGCACCCGTTTGCCCATCGCCGTGGCGCACGGCGAAGGCTTTGCCAATTTCTCGCAACGTGGCCAACTGGACCAGGTTCACGCCGCCATGCGCTTTGTGGACGGCCAGGGCCAGCCCACCGAGACCTATCCGCTGAACCCCAATGGCAGCCCTCAGGGTTTGACCGCCGTGACCACGGCCGATGGCCGTTTCACCGCCATGATGCCGCACCCGGAGCGTGTGTTCCGCAATTTGCAATTCAGTTGGACGGAGGCTTCGCGCACTGGCGGCTTGGAGGGCTTCAGCCCTTGGATGCGCTTGTGGCGCAACGCGCGGCGTTGGGTCGCTTAATTCAAGAAACCGCCCGCTCAGGGCGTGTCTTGTAAAACTTCATGGGAATGGCCTGGGGCTCGGCCATTTCACGCGCGCGCTGGTTCATGACCGAGGTCTTCATTTTGCCCACCACGTGCATTTCGCAAGGCTTGCAATCGAAGCGCAGGGTGAGCTTTTCCTTGCCGTTGATGAGGGTCAGGGGCTCGGCGCGCACCTGACCTTGAACACCCGTCACCCCCTTGGCCTGCTTGGGGCACAGGCTCATGGAGAAGCGCACACAGTGCTTGGTGATCATCAGGCTGACTTCACCTTCTTCTTCGTGGCTTTCGTAGGCCGCGGCAATCAGTTTGACGCCGTGTCTGGCGTAAAAATCGCGGGCCTTGTCGTTGTAAACATTGGCCAGGTAAGTCAGCGTGTCTTCTGGATAGAGCGCCGGCGGTTCGACGGCAAGGCCTGGCACAGGGCGCTGGTAATGCGCAGAACGGACAAGTTCCAGCGAGGCCAGGGCGTCGCGTCGCAAGGCATTGAGTTGTGAGGCAGGCAAAAACCAGGCTTGCGCCCATTGCAGGTCCAGGTCCAGCAGCGCAAAGTCGGTCGTGCCCAGTTTGCCCAGGTGTTCGCGCACGCTGGCTTGTGCCTGCACAGGGTCGCGCGCGGGCTCTTTGATCAGGCTCAGCGAAGCTTCTGCGGCATAGCCGTCTTCGTCCGTCACGCTGAGGGCGATGCCTTGCGGCGTGTCCTGGAGGGTCAGCCACACGCCAATGCGACGCTCGCTGGAACGCTTCTCCAGAGCCCGCACCCAGTCCATGTCACGGTTGCGGTTGACCGTCACGCCGCGGCGCAGGTCTTTGAAATCGGCCATGGCATCTTTGGGGAACAGCCGCCAGCGGCCCTTCTTACCGATGGGTTCAGCCCGGTTGATGGCCAGTCCCACCAGTTCCTTTTGCAAATCGTAGTAACACAGGCCGTCACCGTTGTGCAGCACCACGTCACGATCGAAGGGCTGGACTTCCACCCAGTTGGGGCCGACATCGGTGACCTCGCCCAGCGGCTGGCCAGGATTTTTGGGCGTGTCAAAAGCGCCGATGTCTTCCTTGCGGCCTTGCACAAAGTAATCGGTGAACTCGCGGTTGAAATTCTGGTTGGGGTCGGGCGTGAAAAAGAACTGGGTGCGTCCACTGGAGGCACGCGCCAGGGGCGGACGCTCAGGGTCGGTGGAGTTTTCCCGGTCTTCGATGATCTGGTCGAACAGCTTGCGGTAATGGGCGGTGATGTTTTTCACATAGCCCATGTCTTTGTAACGGCCTTCGATCTTGAAGCTGCGAACGCCTGCGTCAATCAAGTCGGCCAGGTTGGCGCTTTGGTTGTTGTCCTTCATGGACAAGACATGCTTGTCATGCGCAATGAAACGCCCCTGCGCATCGGTCACATGGTAGGGCAGGCGGCAGGCCTGCGAGCAGTCGCCCCGGTTCGCGCTGCGACCGGTGTGCGCATGGCTGATGTAGCACTGGCCGCTGTAGGCCACACACAAGGCGCCATGGATGAAGAACTCCAGCTTGCAGCGGTCGGCATCGAGCACCTGGTGAATGTCACGAATTTGCGGCAGCGTGAGTTCACGGGCCAGCACCATTTGCGAAAAGCCCACATCCTGCAAAAACTTGGCCTTGGCCGGGTCACGGATGTCGGTTTGGGTGCTGGCATGCAGCTGGATCGGGGGTAAATCCAATTCCAGCAAGCCCATGTCTTGGACGATCAGGACATCGGCGCCAGCGTTGTAGACGTCCCATGCCAGTTGGCGTGCAGGCTCGAGTTCGTCATCGCGCAAGATGGTGTTGAGCGTGATGAAGATGCGGCTGTGAAATCGGTGGGCTTCGCGACACAGGCGTTCAATGTCGCGCAAGTCGTTGCTGGCGCTGGCGCGGGCGCCAAAGGCGGGTGCGCCGATGTAGACGGCATCGGCACCGTGATGGATCGCGGCGATGCCAATGTCGGCATCGCGCGCAGGGGACAGCAGCTCAATCTGGTGTGACAGCAACAGCGTCCCCTTGCGGGATTTACTCGACCTTGGCCTTGCTGCGCAAGTTCTGCTGGAACTCGCTCATTTTGGTCTGCTGCATTTGCTGGGCAATTTGCGGCTTGACCTCTTCGAACTTGGGCAACTGCGCTTCGCGCACGTCATCCAGGCGAATGATGTGGAAGCCAAACTGGCTCTTCACGGGGGCGTCGGTGGTCTGGCCTTTTTTCAGCGCCACCATGGCGTCGGAGAATTCCTTGACGAAGTTGCCAGCAGAGGCCCAGTCCAGATCGCCACCGTTGGCACCTGAGCCAGGATCCTTGGACTGCTTTTTGGCGATGTCTTCAAATTTGCCGCCTTTTTTCAGGCTGGCCAAAATGGCTTTGGCTTGCTCTTCCTTTTCCACCAGGATGTGGCGGGCGCGGTATTCCTTGCCGCCATTGGCTGCCACAAACTTGTCGTACTCGGCCTTGATGTCGGCATCGGTCACGGGATTGTTCTTCTGGTAATCGGCGAACAACTCGCGAATCAAAATGGTTTGGCGCGCCAACTCGAGCTGGCCTTTGTAGTCATCGGTGGCATCGAGGCCGCGCTTTTGCGCTTCCTGCATGAAGATTTCACGGGCAATGACTTCTTCCTTGATCTGGGCTTCAATGTCAGGGGTCACCGGGCGGCCAGAGCGGGCCAATTGCTGTGCCAGGGCTTCCACGCGGGCTTTGGGCACGGCCTTGCCGTTCACGATCGCCACGTTCTGGGCCGATGCACCCAGGCTCACAGTGGCCATTGCCACAGCGACGGCGGCGAACATCATTTGCTTTTTCATGGGTCTCTCTCGATGAGTCTCAATCAGGGGGGGCGTCAGGCGGAATGCTCAGGACACCGAAACAACCTCAATCGCCAGGGCGTGAACGCCCTGGTCAATGAAATCTTGCAGCGCATCATACACAAGCCGGTGGCGGGCCACCCGCGACAGTGCATTGAAAGCCTGGCCGCCAATCCGGACCCGGAAATGGGTGCCTTGGCCGCTGTCGTTGGCGCCCACATGACCTGCATGGGCTGCACTTTCGTCCAAAACCTCCAGCGTCTGGGGTTGGAGGCGCTCTTGCAGGCGTTGGGCCAGGTCTTGCGCGCGAATGGTCATGAGGAGGAATCCTCTTTCATGTAGCGGCTCAGGTAGGCGGCCTGCAGCAGCACGAACACCAACATCAGGCCAATGCCGCCGAAGAGCTTGAAATTGACCCAGGTTTCGGTGTCGAACTGAAATGCCACCCACAGGTTGACGACCCCCATGACACTGAAAAATGCAGCCCAACTGTGCAACATGAAGGCCCAAGCCTTGTCCGGCAGCTCCATTTGGGCCTTCATCAGGCTGCGCAGCAAGTTGCGCTTGAACACATATTGCCCGATCAGCAAGGCCCCGCCCATCAGCCAATACAGCACGGTGGGCTTCCATTTGATGAAGTTTTCATCTTGAGCGATCAAAGTCGCGCCGCCAAACAGCACGATGACCCCCAAGCTGACCCATTGCATGGGCTCGACACGGCCCACTTTGTAGCGCAGCCAAGCAATTTGCGCCACCGTGGCCACAATGGCGATCGCCGTAGCGACATAGATGTCGAAGGTCTTGAAAGCCAGAAAAAACAGAACAATGGGGAAAAAATCTAAAAAAAGCTTCATGGCAACTCAGTCTTCGGCCTTGAATTCCAGCGAGGCCGAGTTCATGCAATAGCGCAAGCCTGTGGGGGCTGGGCCGTCGGGGAACACATGCCCCAAATGCGCACTGCATTGCGCACAGACGGTTTCGGTGCGAATCATGCCATGGCTGCGGTCCACAATCTCGCGAATCGCGCCAGGCACTGCCTCCTGGTAAAAGCTGGGCCAACCGCAGCCTGCATCAAATTTGGTGTCCGCATGGAACAATTTGTTGCCGCAGCAGATGCAGGCGTATTGCCCTGGCAACCAATGGTTTTCATAGCGGCCCGTGAACGGGCGTTCGGTGGCGGCTTTGCGGGTGACTTCGTAGGCCACAGGTTCGGCATTTTTTGCGGCCAACAAGGCACGCCATTCGGTTTCGGTTTTTTCGATCTTCATGAGGAACAACTGATGGAAATGGAAGACGCCCAATCGGGCGGAAAGTCGGCATAGGCCTCGTGGCCGGGATGCTCATCAAAGGGCGATGACAAGAGCTTGAGCAAGGTTTGGACTTCGCTGAAGTCGCCCGCTTGCGCTTGGCGGATGGCTTGCTCGCCCAGATGGTTGCGCAGCACCATCTTGGGATTGTGCTGCAACATGCGAGCGCCTGTGCCAGCCGGCTCATCTGCCCAGCGGGCTTGCAAGCGCAGGGTCAAGTCTTGCCAGCGCTGACGGTCCAAAAACAGGTCGGTCACGGGTTGAAACGCTGCTGGATGGCCGTTTTCCAGGCCATGCGCCGCGTGGCTGAGACGGCGCCAGAAAATGCTGTAATCGGTGTGCTCGCTTGCCAGCAATTGGCAAATGTCATCGATCAAGGCTCCATCATCGGCTTGCGAGCGGGTCAGGCCCAATTTGGCACGCATGCGATCAAGCAGGCTGTTGGAGAAGCGCTGTGTGTAAGTTTCCAGGACCTTCACAATCAGGTCGCTGTCGTTCACCAGGGGCATGAAGGCCTGGCCTAAACAAAAGAGGTTCCAGTACGCCACTTGAGGTTGCCTTTGAAAGGCGTAGCGTCCTTGCGAATCGGAGTGGTTGCAAATGTGCTGGGGGTCATAGCCGTCCAGAAACTGGAAGGGGCCATAGTCGATCGTCAAACCCAGCAAACTCATGTTGTCGGTGTTCATGACCCCATGGCAAAATCCCACGGCCTGCCAGTGGGACAGCAAATCTGCCGTTCGCTCGACCACCGCCTGCAACAGGGCTGCATAGGGATTGCCATGGAATGCGTCGGGGTCGGGCAAGGGCATCAGCTCGCCGGCGCACACGAAATCGGCCAGCTTTTTCAAAGCCTCGGTCTGGTTGATCGCTGCGAAATGCTCAAAATGGCCAAAACGCAAAAAACTGGGCGCGACGCGGGTCACCACGGCGGCTGTTTCCAGTGTTTCTCGAATCACGCGCCCCTTGGAGCCCGTCAAAGCCAAAGCTCGGGTCGTGGGAATGCCCAAACCATGCATGGCCTCGCTGCACAAAAACTCCCGAATGCTGGAGCGCAGCACCGCCCGGCCATCACCCATGCGAGAGTAGGGGGTTTGCCCTGCGCCTTTGAGTTGCAACTCCAGGGGGCCGAGCGGTGTGTCCAACTCGCCCAGCCACAGCGCACGACCGTCGCCCAATTGGCCTGCCCAGACACCAAACTGGTGACCGCTGTAAACACTGGCCAGGCTGGGATGGTCGGCCCAGGCCCGGTTGCCCGTGAGAATGTCCAGCAGGCCGTCAGCCTGTTGCCAGTCGGTGGGCCAACCCAAATCGGTCGCGAGGCGGTGGTTCACAGCCACCCAATGGGCCTCGGGCAAGGGTGTTGGGGCACACGGCGTCCCAAAGGTGGGCCCCAATTGGGCAAAGCGGTTCAGCCAAGTCAGGGGCAGGGCAACGGCAGCAGATGTCATCCCCTGATTGTCGGCATTCTTGAATCCCATGGGCGTTGACCAGGCAATTGCCGAAAAGGGGGACTGTCTGGGGCAAAATGCGCGAGACGGCACGAGCGTGCCTTTTTCTGTTTAGGAGATTCCCCATGCTGGGCTTGATGCAACAACAAAACCTGTTGATTTCTTCGCTGATTGACTTTGCCGAAAAACACCACGGTGATGTGGAAATCGTTTCCCGCCGTGTCGAAGGCGATACACACCGCACCACTTGGGGTGGCATCGCCCAACGCTCACGACAAGTCGCCCATGGGCTGGACCAACTGGGCCTGGGTTTTGGCGACCGCGTGGCCACGCTCGCCTGGAACGGCTACCGCCATCTGGAGTTGTACTTTGGCGTGAGCGGCACAGGCCGGGTGCTGCACACCATCAACCCGCGTTTGCACCCTGACCAGGTGGTCTGGATTGCCAACCATGCAGAAGACCAGGTGTTGTGCTTTGACATGAGTTTTCTGCCCTTGGTGAAACAAGTTCACAGCCGCTGCACCACCATTCGCCATTACGTGGCCTTGTGCGATGCCGACCAACTGCCCTCCGATACCGGCATTCCGGGCTTGGTCAGTTACGAAGCCTGGGTTCAAGGCCAATCCACCCAGTACACCTGGCCCGAGTTTGATGAAAACACCGCTTCGAGCCTCTGCTACACCAGTGGCACCACAGGCAACCCCAAGGGCGCGCTGTACAGCCACCGCTCGACCATCCTGCATGCCTACGCTGCCGCTTTGCCCGATGTGATGTGCATCTCCGCACGCGATGCCATCTTGCCGGTGGTGCCCATGTTTCACGTCAATGCCTGGGGCATTCCCTACAGCGCCGCCATGGTGGGTGCGAAACTGGTGTTTCCGGGCGCCTCCCTCGATGGCAAATCGGTTTACGACTTGATCGAGAACGAGGGCGTGACCTTTGCCGCTGGCGTTCCCACGGTGTGGCAGATGTTGCTGACCCACATGAAGCCGAGCAACCTGAAGTTTTCGACGCTGCAGCGCACCGTCATTGGCGGCTCTGCCTGCCCGCCGGCCATGATCACGGCATTCCGCGAAGAGTACAACGTGGACGTGCTGCATGCCTGGGGCATGACCGAGTTGAGCCCGCTGGGCACGCTTTGCACTTTGAAGAACAAGCACCTGAAACTGCCCGAGGCCGAGCAAATGAAGATTCGCCTCAAACAGGGCCGTGCGATCTTTGGCATTGACATGAAGATCGTCAACGACGAAGGCCAAGAACAGGTGCATGACGGCAAAGCCTACGGCGACTTGCTGGTCAAAGGCCCCTGGGTGGTGCGTGAGTATTTCAAGCAGGAGGGGGGCGATCCGCTGCAGGACGGGTGGTTCCCCACCGGCGATGTGGCCACCATTGACGCCGATGGCTACATGCAGATCACCGACCGCAGCAAAGACGTGATCAAGTCGGGCGGCGAATGGATCAGCTCCATCGACATTGAAAACATCGCCGTGGCACATCCCGCCGTGGCCATGGCGGCCTGCATTGGCATCAAACACCCCAAGTGGGATGAGCGCCCCATCGTGGTGGTGGTCAAAAAGCCCGACGCACAAGTCAGCCGCGAAGACTTGCTGAAGTTTTACGAAGGCAAAACCGCCAAATGGCAAATCCCCGATGACGTGGTGTTTGTGGACGCCATCCCCATCGGCGCCACCGGCAAAATGTTGAAAACCAAATTGCGCGAGCAATTGGCGGACTACGTTCTGCCCACGGCTTGAGATTTGCACGCAGCGGGCACCCTGCCTGCGGCGCGGTCACCATGGAGTCCCTGTTCCTTGCTGCCTTGAATGGGCTGAGCTATGGCATGTTGTTGTTCATGCTCAGTGCCGGCCTGACCGTGATTTTCAGCATGATGGGCGTGCTCAATTTTGCCCATGCCAGCTTTTACATGGCGGGGGCCTACCTGGCCAGCACCCTGGCCAACATTTGGGGATTTGCGTGGGCACTGGTTTGGGCCCCCTTGTGTGTAGGCCTGCTGGGGATGGCGTTTGAACGTTATGGCCTGCGCCGGGTGAGCCGCCAGGGCCATGTGGCCGAGTTGCTGTTGACGTTCGGCCTGTCCTTTCTGCTGCTGGAAATGGTGCAGTTGGTATGGGGGCGGGGGTCTGTGTCATACCTCATCCCCGAAACGCTGCAGGGCAGTTTGTTCACTTTCTATGACATGCCATTCTCGCGCTACCGCGCCTTCATCATGGCGATGGCGACGGTGGTTTTGTTGTTGCTTTGGCTGGCCTTGGTTCGCACACGCATTGGCTTGATTTTGCAAGCCGCGCTGACCCACGCCAAAGCCGTTCAAGCCCTGGGGCACAACGTGCCCCGGATTTTCACGGGCGTGTTTGCGGGTGGCGCCGCCTTGGCCGGGTTGGCGGGCGTTTTGGGTGGCAATTTGTTTGTGACCGAGCCGGGCATGGCCGCCACCATTGGCTCCGTGCTTTTTGTGGTGGTGGTGGTTGGCGGCTTGGGCTCATTGATGGGTGCATTTGTTGCTTCGCTGGTGTTGGGCTTGGTGCAAACACTGTGCCTGGAGATTGCACTGATTCGGCCTTGGGCGCCGGTGCTGCCCTTCTTGTTGATGGTGCTGATGTTGTCCTTGCGTGCACAAGGCCTGATGGGTCAGCGGGGCGCCTGAGATGAAGCTTCCCTCATGGGCATGGCCCCTCATCACCCTGGGCGTTCTGAGTCTGGCCCCTTGGCTTTTTTCCAGCAGTTCGGCCTTGACCCTCTTGAGCCAGATGGGCATTGCTATTTTGATTTGTCAGAGTTTTCAGCTGTTGTGGTCACAAGGAGGCATGCTCAGTTTCGGCCATGCCATCTATGTGGGCGCTGGTTCTTTTCTGGTCATCCACAGTTTGAAACTCATGGGCACAGGCGAGTTGCACTTGCCTGTGATCCTGGTGCCCTTGCTGGGCGGTTTGGCCGGCTTGTTGTTGGCGATGTTGCTGGGGTGGATCACGACCCGCAAGGCAGGCACCGCCCTCGCCATGATTTCACTGGGGCTGGGCGAGTTGGTCTGGTCTCTTGCACTGATGTGGCCCGAAGCCTTCGGCGGGGAAGGGGGCTTGAGTGCCAACCGTGTGGTCGGCCAGACCCTATGGGGCCTGAACTTGGCCTCTCCGTTGCAGATGTATGGCCTGATTGCGGCCTACAACGTGGCAGGCACACTGTTGCTCATGGGCTTTGTGCAGACCCCCATGGGGCGACTGTTGAATGCGGTTCGCGACAACGCAGAGCGGGTCGCCTTTCTGGGATACAACCCCCATGTGATTCGTTATGGGGCCTTTTTGTTGGCTGGCTTCATCGCTGGGGTTGCGGGGGGCCTGGCAGCCCTTAACCATGAAATTTTCACCACCGACATGCTTCACGCAGAACGCTCGGGCAGTTACCTCTTGTTCACCATCCTGGGTGGCAGCTCACTGTTGCTGGGGCCCCTGCTGGGGGGTGTCCTGATGGTGCTGTGCTTGTCACTTCTGTCCACCTACACACCCGCATGGATGCTGTATGTCGGGGTGTTGTTCATGGGGGTGGTGATGTTTGTGCCCGGGGGCTTGTCTGAGGGGCTGCGCCAACGGTGTCAAAGTCTGAGCAGGTCCGTGTCTTGGCATCACTGTTGGGTGTTCGGCCTGCGCCTTTTGGCTGCGGTTTGCGTGATGGCAGGCATGGGGGTCTTGATTGAAATGGCCTATCACTTGCCACAGCTGTCGGTGCTCGGTCCCCAGTTGACGCGCATGGGCTGGGTGTTGGATGTGCATGACATCACGCCCTGGTGGGTTTCGGCTTGCATGGTGCTGATGGGCACCGGGCTTTATCTGTGGCTACGTCCCCCGCAGGACGCTCAAAGGGCAAAGGCGTTTCAACCATGAGGTACACGCCCGCCTTGCAAGTCCAAGACATGGGCTACCGCATCGGCAACACCGAGATCCTGCGCCCCATGGATTTGACGATTGCGCCCGGTGAGCGGGTGGCCTTGATTGGGCCCAATGGGGCCGGCAAAACGACACTGTTCAACCTCATCAGTGGTCGCCAAAGACCGACCAGGGGGGGCATTTTTCTGAATGGTCAAACGATCGCAGGTTGCACCCCTTCAGAATTGCACCAGCGGGGACTGGCTCGCAGCTTTCAGATCACCCATTTGTTTCCCAACCTGACGGTGTTGGACAACATGCGCTGTGCCTTGATGCGCTCGTTCAACATCGGCTTGTGCTTTTGGCGCGCACTGTCAAAGCATGCTGCGCTTGAGGAAAAGGCCCAATTGCTTTTGACGCAATTGCAATTGACGGCTCACCAGAACATACTGGTGAAACACCTGAGCTACGCCGATCAGCGAACGCTTGAATTGGGACTGGCATTGGCCGCAGACAGCACGTTGTTGCTTTTGGATGAACCCACCGCCGGCATGAGCCACAGTGAATCGCGCCTTGTGGTCAAGCTGATACGGCACATGACCGAGGGTAAGACCCTGCTGTTGGTAGAGCATGACATGGGTGTTGTGTTCGATCTGGCCGATCGCATCGTTGTGCTGGTGGATGGGCGCATCGTGGCCAACGACGCGCCTGAGTCCATTCGACGCAACCCCCTCGTGCGCGCTGCGTATTTGGGGTCTGCCCAGCCCGAGGTGCCTTGAATGTTGCGCGTTCAAGCACTTCATGCACAACAAGGGAACACGCCCGTTTTGCGCGGCGTGAGTTTGTGCGTCCACTCCGGGGAAATTGTGGCGCTGTTGGGGCGCAATGGCGCAGGGCGCTCGACGCTGGTGCAAGCCTTGATGGGAATGTGTCCTGCACAAGGCGAGGCGTCATGGCAAGGCGATTCATTGATGGATTGCGCCACCCATGAGATTGCCCGCAAGGGCATTGCCTATGTGGCTGAAGACCGTGCTGTTTTTCCGACCCTCACGGTGCATCAAAACCTGGTGTTGGGCTTGCCCCAGCTTCAGTCAAGCCATGCCAAGCGTTGGCAGTTTGACGAGGTGTATGCGCTGTTTCCCATGCTGGCCAAGCGGCAGCACACCCGCGCCGCGGTGCTTTCGGGCGGGGAACAGCAAATGTTGGCCTTGGGTAGGGCTTTGATGGGCTCGCCGCAGTTGATGCTGATCGACGAACCCACCGAAGGTCTGGCCCCTCTGCTGGTCGAACGTGTGGCCCATTTGTTGGGCGTTTTGCGCCAATCGGGGGTCGCCGTCTTGCTGGTGGAACAAAACCTGCCGCTGGCCATGTCATTGGCCGACAGGGTGCTGGTGATGGGGCGTGGACAGATCGTCTTCGAGGGGACGCCACAGGCTTTGCAAAACCAGCAAAATCTCCAAAAAGAATGGCTGGAGCCTTGGTGACAACCCTCGGTTGGCTTCTGTTTTATCGTTCTAAAATGAAAATAGAACGACCGTTCTTTTTTGTCGTTTGCCATTCTTTTTTCAAGGAATTCTCATGAGTGCTGACTACACCGTTCAGGGCGACGTCGCCGTGATCGTCCTCAACAACCCGCCCGTGAATGGTCTGGGTCTTTCTACGCGCCTGGCCATCATGGCTGGGCTGGAGAAAGCCATTGCCGACGACGCCATCAAGGCCATCGTGGTCACCGGTGCTGGCAAGGCATTCTCAGGCGGCGCCGACATCAAGGAATTTGGCTCGCCCAAGGCCATTCAAGACCCCAACCTCTTGAGCCTGATCCTGGCACTTGAAAACAGCCCCAAGCCTGCGGTGGCGGCAGTCCACACCGTGGCCATGGGGGGCGGCCTGGAATTGGCGCTGGGTTGCCACTACCGCGTGGTGGCACCTGGCTGCAGCGTGGCGCTGCCTGAAGTCAAGATTGGCCTTATTCCTGGCGCAGGTGGCACACAGCGCTTGCCGCGCGTGATCGGCGTCGAGCCGGCCCTGAACATGATTGTCAGCGGCGAGCCCATCAAGAGCGAAATGCTGGCGATGCTGCCTGGCCAAAAGCTGTTCGACAAGCTCACGGCCTCGGCCGAGTCCTTGATGGAAGAGGCGATTGCCTTTGCCCGCTCCGTGGCCGATGTGCGCCCCTTGCCCCGCGTGCGCGATCTGCCATGCAAGCATCCCAATGGCGATGCTTACTTTCAGTTCGCGCGCAACATGGTCAAGGGCATGTCCAAGAATTTCCCGGCGCCTGCCAAATGCGTGGACGCGGTTCAAGCCGCCACCCAGAAAAAATTCGACGACGGCATGGTGTACGAGCGTGAGCTGTTCATGGGTTTGATGCTGACCCCCGAATGCCGAGCCCTGCGCCACTTGTTCGTGGCACAGCGCGCTGCCTCCAAAATTCCCGATGTGCCGGACACCACACCCGTTCGCGCCATCAAGTCGGTCGCCGTCATTGGCGCTGGCACCATGGGTGGTGGCATCTCGATGAATTTCTTGAATGCCGGCATCCCCGTCAAAATTCTGGAGATGAAGCAAGACGCCCTGGACCGCGGCATTGCCACCATCAAGAAGAATTACGAAGCCCAAGTGAAAAAGGGCAAGCTCAAGGAAGACAAATACAACGAGCGCATGGCGCTGTTGAGCACCACCCTGAGTTATGACGACATCAAGGACGCCGACATGGTGATCGAAGCGGTGTTCGAAGAAATGGGCGTCAAGGAAACCGTGTTCAAGAAGCTGGACGAAGTGATGAAGCCGGGTGCCATCCTGGCCTCCAACACCTCGACCCTGGATGTGAACAAGATTGCATCCTTCACCCAGCGCCCGCAAGACGTCATTGGTACGCACTTTTTCAGCCCGGCCAACGTCATGAAATTGCTGGAAGTCGTGCGCGGTGAGAAAACCGCCAAAGACGTGCTGGCCACCGTCATGGCGGTGGGCAAGAAGATCAAGAAAACCTGTGTGGTGTCTGGCGTCTGCGATGGCTTCATTGGCAACCGCATGATCGAGCAATACAGCCGCCAGGCTGGCTTCCTGCTGGAAGAAGGCTGCACGCCCCAGCAAGTGGACAAAGCGGTGGAACGCTTTGGCTTCGCCATGGGGCCCTTCCGCATGGGCGATCTGGCTGGCAACGACATTGGCTGGGCCATTCGCAAGCGCCGCTACCAAGAGAAGCCGCACATGAAGTACAGCAAGACCGCAGACCTGTTGTGTGAACTCGGCCGTTACGGCCAAAAAACCGGCGCGGGCTGGTACGACTACCAGGCCGGCAAGCGCGATGCCATTCCCTCCAAACTGGTCGAGGACATGATTGCCAAGCATCGCCAGGACCTGGGCATCACGCCACGCAAGGTGTCGGACGAAGAAATCGTTCAGCGCCTGGTGTTCTCTTTGGTGAACGAAGCCGCCCACATCCTGGAAGAAGGCATTGCCTCCAAAGCCAGCGACATCGACATGGTGTACCTGACTGGCTATGGCTTCCCCATGCACCGCGGTGGCCCCATGCTTTATGCCGACCAGGTCGGCTTGTTCAACGTGGCCCAAACCATGAGCCGTTTCGCCAAGAACCCCTTGGACGATGGCGCTTTCTGGCAGCCCGCCCCGTTGCTGGCCCGTCTCGCAGCCGAAGGCAAGTCCTTCAACAACGTCAACTGATTCACACCGAAGGACTCACCATGACCAACGCTGTCATCGTCTCTACCGCACGCACCCCGCTGGCCAAGAGCTGGAAAGGCGCTTTCAACATGACCCACGGCGCCACCCTGGGTGGCCATGCCATCAAGCACGCCATTGCGCGTGCCGGCATCGATGCCGCCGAAATTGAAGACGTCATCATGGGCTGCGCCAACCCCGAAGGCGCCACCGGCTGGAACATCGCGCGCCAATGCGCCCTGGCCGCAGGCATGCCCATCAGCGTGAGCGGCATGACCATCAACCGCTTTTGTTCCTCTGGCCTGCAAACCATTGCCCTGGCCGCCCAACGCATCATTGCGGGCGAGGGCAACGCCTATGTGGCTGGTGGCGTAGAAAGCATTTCCTGCGTGCAGCAAGAAATGAACATGCACATGTTCCAGGACCCGGGCTTGTTGAAAAACAAGCCTGAAATTTACTGGCCCATGTTGCAAACCGCCGAGCAAGTGGCCAAGCGCTACAACATCAGCCGCGACGTCATGGACGAGTACGGCGCTGGCAGCCAGCAAAAAGCCTGTGCCGCCCAAGCTGCAGGCAAGTTCGACGACGAAATTGCGCCCATCACTGTGAAAGCCGGCGTCGTTGACAAAGTCATGGGCCTCATGACCAAGGAAGTGACCGTGAGTCGCGATGAGGGCACGCGAGAAGGCACGACCAAAGAAGGCATCAGCACCATCAAGCCGGCCATGGCTGGCGGCTCCATCAGCGCTGGCAACGCCAGCCAGTTCTCGGACGGCGCAGGCGCCTGCGTGATCATGAGCGAGGACATGGCCAGCCGCAAAGGGCTCAAGCCCTTGGGACGCTTCCTGGGCTTTGCCGTCGCGGGCTGCGAACCTGACGAAATGGGCATCGGTCCGGTGTTTGCCGTGCCCAAGGTGCTGTCGCGCCTGGGCCTGAGCGTGAAGGACATTGACCTGTGGGAATTGAACGAAGCCTTTGCGGTGCAAGTGCTGTATTGCCGCGACAAGCTGGGCATTCCGGCCGACCGCTTGAACGTCAATGGCGGCGCCATCGCACTGGGCCATCCTTATGGGGTGAGCGGCCAGCGCCTGACGGGCCATGCCCTGATCGAAGGCAAGCGCCGTGGCGCCAAGCGCGTCGCCGTGACCATGTGCATTGGCGGCGGCATGGGCGCTGCCGGCGTGTTCGAGGTTCTGTGACCCCACGCTGACCTCCACGCGTAGTCCCTGGCCCAGCAAAGCGCAAGAGTTTTGCTGGGCCCTTTTATTCGGAGTCGTGCATGAGCTTGCGCCCCACCGTTGATTTTTTGCTGTACGACTGGCTGAAGGTCGAACAATTGCGTGAGCGTGCGCGTTACGCAGAGCACTCACGCGAAACCTTTGATGCCGTGCTGGACACCTGCGAGCGGATTGCGCGCGAAAAATACGCGCCCTTCAACCGCACGGTGGACACTGAAGAGCCGCGCATGGTGGGCGACAAGGTGATCTTGCCGCAAGCCACGCATGATGCGCACGAGGCTTATGCGGCCTCGGGCATGCTGAGCGCAGCGCAAGACTACGAGATCGGTGGCATGCAGCTGCCTTTCAGCGTGGAATCAGCGGCCAACGCCTTTTTTGCCTGCGCCTCCGTCAGCATTGGGGGTGGCCTGCTGACCGTTGGCAATGCCAATTTGCTGATGGCGCATGGCAGCGCGTTGCAAAAGAAGGTGTTTGCCCTGAATGAGTTCTCAGGGCGTTGGGCTGGCACCATGTGCTTGAGCGAACCGCAAGCGGGCTCTTCCCTGAGTGACGTGGACACCCGCGCAGTCCCCGATGGCAACGATTTTGAGGCAGACCCGCTGGGTGCGCGTTATCGCCTCAAGGGCAACAAGATGTGGATCTCCACAGGCGAGCATGACCTGACGGAGAACATTGTTCACCTGGTGCTGGCCAAAATTCCTGGGGCCGATGGCAAGACCATTCCCGGCACCAAAGGCATCTCTCTTTTCATTGTGCCCAAGCAACTGGTGAACACCGAAGGCCAGCTGACCGGCGAGCGCAACGATGTGGCCCTGGCAGGGCTGAACCACAAATGCGGCTGGCGCGGCACGGTGAACACCTTGCTGAATTTTGGCGAAGGCAAGTACAAGGTGCGTGGTGGCGGTCTGGACGGGCAGGGCAGTGGCGCCATTGGCTACCTGGTGGGGCGCCCAGGCGAAGGCTTGCGATGCATGTTCCACATGATGAACGAAGCCCGCATTGGGGTGGGCCTTGCCGCCACCATGCTGGGCTTGGCCGGTTACTACGCCTCGCTG
>CAINMN010000239.1 GCA_903850735.1 uncultured Burkholderiales bacterium | reverse complement strand
CTTGAAAAACATTCTTGGCCAAATCCAGGCCGATTGTTGTAACCTTCATGGTGGACGCTCCTTCTCGTTTAAGTGGTGTTAACACTTCCACTTTGGCACATAGATGCCGGTTAGAGGTGGGAGCGTCCATCCCATTGAGCGAAGCGCGGCGATCTTTTTCCGAGCGAGATTGCCGCGGCCCTTCGGGCCTCGCAATGCAGTGATGGGTCAGGCGCCGGTTTGGCGGTAGAGGGCGTTGGCGCGGGTGAGGTGCTCTTCCATGGCTTGCACGGCGCGTTGCGGGTCGTTGGCCGCGATGGCGTCCACGATGCGCTGATGCTCGGCCAAAGTGAGCGCTTCGGCACCTGGCGCTCTCACAATCGATTGGTAATAGGCGCTGGCCCAGCCAAACAAGGCTTCCACAATGGCCGGAAAAATCGGGTTGCCTGAAATGCGCGCAATCTCGCGGTGGAACAGCATGTCGAGTTTCATGAACTGATCCAGGTTCACCATCGAGGCGCGGTGCTCTTCGATGCGTTGCTGCAAGCGCATCACATCGTCGGGCGTGGCGCGCTCTGCGGCACAGCGCACCATGCCGGTTTCCAAAAACAGGCGCGCCTCTTTCAAGTGCGCAAGCATTTCGGGCTGCATGCGCAGCATGTGCCGCGCACCACCGGCAATTTGTTCGATCAGCAAATGCGCAGTCGGCACCACCACTCTGGCGCGCTCGCCATGCGATATCTCCACAATGCCGGAGCGTGCCAACTCTTGCAAGGCTTCGCGCACCGCAACACGGCCCACGCCATACACCTCCATGAGTTCGCGCTCGGAAGGGAGTTGCTCGCCTGCGGCGATTTCACCGGACTCGATGCGTTGCATCAAGCGGTCCACGATCTCCTGATACAGCTTGCGCCGTTGAATGGGTTCGGTGCTCATAGGTGTCCGCGCAAGACGTCGCCATAAAAAGACGCCGCCCCCATTTGCCCCCCCTTGAGCACAATTTCCAAGCCATCGCGTGCGGCTTGCGATGACCAGGCACGGCACAGGGGCGCACCCGGCGCCAAACCCGCTGCGACGGTCAAGGCTTGAATGCCCAGATGGCTGGCCACGGCGCCCGAGCTGTCGCCGCCTGCCACCACAACGCGGCGCACATTGGAGGCATCCAACAAGCGCTGCATGATGTCGGCCAGGCACTCGCCAATACGATGGGCAGCCTTGGAAGGTTCTAGCTTGGCAGCGCGTGCTGTGGCCTGAAAATTTTTCACGGCGGGATCGTCGGGTCCCATCGCAGAGTAGATGACGGGCGAAACGCCCCGACCCAAGGCCGCCAAGGCGGCGCGCACAACGCGCGCCAACTCATTCGCTTGTGTGCGTTCGTCCAGACACTGTGCAATGTCGAGCCGATCCACATGAAAACCGTGGGCTTGCGCCCATTCAATTTGCGCACCGCTCATGGGCGAGCAACTGCCACTCACCACGGCGATGGCCTCGGCCTGCGGTGCCACCGGCAAACTCGGCTCTGCAGGCAACCAACCCAACTGGCGCCAATAAGCCACCAAGGCGTACTGCAAGCCGGAAGAAGAGGCGCTGAAAATGCCTGGCCCGCGGTTTTCCCACACCAAGCGACCGGCTTCAATTTGGGACGCCAGGTCCACCACATCGATCATCACCACGGGTTGGTCTTCCCCTTGCAAGGCCGACAACCGATGCGATGCTTGCCCTTGCGCGATCTGTGCCACATCAATCAGGCCGATGCGTCGCGGGGTTTGTGCCGCCAGGTGAACACGCAAGTCGCCCTCGTTCATGGGCGTCACCGGATGACGGGACATGGTGGGGTGCCGATCAATGCGATAGACCTCCCCAAGTGCCGCCGCAAACAAGTTGCCAAAGGCCTGGTAACGTTGCAAGCGCGGCGCACCGACCACCATGGGCGACCATGGGGCTTGGGTTTCGGCAACCCCCAGGTCGATGGCTTGCCCAATCGACCCCACCGTGGGCGAGGAGTCAAAGGTGGAACACACTTTGTACTGAAGAATCGGCGCCCCCAGTGACGACAAGGCTTGGAAGGCCTGCGGCAACTGCGCCCGCATCCATTCGGGCGATTGCCCCCGCGACTGACCGGCCAGGCCCACACATTTCATGTCGGCAAAGCGCGCCAGGTCTGCCGGCTTGGGGGGTTCGAGAAACAAGACCGTGGGCACACCCGCGGCCGTGAAGGCTTCCATCACGTCGGTGGAGCCGGTGAAGTCGTCGCCGTAGTACGCCAGCAGGCGTCCTGCGGGCATCCCTTCTTGAGAAGCTGGGGTCATGCCGTCACCAGAAAGTCAAGGCGCTTTTCAGCGCAGGTCGGGTCTGGGCGTAGTCAGACAAGCTGACGCCCTGCATGGCAGCCTCCCAGGCTTCGCGCAGTGCCGTCACACCGGCAGCCACACCGTTGGGATGCCCAAAAATGCCACCGCCGGCGGTGCAAATCAAATCGGCGTTGCCCAGGGCGGCATAGGTGTCGTGCGCTTGCAAACCGGTTTGTGCCGAGCTGAACACGGGCACGGCTTGCATGGCGGCATCCGGATACAAAGGTTGAATCACAGACCGTGCAGCTGCCACCACCACCTCGTCGGAATCGCTGAATTTGTTGCGCAAGCCGTTCACATGCAAATGGTCGGCACCGGCCAGGCGCCACATTTTTTGCCAAGCGGCAAACTCCCAGCCCAAGGCGGGGCTGCGCGTGAGGTAACCCCAGCCCGCACGGTGGCCATGGATGGGCAACTGGCTGTGCTTGCGCAAAGCGGTCATGCCCACCAGGCCAATTGAGTTGAGGCAGACCATGACACAGGTGCCCTGGTGCTGCATCACCCAGTCGTGGCGACGCTTCATCTGGTCCAGCTCGCCCGTGATGTTGAACGCCACCATCGCACGGCGACCTGTTGTGTCGGCGGCCTGGTTGACCACTTTCATCACAGCGCTGACGCGCTCTTCAAAGGGACAGTGCGGGCCATCGGCTTGCAACTCATCGTCCTTGATGAAGTCAATGCCCCCCGCCACCAGCATCTGCACTTGCTCGGCGGTTTCTTGCAGGTTCAAGCCCACGCTGGGCTTGATGATGGTGCCAATCAAGGGGCCTTGCGTCACGCCACTGAGTTGGCGCGTGCCGGCCATGCCAAACGCTGGACCGGGGTAGGCTTGGGCGAAAGCGGGCGGCAGTTGCAGGTCCAGCAAACGCAGGCCCGAGACTTGCCGCAACTCAAACAAATTGCCCGCCACGGTCGCCATCAAGGTCGGAAGGCAAGGCCCGAGGTTTTCCAAAGGCCAAGACAGTTCAAGCAAGCACTGGGTGAAGCTGTCCGCAGTCATGCCACCCGGCAAACTGGGCTTGGCCACACGGTCGAGCACTTGCAAGGACTCGACACGCGCGCCAGAGCGGGCTTTGAGCTCGGGCGTTTCCGCCGCGAGCTTTAAAAAAGTGCCACTGGATTGCTCGCCGGCAATGACCTCGGCAGCGCGTGCCGGGTCATCGCCCGTTTCCAGCCAGTAGCGGGCATGAATCCGCTGGGAACTCACTTGAAGTCTTGAATCTTGCGGATGTTGTCGGCGCCAAACTCTTTGGAGTAGTTGGCGTAGGTGGCACGCAGGGCTTCACGGAAGGCGACGCCATCGACCTTGCGAACCACGGTCATGCCCTCTTTTTCAAGCTGGGCAATGCCATTGGCCTCGTCCTCGTTCACCTTCAGGCGTTGGGCCACGGTGGCTTTCTTGGCTGCTTCGTAAAACACCTTCTTGTCGGCCTCGCTGAGCTTGTTCATCACGCGCGGCGAGGTCAGGTACAGCGCGGGCGAATACACGTGGCCTGTGAGCGACAAATGCTTTTGCACTTGCGAGAACTTGGAAGACAGGATCACAGGGATCGGGTTCTCCTGACCGTCGACGGTGCCTTGCTGCAATGCGCCAAACACTTCAGGAAATGCCATGGGCGTGGGCTGAATGCCAAAGGCACGGTAGCCTTCCATGTGCACCTTGTTTTCCATGGTGCGCATCTTCAGGCCGGAAGCATCTTCGGGCTTGACGATGGAGCGCTTGCTGTTGGTCATGTGACGGAAGCCGTTTTCCGTCCAGGCCAGGGCCACCAGGCCTTTGGCGGGGAACTTGGTCAGCAGCTCCTGGCCGGGGCCGTCCAGGTAACGGCGTGCATGGTCGTAGTCACGGAACAGGAAAGGGATGTCCACGATCTTCACTTCGGGCACAAAATTGCCCACGGGGCCGGTGGAGGTGTTGACGATGTCCAGCGTGCCCAGTTGCACGGCCTCGATCATCTCGCGCTCGCCACCCAGGGAACCGTTGGGGAAGTGTTGGCACTTGTAACGGCCTTGCGTGCCTTTTTCAATTTCATCGCACAGCACGGTCGAGCCTACGCCGTAGTGCGAAGTCTGCGTCGGGGTGTAGCCGATTTTCAGAACGGTTTGGGCACTGGCAGCAGCGCTGGCCAGCAGGATGGCGCTGGCGACGCTGGCCAAGCGAAATGTTTTCGAAAATGTCATGCTGTGTCTCCTGTAAAAAACGTGAATCAAAGAATGGGAATTTAAGTGATGCGCTCAATGCTGTCGGCAATTTCTTGCTTGTCGAACACTTTCTTCCAATCGTCGCGCATCAGGCGCGGCTTGCCGAAGGTGATGGCCTTGTTGCAGGCGTCCGAGAACTGTCCCGGGATCTGCTTGAAGATCACCGCCGACAAAATGGTCATGTGGCCCAGCAGGAAATCGCGCGCGGCCTCGGCGGGCACGCCACGTGACACCACCTCGTCCATGGCCTCGCGCATCACGTCCAGCAACGTGGCGCACACGGTTTCCGACAAACCCGGCTCCAACAAGGCCATCTGCTCCACCGTCACGCGGTACGAACGCAGAATCGGTTGGTAAATGGTTTTCGCAATGTCTTCCCCCAAGGCAAAGGCCTCTTCGGGGCCTTGCATCAAGGCGCTCACGATCGATTGCGGCGCGGTGACGCCGCCGAAATAATCCGGCGCGCCCGGGGTATGGACCTCGGGGCTGAAAATGGTTGGATGGCAAGGGTGTGCGACGAAGTACACCAGGTCGTCCCGCTTGGGCAAATGGCCCGCAAAGGGCGCCGCAGCGTCCAGGGTCATCACCATGGTGCCTGCCGACAGCTTGGGGGCGATCTCGGCTGCCAAGCGGCCAATCAGCGTATCGGGTACGGCCAGAATCACCACATCCACGTTCTTGAGCGCGTCATCCACCTCGCAACAGGCGATGCCCAACTCGTCTTTCAGGCGCTTGCGCCCGACCTCCCCCACTTCCACATGGCGCACTTCATAGCTGGAGCCCATCAGGTTTTTGGACAAACGCACGCCCATTTTTCCGCCTGCGCCAAACAATGCAATCGACTTTCCCATACCCCTCCCGGTTAAAACTGGTCAGATGGTATGATGAGTAAACCACCGGGAAGACGGGGGTTTACCCTAGATTCCCGTCATCGCTAGCGCAGCGCGGCGATCTTGCCCCGAAGAGGGATTGCAGCGGCCCCTGCGAGGCCTCGCAATGACCGGGGTTGATAATGGGTGGATGACTTCTTCCTCTGCCGCTCCAGCCCTCGCCTTTGAATCCCTGGCCCTGAGCCCCGCCACCGTCGCCAATCTTCAGCAGATGGGCTACTTGCAAATGACGCCCATTCAGGCCGCCAGTTTGCCGCTGGCGCTGCTGGGCAAAGACCTGATTGCGCAGGCCTCCACCGGCAGCGGCAAGACGGCCGCCTTCGCCCTGCCCTTGCTCGCGAATTTGAACCCGCGCTTTTTTGGCGTGCAGGCCCTGGTGTTGTGCCCGGTGCGCGAGCTGGCCGATCAGGTCAGCATAGAAATTCGCCGACTGGCGCGGGCCGAAGAAAACATCAAAGTGGTCACGCTTTGCGGCGGCGTCCCGCTGCGCGGCCAGGCCCTGAGCCTGTCCCACGGCGCGCACATTGTGGTGGGCACACCCGGTCGAGTGATGGACCATTTGGAGCGCGGCCACCTGAACCTGGACGGCCTGAAAACCCTGGTGCTCGACGAAGCCGATCGCATGCTCGACATGGGCTTTTTCGATGACATTGCGACCGTGGTGCGCCAGTGCCCCAGCGAACGCCAGACCTTGTTGTTCTCGGCCACTTACCCCGAAGGCATCGAGAAGCTGAGCCGACAGTTCATGAAGCAGCCCGAGATGGTCAAGGTGCAAGCCCAACACGCTGACACCAAGATTGAACAGCGCTGGTATGAAGTGAAAGCGAACGAGCGTCTGCATGCCGTATCACAAGTGCTGAACCATTTCCGCCCAACCTCCACACTCGCGTTTTGCAACACCAAGCAGCAATGCCGTGATTTGGTGGCGGTGTTGCAAGCCCAGGGCTTCAGCGCACTGGCCTTGTATGGCGAGTTGGAACAACGCGAGCGCGATCAGGTCCTGGTGCAGTTCGCCAACCGCAGCTGCTCGGTGCTGGTCGCCACGGATGTGGCCGCACGCGGGCTGGACATTGCGCAACTGGAGGCAGTCATCAATGTGGATGTCACGCCCGACCCCGAAGTGCACATCCACCGCATCGGGCGCACCGGCCGTGCCGATGCAGCGGGCCTGGCGCTGAGCCTGGCCAGCCTGGACGAAATGGGCAACGTCGGCAAAATCGAAGTGCTGCAAGGGCGCGAATCGCAGTGGCACCCCCTGAGTGAATTGACCCCCAGCGCCAAAGGCCCCTTGGTGGCGCCCATGGCCACGCTTCAAATCATCGGCGGTCGCAAAGAAAAAATTCGTGCAGGCGATGTGCTCGGCGCCATGACGGGGGACCTGGGTTATGCCAAAGAGCAAATCGGGAAAATCAACGTCAACGAGTTTTCAACCTATGTGGCGGTCGACCGCCAGATTGCCGACCAGGCCGTGGCACGCCTGAACCAAGGGCGCATCAAAGGCAAGAGCGTGAAGGTGCGCCGCGTAGGCTAGCCGCATCAAACCGCGTCGTCGCGCGGCTCGCCCTCGTTGTAAAGCAGGCCTTTGCCCAAACGGTCCAGGCAGATTTCGGCGGTCCAGGGCAGCATCAGGGCACCGCAACGGCTGTCGCGGAACATGCGTTCCAGCGCAAAGGTTTTCAGCATGGCCTGCCCGCCGCACACTTTCACCGCCGCAGAGGCAATGTCGGCGGCGTAGTCCATCACGGTGTACTGCGTGGCCAAGGCACGCATGCGCTCGCTGCGCGAGGGATCCAGCTTGTATTCGGACGTGGTTCGGTGAAACAGCGCCCAAGCCTGTTGCAGCTTCACATACATTTCTGCAATGGCGATCTGCTTGGTCGGGTACATGCGCCGCTTCACGCCCACACCCTCCATGTCGGCACGCAAATAAGCCACCGCAAAGTCGTACGCCGCCTGGGCAATGCCCATGTAGGTGGGCGTGAGCGTCATGAACATGTGCGGAAAGCGGCTCGCCGCTTGAGCGTAGACGCCGCGCGGCATCAGGGCCGCCTCATCCGAAATGTGAACGTCGTTCAAAAGCAAAGTGCGCGACACCGTGCCCCGCATGCCCAGGGGGTCCCAGTCGCCCACAATGGTCAAACCGGGTGCCGTGGCGGGAACCGCCACAAACAGGGTGTTGGCCATGCCGGGGTTGTCCACATCTTCGGTGCACAGCACGCCGTAGTAATCGGCAGCCCCCGACAGGGATGCGAAGATCTTTTTGCCATTCAAGACCCAGCCACCCTCGCGACGCGTCGCCAGGGTGCCAAAAGGATGGCGTCCTGCAGCGGCCCCGCTGCCCTCGGAAAAAGGCTGTGCGTAAATCTTGCCCGCCAGCATGTTGGCGTAATGCACCTGGCGGTTGTGCGCGTGGCTGGCCCGCTGTTCGGGCGTGAGGTCCAGCTTGTCCACCATGTCCGCCGACCACAGGGCGTTGGCATTGTGCATGTTGAAGGTGTTGGCGGTGGCGCCACAGTAGTAGCCAATGCGTGAGGCCACCAACATGTAGGTGCGGTAGTCGGCACCGATGCCGCCAAAACGCTCGGGCACACACAAGCCCAGAAAGCCCATGTCTTTCAGGTCCTGAAAGTTTTCCGCTGGGAAGCTGGCGTCCCGGTCATGCTGAAACGCACGCTCAGCCCAGGTCACCCCGCGCTCATCGACCTTGGCGATGAGCTCTTTTTGCAAGGCCGTCAAAGGGGCTGCATCAGCGAATGCGTTGGCATCGGCAGATTTCGCATAAGTGCGAAGGTAGTCACTGGACATCCAAACTCCCGGAATCAATTCATCGTCACAGGATTCGAATTATCGACCATGGCACCGCGTCTTCAGCGGCAGAAGCCCTTACAGTAGCCATCTGAGCGCCTTCCAAGAAATTGCATGACCGAACCCCTTTCTCCTCAAGTCGCCATTGTGGGCGGCGGCCCCGCCGGGCTGATGGCGGCCGAAACGCTGGCCCAGGCCGGACTTGATGTGGCGGTTTACGATGCCATGCCCTCGATGGGGCGCAAGCTGTTGCGCGCCGGCATCGGCGGGCTGAACATCACGCACAGCGAAGCCTTCGAGCGCTTTTGCACGCGTTACGGCGAGCGTTCACCCCAGCTTCGTGCCCTGCTCGACGCCTTCCCGCCAGACGCCTTGCGCGCCTGGGTGCACGACTTGGGCATCGACACCTTTGTGGGCAGCTCTGGGCGGGTGTTTCCGGCCGAAATGAAGGCCGCCCCCCTGCTTCGCGCCTGGATGCACAGACTGCGTCGCCAAGGCGTTCGCATGCACACGCGCCACCGCTGGCTGGGTTGGCACGAGGACGGCAGCATGCGCTTTCAGCACGCGGGCCAAGAGATTCACCTGAAGCCCCAAGCCACCGTGCTGGCCTTGGGTGGCGGCAGCTGGCCGCAATTGGGCTCGGACGGCGCTTGGGTGCCTTGGTTGCAAGCGCGTGGCATTGCGGTGGCGCCATTGGAGAGCGCCAACTGCGGCTTCAACATCGACTGGACACCCCATTTGCGCGACAAGTTTGCGGGCACCCCTTTGAAATCCATCGCCATGAGCGTGACCGACGTGCACGGGCACACCGAAACACGGCGCGGCGAAATGGTCATCAGCAGCTATGGCGTCGAAGGCAGCCTGGTCTACGCCTTTTCGCAAAGCCTGCGCGAGTTGGTGCATGCGCACGGACAGGCTCGGTTCACCCTGGACCTGTTGCCCGGTCGCGATGCGGATGGCGTGCTCGCCGAAGTGCGCCACCCACGCGGGTCGCGCTCTTGGTCCAGCCACTTGCAGAGTCGCTTGGGCCTGACGGGGGCCAAGACCGCCTTGCTTTACGAGGTGCTCGACAAATCTCAGTGGTCCGATCCTGCCCAGGTGGCGGCCGCCCTGAAAGCCCTGCCCTTGACGGCCACTTCGCCGCGCCCCTTGGCTGAAGCGATCAGCACGGCAGGTGGTGTTGCCTTCACGGCCCTGTCCGAGCCCTTGATGCTGCAAGACATGCCAGGGGTCTTTGTGGCGGGCGAAATGCTGGATTGGGAGGCCCCAACCGGCGGCTATTTGCTCAATGCCTGCCTGGCCACGGGTCGCTGGGCTGGCCAAGGCGCTGCAGACTGGCTTGCCAGATGAATCTCAGAACAACCCCGTTGACAATCTAAATGCGAATCGTTATCATTTAGTTTCTTCGATTGACAAAGTGATTTTTCATGGTCTCCTCCTTTCCCCGCATCCTCGCGCTCTTGGCCTCCAGCATGATGGCTTTCGCCGTCCATGCGCAAGAAAAAATTCTCAACATTTATTCCGCCCGGCACTACCCCACCGATGAAGCGCTGTACAGCGACTTCACCAAAGCCACGGGCATCCGCATTCAGCGCGTGGACGCCGACGACGCTGGCATCCTGGCACGCCTCAAGGCGGAAGGCACCGCCTCGCCAGCCGACGTGATCTTGCTGGTGGACGCATCGCGCTTGTGGCGTGCGGAAATGGATGGCTTGTTCTTGCCCATCAAGTCTGCCAAACTGGAAGAGGCCATTCCGGCGCAATTGCGCGCCCAAGCGGCCGAAAACGGTGGCACGCCCTGGTTTGGCCTGTCCACGCGCGCCCGCTTGGTGGTTTACGACAAAAGCAAATACGCCAAATCCGATGTGGACAGCTATGAAAAATTGGCAGACCCCAAACTCAAAGGCCAGCTCTGCATTCGATCGGGCTCCCACCCCTACAACCTGAGCCTGTTTGGCGCCATGACAGATCACCTGGGTCCGGTGAAAACCGAGGCCTGGCTGAAGGGCTTGGTCGACAACATGGCGCGCACGCCCAAGGGCGGCGACACCGACCAAATCAAGGCCGTGGCGGCCGGTGAATGCGGCGTGGCCGTGACCAACAGCTACTACCTGGCCCGGCTGATGCGCTCCAGCAACCCGGCCGACCGTGCCGTCACCGAAAAAATCGGCGTGTCCTTTCCCAACCAGGCGAGCTGGGGAACGCATGTGAACATTGCAGGTGGCGCAGTGGCCAAGCACGCCAAAAACGTCGACAGTGCCATCCGCTTTTTGGAGTACCTCGCAAGCCCTACAGCGCAAAATCATTTCGCCAACGGCAACAACGAATGGCCTGTCGCCAAAGGCGTGAGCTTTGACAACCCTGCCTTGAAAGCCATGAGCGGTGGCACGTTCAAAAGCGAATTGATCCCCATTTCTGCGGTGGGCATGCACCAAGTCAAGGTGCAACAAATGCTGGACCGCGTGGGCTTCAAGTAAGGCCGCCGCCCCCTTTCGTCAGCCAGCCATTCGCCCCCAGGCCACGACTTGGGGGGTGATAGCCAGCCATTGTTGAACCCTCGCCTGCGGGCGAAAAAATTCAATCGCTATCACCATGAACGCTCCCCATGTGCCCAGTGGCACGTCTACCAAACTGTTGCCCATGGCGGCCATGCTGCTGGCCAGCGCCATGAACACGCCAACCTCGGCAAGCGCGCAGGCCGTGGCCGAAAGCACCCTGAAAACTGTGACTGTGAAAGACAAAGCGGAGCCCGAGACCGCCTCCAAAGAAAGCTTGCTGGTGCGCCAATCGGGAATTGCCAAAGGCCGGCAGGAACTCAAGGACATTGCGCAAACCGTCACCGTCATGACCGAGAAGCTGATGAGTGACCGCAACCTTTATGACTTTCGCGAAGTGCTCAAGGCCACGTCGGGCATCACCTTTCTGGCCGGAGAGACGGGCGAGGAAGATGTGCGATTGCGAGGCTTTTCGCTGACCCAATCGGGTGACATTTATGTGGATGGCTTGCGCGACGTGCCCATGACCGAGCGCGACACCTTCAACCTGGACCGGGCTGAGGTTCTCAAGGGCTCTGCGTCGATGGTGTTTGGCAAGGGCTCGACCGGCGGCGTGGTCAACCAGGTCAACAAGCAACCCTTTCTGATGGACCAGCACGAAGCCAACCTGACGCTCGGCAGTGGACAAATGCGCCGCCTGACAGGCGACTTCAACCTGCAAACAGGCGAATCGGCAGCGTTGCGCATCAACGCCCTGGCGCACCAAGCCGACAACTGGGGCGCCAAGGTCGACAAAAAGGGCATTGCCCCGACCTACCGCTGGGGCATCGGCGAACGTGACGAGTATTCCGTCGGCCTCTCCCATCTCGAGACCGACAGCCGCCCGCTTTACAGCCACCCTCAATTGACGGTGAATGGCCGGATCGTCGCCTTGCTGGACCCGCAAAATTACTATGGCCTGGCCAGCGACAGCCTGCGCACGGACACCACCTACGGCAGCTTGTCGCACATTCGGCGACTCGGACAAGACAGCCAAATCAAAACCCAATTCAGGCAGGGCCACTATGCGCGTGACCTCTTGGGCAGCGCCACCCGATTCGCCAGTGGCACCACGCTCGAGAACTTCGCCTCAGCGGTGATCAACCGCAGCCCCAAGGGACGCCGCGCCGAAAGCGACATCACCCAAATGCAATCAGACTACACCGGAGGCTTCGAGGCCTGGGGGCTCAAGCATTCAATGATTGCGGGCGTCGACCTGTATGACGAAAAGGCCCTTCGCAACAACAGCACGGTGGCAGGACTGGTGAACCCACCGACCAACGCCGCCACCCCCAACGATGGCGCGGTAGCTTCGGGCACCCGAGCCGCCATTCCCATGGCCACATTCAAAGCCCAGGCCCTGGGGCTGTATGCACAAGACACCCTCAGCTTGACCCAGGCTTTCAAAATCGTGGCCGGGTTGCGACTGGACCACTTCAAAGCCAACTACCTGAACCTCAGCCAGCAACCCTTCAACATGAGCGAAAGCCTGTGGAGCCCCCGGTTGGGCGCGTTGTGGCAACCTGACAGCGACAGCACCTTCTACACCTCCTGGGGGCAGTCCTACAACACCCAGGGCGACACCTACCAGTGGACGCCCAGCGCAGCTTCGGGCACGCTCAGCGGCAACAACCTCAAGTGGCTCAACACGCCCCCGGAAAAGAGTCGAAACTTTGAAGTGGGGGCCAAGTTCAATGTGTTTGACCGCAAAGGCTTGCTGGGGCTGGCCTTGTTTCGCTCGGAGAAATTCAACGAGCGCAACCTGGACGAGCCCACGGAAAACAATTACCTGCTGTCTGGCAAACGCCACGCCACCGGCATGGAATTCAATTTTGCAGGCCGTGTCACAGCCCCTTGGGAAGTTTTTTACAACCACACCTGGATTCCGGATGCCAGGATTGACGAGGGAACGGCACAAGGCAGCAAGCCGCAAGGTGCACGGCCGGGCTTGACCCCGAAACACAGCGCCAGCCTGTGGAGCACTTACCGGCTTTCGTCCTTGTGGCGTGCTGGCGCTGGCGTGACCTACCGCAGCCAACAAACGGCCTTGGTCAATGAGAACACGGCTGACGCGTTCAGCACAGTCGATGCCATGGTGGAGCACACCCTGACAGACAACGCGCTGCTCAAGCTCAACGTCACCAACCTGGGCAACAGGCGTTATGCCGATCAGCTCTACACAAGCTTTTACATTCCTGGGGCACCGCGGCGCATCGAGCTCAGCCTCAAAACATTGTTCTAAGGACGGCGCATGCTGCTGCACTTGCCTCACATTCTGACGCCTGCCGAAATCGCGCAAGCTCGCCAATCGCTGCGTGATGACGCCCCCTGGCTGGCAGGTGAGCGCAGTGCAGGCGCACAAGCCGCATCTCAAAAGAACAACCTTCAGTTGTCGCAGCAAAGCGCATCGGCCCGCGCGCTACAAGCGCTGATCCTGAACGCGGTGCAACGTGACGCGATGTTCTTCTCTGCCGCATTGCCTCACAAAATCTTGCCTCCCTTTTTCAACCGTTATGGTGGCCAAGAGAATTTTTATGGGCCGCATGTTGATGGCGCTGTCCTGAAAGACCCCAACACCCAGCAATGGCTGAGAAGCGATATTTCCTGTACGGTCTTCCTCTCTGAGCCGCAAGACTACGACGGTGGCGAATTGGAAATTCATGACACCGCTGGCACCCAGCGCGTGAAATTGAATGCGGGCGATGCCGTGCTCTACCCAAGCAGCAGCGTGCATCAAGTGACGCCCGTGACCCGAGGCGTGCGCTTGGCCTCGTTCTTTTGGGTTGAAAGCATGGTTCGCGACGCTGCGCAAAGGCGCCTTTTGTTCGATCTGGACATGAACCTTTTGAAGTTGCGCACCCAGTTGGGTGAAACCCCAGAGACCACCGCACTGACGGGCGTTTACCACAACCTTTTGCGCCAATGGGCTTGTACCTGAGTCGAAGCCAACGGAAATGCAGATACCCTTGATCAACGTCCATGACCATGCATGCGCGGCACAGGCTGCGCTGTCACCCGCGGCCTGGGCGTATTTCAGTGGCGGCGCGGCCGATGAGCTGACCTTGCGGCGCAATGATGCGGCATGGGAACAGTGGGGCCTGCGACCGCGCGTGTTACAAGACTTGCGCGCTGGGCACACCCGCTGCCAAATGCTCGGGAAGTCATGGCCCATGCCCTTGCTGGTGGCCCCCATGGCCTACCAACGCTGGGCGCACCCAGATGGCGAGTCAGGCATGGCATTGGCTGCCGCCGCACAAAGCTGCGGGTTTGTGCTGTCGCACCAAACCAGCACGCCTTTGCAAGACGTCGCGGCATGGGTCGCTGCTGAGGCAATGCGTGGCCCACTGTGGTTTCAACTCTATTGGCAAGCAAGGCGCGATGACTTGTGTGCCTTGGTTCAGGCGGCTGAAAGCGCGGGATACGAGGCTTTGGTCTTGACAGTCGATGCCCCGGTGCAAGGGGTGCGAGATCGCGAGCGCCGTCACGACTTGACTTTGCCTGCGGGCGTTCGGGCTGTTCATGGCGCGCGTGCCTCACACGAGCCAGTGCCGGGCCTGTGCTCAGGCGTGCTTCACCGCGCCCCCACCTGGCCTGATGTGCATTGGCTGAGACAACAAACGCGGCTCCCCATTTTGCTCAAAGGCATCACCCACTCTGACGATGCTCGCCAAGCCCTGGACGCTGGCGTTGCCGGTATCGTGGTCAGCAACCACGGGGGTCGGGTCCTGGACACGGTGCCTGCCACGGCGGAATTGCTGCCTGAGATTGCCAAGCTGGTGCGCAATGACTACCCGCAGGCGACATTGCTGGTGGATGGCGGCATTCGGCGCGGGACGGATCTCTTTAAAGCCCTGGCCATGGGCGCGCACGCAGCCCTGATAGGACGGCCGGCCATTTATGGTTTAGCCCATGGGGGAGCGCGTGGGGTGGCCCAAGTGCTGCGCCAGCTGCGCGACGAATTTGAAATGGCATTGGCCTTGTGTGGCTGCCCCACGCCCGATGCAGCGCATTCAGGTTATTTGCAAAAGCTCAGCCCCCTTCGATGATGCAGCCACATTGCGCAAGCTTCTCTCTGTCTCGCCAGGGCCCTGCCTTCTTGTGGGTGTTGCTGGCGCATGCAGGGGCCATCGGTATTTGGCACCTTCTGCCCTCGGACGCCGTGAAGCTGGCGCCTCCGCCAGAGCTTGTGATTTTGGCAAACGTCGTTGCCCAACCCGCGCCGATGCCAGCGCCTGTCGCGCGTGCTGCGGACGTTGTCAAGAGATCTGCCCCTTTACCCTCTGCGCCCGCCTTCAACGCCACTCAGGCTGAAAGTCGTGCCGATCTTGCCGCCAAGGGCACAGAGCCCCCAGCACAGGCCACCAGCGGACAAACGAATACAACGCAAACAACCAGCGGCCCGACAAGCCAGACCGCACCACCCGCTCCCGCCGAGACCGTCACCCTTCCCTCCAGTGAGGCGGATTACCTTCGCAACCCACCGCCTGCCTACCCTCGCATGAGCCGTCGCATGGGCGAGCAAGGCACAGTGATGGTGAGCGTCCTGATCCTTGCCGATGGCCATCCAGAAAAGGCAGAAATTCGCACATCCAGTGGCTACCCAAGGCTGGACGAAGCCGCGATTGCCGGCGTTCAAGGCTGGCGCTTTGTCCCAGGCAAACGCAATGGCGTGGCGCAGGCCATGTGGTTCAACATACCCATCCGTTTTGTGCTGGACTGATTTGTTTTTCTCATTCGCTCGACAGGAGTTTTCATGATCCCCTCTTTTGGTTTGTCCCATGTCTGGACACAGGGTGACGCCATCACCCGCCTTATTCTTGTGGCCCTGCTCAGCATGTCCGTGATGAGCTGGGGCGTTATTGTGGTGAAGGCACGCGAAGTGTGGCGCCACAAACAAAGTGCCATGAACAGCGAGCAGTTCTGGCATGCCACCAGCCTGGCCGAGGGCTTGGCTGTCCTGAGCCAACGGCCGGACAATCTTTTTCATTCGCTGGCGCAAGTAGGCCAAGAAGCCACCGAGCATCACCAAGCCGCGCAAAAGCAGCTGCACGACCGACTCGACATCAGCGACTGGATCACGCGCAGCCTGCGCAACAGCATCGACGACTACACCAGCCAATTGCAAAATGGCCTGGCCATTCTGGCGTCCATCGGCTCCACCGCGCCCTTTGTCGGCTTGTTTGGCACGGTCTGGGGCATTTACCACGCCTTGGTGAGCATTGCCCTCACCGGCAACGCCAGCATGGCGGCGGTTGCCGGTCCCATCGGTGAAACCTTGGTCATGACAGCCCTGGGCTTGGCCGTGGCCATTCCAGCGGTGCTGGGTTACAACGCCTTGGTGCGGGGCAACAAGTTCATCATCGCGCGCATGAGCCGCTTTGCCCATGATTTGCACGCCTACTTTGTGACAGGCACCCGCACCTCTGCTGGAGGCTCACATGGCGTTTGACACTTCCAATGCCAACGATGAGGTGATGCACGAAATCAACATGACCCCCTTGGTCGATGTCATGCTGGTTTTGCTGGTGGTTTTCATGATCACCTTGCCCGTGGTGCAACAAGCGGTCAAAGTGGAATTGCCTCGCGTTGCCAGCACCCCCAATCATGCACTGACCGACTCTGTACAGCTGACGGTGGATGCGCAAGGGCATTACTTTTTAGCGGACAAAAACGTGCCAGCCGACTTGCTGGAGGACAGCTTGCGCACAGCGGCAGAGAAGGCCCCGCAACTTCAGCTGTACATTCGCGGCGATAAAAAAGTACCCTACGAGCAAGTGGCCTGGGCCATGACGGCCGCGCAGCGCGCAGGGCTTTCCAGGATTGGCTTTGTGACAGAAAGCAGGCAACCATGAGCCACCCTACGCCCACGCCCCCCCAACGCCAAGGGACTTTGCCTCGCATGGTGGACAGCCAGACACTGCTCAATGGCGAAACGGTCTTGCTGATCCGCCATCTTGGCGAAATCTACCGTTTGCAAACCACGCGCCAAGGCAAGTTGATTCTGACGAAATAACGCGGCTCAAAGGTCTTGCAGCGCGATGTCCACATTCGCCAGAAAGGGCGCCGCATCGCCCAGGGCGTTGGCATTCAACAAGGCCAGCTTGACCAGAAACAGTTGGGCTTTGTCCGGCCCCGCCGCATCGATGGCCTGCGCCAGCGCGTCGTAAACGGTTTCAAGACCGTCGATGCTCAAGGTTTTGTCTGAAGGCATGTGCGATCTCCTGTCTTATTGGGGCAAGGCCGCGTCCAGGGCCGCTTGCAGCCGGTCGGCATCCAGGCTGAGCCAGCGGGCGCAAACGTGTTGGTCTGGGCGCAACAAATAGGCGGCACCACTGGCGGACACACCGTAGCGCTGGCGAAAGTGGCCATTCGCATCGGCCAAAGTGTCATCGGCGCCCTGCACGGGTTGTGAAGCCCCAATGGCCACGATGCGCAAGGGCACGCCGCGCGCGCGCGCCTTGTCCACCACTTGCACGATGGGCGCGGGTACGGCTTGTTCTTGAGTGAAATACAGCAGGTCAAAGCCGCCGCCCAAGTGGTCCAGTAAAAAGTCATTGGCCGCCAGGCGAATGTTTTGAGGCGGCGCGCCATGCGCCAGACCCGCCGTGAACAGCCCGTTGTCATCGTCAGGACTGTTCAACATCGAGTGCGTGTACTCGTGAGGGCGCGAGGTTCGCCAGTGGTACAAGGGGCGCACAAAATCTTGTGTCAGCGAGAGCGACAGCACGGCATCACGCAAGAGGGCGAAGCCGCCGGCTGGTGGCGCCATGAAGCGGGTGCTCTTGCCCGACTCGTGAATGATTTCACGGGCAGCGCCCACACGCTCAGTGCTGTGGTTGGCCAGCAAGCGCGGCCCGGCCAAGCCCTTCAACACCAACGCCAAATGCCAGCCCAAAGACTGCGCATCTTGAAACGCGGTGTTGGCGCCACGCACGCCAAAGATCGGCAGCAAATGGGCGGCATCGCCAGTGAAGATCACACGGCCCTGCACATAGTCTGGCAGGGTCAAGGTGCGGGCGGAATACACCGAGCTCCAATCCATCTCCCAGGTCTTGCCGGCGAAACCAATCATGGCCAATTGCGCGTCGATGCGTGCTTTCAGCGACTCAGGACGCAAGGCGTCTTCGGGCGACTCGCCCTTGGGCAATTGGTAATCGACACGCCAAATGCCATGCGGCTCTCGGTGCATGAGAATCGTGTTGCCGCGGTTCCACTCGGGATCGAAATACGCCAGGCGTTCGGTGGGCAGGGGCAAGTCGATCTTGATGTCGGCGATGACAAAAAAGCCTTCATAGGAGGTGCCCTCCATTTGCAGGTTCATCATGCTGCGAATCTCGGAGCGGCCCCCGTCGGCGGCGATCAGCCAACCGGCTTCCAGCGGGTAAGGCCCTTCTGGCGTGTCAATGACCGCTTCCACGTGGTCAGGCTGTTGGCTCACTTGCGTCACCTTGTTGCCCCAGCGCACCTCGATCAAGGGGCTGGCCTCACAAGCTTCCAGCAAGTACGCCTCGAGGTATTGCTGCTGGATGTTGAGCATCGGGAAGAAGCGGTCATCCTCGTCGTGAGGCGCCTCCATGCGAAACACATGCTGGCCGCGGTAATACGAGTTGCCGAAGCGCCAAGGCAAGCCGTTCTCGGTCATGCGATCGGCCACCCCCACCTGCTGCAAGATTTCCATGGAGCGGCGGGTGAACACAATCGCACGGCTGCCTTGCGAGACCTGCAACTCGGCTGTCAAGATGACGCTGGCGATGCCATGCCTTGCCAACTCCAATGCTGTGACCAAACCTGCGGGCCCCGAACCTGCAATCACCACAGGATGGCGGGACTGGGCGGCATGCTCAGAAGCGAGCCAGGGCTTGTGCACCTTGTAGGGGTAGTAAAGGGAAGGCCGAGCCTCGGTGGCAGGACGGTGCATGCAACTTCTCCGTTATTTTTTGACGTTGTGTGCCACCAGGCGGTCCAGCCATTGGCTGAGGGTGGCCTGCTCTTCGGGACTGAGGCAGCCCAAGATTTGCTGGTTGCGCGCCTCGATCAATTGCATGGTGGGCGCCCAAAGCTTTCGCCCTTTTGGCGTCAAGCTGAGGGCCACGCCGCGGGCATCGTTCGGGTTGTCTTTTTTGGCCACCAGCCCCTTGTCGACCAGCACCTGTGCTGCGCGGCTGGCCTGGCCCTTGTTCAAGTTGCCCTTGTCCGCCAAGTCCATCACCGACATCGGCTCAAAGGAGCCGACCGTGGCCAAGCAACGGGCTTCGCTCATGGACAGCCCCACCTCGCCCACATAGGCCTTGTGGCTCTCATGGTCCGACACCTTGTGCAACAGGTGCAGGCGATAAGTGAAGGTTTGATCGAGCTTACGTGTCATAGCGCACGATCATAGGCCGATTTAGTTGCGCGCGCAACCAAATAACGCAAGAATGGCTATTGAGACCATAGAAATTTCCGATCACGCGGGGCTTGGCGATCCCCTATGATTCAACCCAATGAGTTTTGCTCATTCGATAGTTTTTATCAACCAACCCAAAGGAAACACCATGTCCCTGATCAACACCCAAGTCCAGCCTTTCAAGGCCCAGGCATTCCACAACGGCAAATTCGTTGAAGTCACCAATGAGTCGCTCAAGGGCAAGTGGTCCGTGCTGATTTTCATGCCGGCTGCTTTCACCTTCAACTGCCCCACGGAAATTGAAGACGCCGCCAACACCTACGCCGAGTTCCAAAAAGCCGGTGCCGAGGTCTACATCGTGACCACCGACACCCACTTCTCGCACAAAGTGTGGCACGAGACCTCCCCCGCCGTGGGCAAGGCCAAGTTCCCCTTGGTGGGCGACCCCACCCACCAGCTGACCAACGCCTTTGGCGTGCACATCGCTGAAGAAGGCCTGGCCCTGCGCGGCACCTTCGTGATCAACCCCAATGGCGTGATCAAGACCATGGAAGTGCATTCCAACGAAATCGCCCGTGACGTCTCCGAGACCCTGCGCAAGCTCAAGGCCGCTCAGTACACCGCCGCTAACCCCGGCCAAGTGTGCCCCGCCAAGTGGAACGAAGGCGCCAAGACCCTGACCCCCTCGCTGGACCTGGTCGGCAAGATCTAAACCCAAGGCAGTGTGACTGCTCGAAGGGATGCGCCACAAGTGCGTCCCTTCTGTCAGAGACATTACAAGGAGTTCACCATGTTGGACAGCAATCTTCAAACCCAGTTGCAGGCTTACCTGCAAAATTTGCGTCACCCCATCCGTCTGATCGCCTCGTTGGACGACAGCCCCCATGCCGCCGAGATGCGCGAGCTGCTGACGGAAATCGCCGCCTTGTCCGACAAGGTCAGCGTGGACACCACGGGCAACGACGCGCGCAAGCCCTCGTTCGTGATCGCCAAGGAAGGCGAAACCCGCGGCGTGCGCTTCGCCGCCATCCCCATGGGACATGAGTTCACCTCTCTGGTGCTGGCCCTGTTGTGGACCGGCGGTCATCCTCCCAAGGTGGATGCGCAAGTGATCGAACAGATTCAAGCGCTAGACAGCGACATGAATTTCGAGGTCTACATGTCCTTGTCCTGCCACAACTGCCCGGATGTGGTGCAGGCCGCGACCCTGATGGCCATCTACAACCCGAAAATCAACACCGTGGTGGTCGATGGCGCCCTGTTTCAGGACGAGGTGAATGCCCGCCAGGTCATGGCCGTGCCCATGGTCTACATGAACGACGCGGTGTTTGGCTCGGGCCGCATGAGCTTGGAAGAAATCGTCGCCAAACTCGACACCAAATCGGATGAACGCGAAGCTGCCAAGCTCAATGAGAAAGAGCCCTTCGATGTGTTGATTGTGGGTGGGGGTCCTGCCGGCGCAGCGGCGGCGGTGTACGCAGCGCGCAAAGGCATTCGCGTGGGCGTGGCGGCCGAACGTTTCGGTGGCCAAACGAACGACACCATGGCCATTGAAAACTACATCTCGGTGCTGGAAACCGATGGTCCCAAATTCGCAGCCGCGCTCGAAACACAGGTGCGCCACTATGAAGTGGACATCATGAACCTGCAACGTGCCAGCAAGATTGTGCCGGCCACCGAGATCGGCGGCTTGATTGGCGTGGAAATGGCCAACGGCGCCACCTTGCATGCACGCAGCGTGATCTTGTCCACCGGTGCACGCTGGCGCAACGTGAACGTGCCCGGCGAATCCGAGTACAAAAACAAAGGCGTGGCCTACTGCCCGCACTGCGATGGTCCCTTGTTCAAGGGCAAGCGCGTAGCCGTGATTGGCGGCGGCAACTCGGGGGTGGAAGCGGCCATCGATCTGGCCGGGGTTGTGGCGCATGTGACGTTGGTGGAATTTGCCGACGCCCTCAAGGCCGATGCGGTGCTGGTCAGCAAGCTCAAGAGCTTGCCCAACGTCAGCATCCACTTGAATGCGCAAACCACCGAGATCACCGGTGACGGCCAGAAGGTCAATGGCCTGAGCTACAAAGACCGCGCCACCGAGCAAATCCACCATGTGGCCTTGGAAGGCGTGTTCGTCCAGATTGGCTTGGTGCCTAATTCCGAGTTCTTGAAGGGCACGGTCGAGTTGAGCAAGTTCGGCGAGATCGTGGTGGATGCCAAGGGCCACACCAACCTGCCTGGCGTGTTCGCGGCCGGCGATGTCACCACCGTGCCTTACAAGCAAATTGTGATTGCGGCCGGTGAAGGCTCCAAGGCGGCTTTGAGCGCTTTTGACTACCTGATTCGCACGCCCATCACGGCGCCTGCGAAAGCCGTCGCGGCTTGATGTCGGCCAGGCTGCAGGTCTTATCCTGCAGCCTTTGGCCAATCCTCATACACTCGCATCAGCACTTCCTGCCAATGCGAGTTCATGTCCAGCGCTCCACCCCCTCGCCCTAGCAACCACCCGTTGCTCAGCGGCCCCATCCTTCCCACTTTGCTCAAGCTGGCAGCACCCAACGTGCTGGCCATGACCATGGCCGTTGCAGTGGGCGTGGCAGAGACCTGGTACATCGGCTTGCTGGGTACCGGCCCGCTGGCAGCCATGGCCCTGGTGTTCCCCTTCAACATGCTGACCCAAATGCTGTCCTCGGGCGCCATGGGGGGCGGGGTTTCTTCTGCGGTCAGCCGGGCCTTGGGCGCGGGCGACGATGCGCGGGCGCGCACCCTGGCCTTTCACGCCACCGTGATTGGCGCCAACGCGGGCCTGGTCTACACCTTTTTGTTCTTGACCTTTGGCCCCGCCCTGTACGCCATGCTGGGTGGCCAAGGCCAAGTACTGGCCGATGCCGTGGCTTATGGCGGCACCCTGTTCTGCGGCGCCACATTGGTCTGGCTGATGAATGCCCTGGCCTCGGTGGTGCGCGGCACCGGGAACATGCGCGTGCCCTCGGTCACGATTCTGATCACCTCGGCCTTGCAAATTGTGGTGGGGGGCGTGCTGTGCCTCGGACTCGGCCCTGCACCGTCGCTGGGACTGCAAGGCATTGCCATTGGCAACATCGTGGCCTCGGGCGTGGGCACGGCCTTTTTGCTTTGGTATTTGATGACCGGTCAAGGCCGGCTGGTCCTGCGTTTGCAAGGCGTGCAATTGCAACGCGGCATGTTTGCCGATATTTTGAAGGTGGGCGCACTGGCGTGTTTGTCGCCCTTGCAGTCGGTCTTGACCACCCTGGTCTTCACGGGCTTTGTGGCGCGCTTGGGCACCGAGGCCTTGGCTGGCTATGGCATTGGTCAACGCCTGGAGTTCATGCTGATTCCAATTGCCTTTGGCATCGGCGTGGCGTCTGTGCCCATGGTGGGCATGGCCGTGGGCGCCGGCCAAGTGCCCCGCGCACGCCGTGTGGCCTGGATTGCGGGTGGCGTCTCCGCTGTGAACCTGGGCGTGGTGGGTTTGATTGTGTCGCTGGTGCCAGAAGTGTGGAGCAGCCTCTTCTCCAAAGACCCGCAAGTGCTGGCGTCGGCCAGCCAGTACCTCAGCCTGGCCGGGCCAGCCTTTCCGCTGTTCGGCTTTGGCCTGACCCTTTACTTTGCGTCCCAGGGTTCCGGGAAAGTCTTGGGACCAGTGATGGCCGCAACCTTGCGCCTGATCCTGGTCATTGTGGTGGGCTCATGGCTGGCCAATGGCACGCCTGAAGCATGGCACTACTACGCACTGGTCGCCGGCGCGATGGCAGTTTATGGCCTGGCCACTGTCGCCGCTATTTGGTTCACGCCTTGGGGCGAGAAAGAGAAAGGGGTCAGGTCTTGAGTTTTGCCTTTTTTCTGTGGATAACTACATGCGTTGGCTGACCTCTTGAGTTATCCACAGAAAAAAGGCAAAACTCAAGACCT
>CAINMN010000238.1 GCA_903850735.1 uncultured Burkholderiales bacterium | reverse complement strand
CTTGAAAAACATTCTTGGCCAAATCCAGGCCGATTGTTGTAACCTTCATGGTGGACGCTCCTTCTCGTTTAAGTGGTGTTAACACTTCCACTTTGGCACATAGATGCCGGTTAGAGGTGGGAGCGTCCATCCCATTGAGCGCAGCGCGGCGATCTCTCTGCGGTGAGAGATTGCCGCGGCCCCTGCGGGGCCTCGCAATGACGGTTTTTTTAGGAACTTGCGATGACCGCGAGACCGGGGAGCGTAGGCTCCTGAAAGGTCTCGGTGTCAAAAGCGGTGTCGCCGTCTTCAAAGGCGACGCCGGTGGCTTGCAAGCCTTTGAAGTTGTATTTTTCGCCATCGAGCAAATGCGATGGCACGATGTTCTTCAGCGCGTTGAACATGTTCTCGACCCGGCCCGGGTATTTTTTGTCCCACTCGCGAATCATGGCACCCACCTGCTTGCGCTGCAGGTTTTCCTGGCTGCCGCACAAGGTGCAGGGAATGATGGGGAACTGGCGGTGCTCGGCCCAGCGAATCAAGTCTTTCTCGGCCACATAGGCCAGCGGGCGAATCACAATGTGCTTGCCATCGTCGCTGACCAGTTTGGGCGGCATGCTTTTGAGCTTGGCGCCAAAAAACATGTTCAGGAAAAAGGTTTGCAAAATGTCGTCGCGGTGATGGCCCAGCGCGATCTTGGTGGCCCCTAGCTCGTCGGCCACGCGGTACAGGATGCCCCGGCGCAGCCGGCTGCACAGGCTGCACATGGTTTTGCCTTCGGGAATCTTGTCTTTCACGATCGAGTAGGTGTCTTGGTTCTCGATGTGAAACGCAACGCCCAACTGCGTCAGGTACGCGGGCAAGATGTGCTCGGGAAAGCCGGGCTGCTTCTGGTCGAGGTTGACCGCCACGATGTCGAAATGAATCGGTGCGCGCGCTTTCATTTTCAGCAGAATGTCCAGCATGCCATAGCTGTCTTTGCCGCCCGAGAGGCAGACCATGACCTTGTCGCCTTCTTCAATCATGTTGAAGTCGACGATGGCCTCCCCCATTTGGCGACACAGCCGCTTTTCCAGCTTGTGCGTTTCCCGCTCGATCTTGAAGGCCGAGGAAGAGGGAAGCTGCGCGTCGGTGAGAAGGGTGGTCATGGCAATGCCCAGAAAGCAAGGGCTCTATTGTCGCAAATCTCTTTCTGGCGTGTCATCGCAATGACGGAGAATGGCGGTTTTGGGTTCACAAGGACAGTCGCATGGCTTCTTGGGTCTTGATCACGGGAGGGGCGCACCGTTTGGGGCGTGAGATGTCGCTGGCGTTTGCGCGAGCGGGATGGTCTGTGGCCTGCCATTACTTGCGATCGGCCCAAGCCGCGGAAACGCTGTGCGAGGAGGTGCGTGCGCTGGGCGTGTCGGCCATGGCCGTGCCTGGTGAACTGGCCGATGAGGCTTCCACCCGCCGCATGTTCGACACCGTGGTGGCCAAGACGGGGTTGTCGCTGCAATGCGTGGTGAACAACGCCTCCTTGTTTGAGCCCGACACGGGCCGCGACTTTCAGGAAGACCTGGCCCTGGCGCAGATGCGCGTGAATTTGATGGCGCCGATGCGGCTGGGCAAGTGGCTGGCGGTGTTGCATGAGGGGCGGGCGTCGCCGCGCCACGCTCGCGATGACGTTGACCCCAGTGTGGTGCATGTGTTGGACCAGAAGGTCTTCAACCTCAACCCCGATTATTTTTCTTACACCGTGTCCAAGTTGGCGCTGGAACGGCTGGTGAGTTTGCAGGCGCAGTCGCTGGCG
>CAINMN010000237.1 GCA_903850735.1 uncultured Burkholderiales bacterium | reverse complement strand
CTTTGGGCACGGCCTTCGGTGTTGACGAAGGTGCCTGCGGTTTCGGTGAAGGGCGAAATGGGCAACAGCACGTCGCTGATGTCCAGGTTGGTCTTGAAGGGCGAAAGCGTCACCACCATGTCGGCGCCGGACAAAGCGGCACGTGCGGCAGCGCCGTCGGCGGTGTCGAACTCGGGCTCGTTGTTGAGCAACAGCGCGGCCTTGAGCGCGCCGGCTTGCAACATCTGGCCGGCATTCAAGCCGTTGGCCACGGGCAAGGCCCCGACCAGTTGTGCACCCACCGTGTTGGCGGCTTCACCCAGGAAGCCCACGGTCGCGCCAGTTTGGGCGCCGATCCAGTTGGCCAGGGCCAACAGGCTGGAAGCACGGGCGTGGTGTGCTGCGGCATTGCCCAACAAAATGGCTTTGCGCTCGCCACCCATGAGCGACTTGGCGATGGCCTGCGCTTGCGGCTGCTCGGCATTGCCGGCCACCGGGGCCAGCACGCCGGTGTGCGTGCTGATGGCGGCGGCAATGTCGGCCAGGGCTTGCACCCAGTTGGACGCATCGGTCAACAGGCTGTGGGCCACAGGCATGGCCCAGTCGGTCGCCACGGCATTCAAGGCGTTGACCTGGCCGCCTTTGCGTGCCGCCTGGCGAATGCGTTGCGCCAGCAAAGGATGGTCTTTGCGCAGGTTGGAGCCGATCACCAGGGCTCGCTGCAGGTCGGACAGCGCGGCAATCGAGGTGCCCAACCAACGCACGCCGCCTTCATGGAAGAAGTCGGCCGCGCGCAAGCGGCTGTCAATGTTCTGGCTGCCCAGGGCGCGCGTCAGGTTGGCAGCGAGGTACAACTCTTCGGCGGTGCTGTGCGGGCTGGCCAGGGTGCCGATGGCGTGTGCGCCATGCGTGTTCTTGACCTGTTGCAGGCCATTGGCCACGTACTCGAGGGCGGTTTGCCAGTCGACGGTTTTCCATTCGCCGCCCTGCTTGAGCATGGGCGCGGTCAGGCGCTGGTCGCTGTTGAGCGCTTCGTAGGAGTAGCGGTCGCGGTCGGCCAGCCAGCATTCGTTGATGGCCTCGTTTTCCAGGGGCACGACGCGCATGACGCGGTGGTTTTTCACCTGCACAATCAGGTTGGCGCCGGTGGCATCGTGCGGGCTGACCGACTTGCGACGGCTCAGCTCCCAGGTGCGGGCGCTGTAGCGGAACGGCTTGTTGGTGAGCGCGCCCACCGGGCAAATGTCCACCATGTTGCCCGACAGCTCGGAGTCGACGGTGGCGCCGACAAAGCTCTCGATCTCGGAGTGCTCACCCCGGTGGGACATGCCCAGCTCCATGGCGCCAGCGATCTCCTGGCCAAAGCGCACGCAGCGGGTGCAGTGAATGCACCGGCTCATTTCTTCCATGCTGATCAGCGGGCCCACGTCTTTGTGGAAGACCACGCGCTTTTCTTCCTCGTAGCGCGAAGCCGAGCCGCCGTAACCCACGGCCAAGTCTTGCAGCTGGCACTCGCCGCCCTGGTCGCAAATCGGGCAGTCCAGCGGGTGGTTGATCAGCAAAAATTCCATCACCGACTTCTGGGCCTTGATGGCCTTGTCGGTTTGGGTGCGCACCACCATGCCTTGCGTCACAGGCGTGGCGCAAGCGGGCATGGGCTTGGGCGCTTTTTCAACATCCACCAGGCACATGCGGCAGTTGGCGGCAATGCTCAGTGTCTTGTGATAGCAGAAGTGCGGAATGTAGGTGCCTGCCTTTTCAGCCGCATGCATGACCATGCAGCCTTCTTGGACCTCTACTTTTTTACCGTCTAGTTCGATTTCAACCATGGTACTTATCCGTGTCAAACGTACGCGGGGACCATGCAGGTCTTGTGCGTGATGTGGTGTTCAAATTCGTGGCGGAAGTGCTTGAGCATGCCGCGCACCGGCATGGCCGCTGCGTCGCCCAAGGCGCAAATGGTGCGGCCCATGATGTTCTCGGCCACGTTGTCCAGCAAGGCCAGGTCGCTCTCGCGGCCCTGACCGTTTTCAATGCGGTCCACCATGCGCCACAGCCAGCCCGTGCCTTCGCGGCAAGGCGTGCATTGGCCGCAAGATTCGTGCTGGTAGAAATAGCTCAGGCGTTGCAGACTCTTGACCATGCAACGGGTGTCGTCCATCACGATGACCGCACCCGAGCCCAGCATCGAGCCGGCCTTGGAGATGGCGTCGTAGTCCATCGTGATGTCCATCATGATGTTGGCGGGCAGCACGGGGGCGGAAGAGCCGCCGGGGATGACCGCTTTCAACTGACGCCCATTGCGCACGCCACCTGCGAGTTCCAACAGCTTGGCAAAGGGCGTGCCCATGGGAATTTCGTAATTGCCCGGACGCTCCACATCGCCACTGATCGAGAAAATCTTGGTGCCACCGTTGTTGGGCTTGCCGCACTCGAGGTAGGCCTGACCACCATTGCGAATGATCCAGGGCACGGCCGCAAAGGTCTCGGTGTTGTTGATGGTGGTGGGCTTGCCATACAGGCCAAAGCTGGCGGGGAACGGCGGCTTGAAACGCGGCTGGCCCTTTTTGCCTTCGAGCGACTCGAGCAGCGCGGTTTCTTCGCCGCAGATGTAAGCGCCAAAGCCATGGGCCGCATGCAACTGGAAGTTGAAGCCCGAACCCATGATGTGGTTGCCCAAGTACCCAGCGGCGCGTGCCTCTTCGAGCGCTTCTTCAAAACGCTCGTAGGTCTGGAAAATTTCGCCGTGAATGTAGTTGTAGCCCACGCTGATGCCCATGGCGTAGGCCGCAATGGCCATGCCCTCGATCACGATGTGGGGGTTGAACTGCAGAATGTCGCGGTCTTTGCAGGTGCCCGGCTCGCCCTCGTCCGAGTTGCACACCAGGTACTTCTGGCCCGGGAACTGGCGCGGCATGAAGCTCCACTTCAGGCCGGTGGGAAAGCCTGCGCCGCCACGGCCGCGCAAGCCAGACTCTTTGACCGTGGCAATCACCTGGTCTTGGGTCAAACCTTCGCCGCCGTCCTGGCCCAAAATTTTGCGCAAGGCCTGGTAGCCACCGCGCGCCTCGTATTCTTTCAACGACCAGTTGCGGCCGTTCAGGCCGGCGTAAATCTGGCTGTTGATGTGGCGGTCGTGAAAGCAGGTTTCCAGGCCCTGGGCCTGAAACTGCGAGAGAACTTGATGGACGTTCATGCCTGACCCTCTGCGCTGCGCAAGCCGTCGATCAACTGATCGAGCTTGTCATGACTCATGAAACTGCACATGGTGCGGTCGTTCACCAGCAACACGGGCGCATCGGCACAAGCGCCCATGCACTCACCGGGCTGCAGGGTGAACATGCCATCGGCCGTGGTGCCGCCCACTTCGACACCCAGCTTGTCGCACAGGTGTGCAAGCGCCTTGCCGCCATCGCGCAATTGGCAAGGCAGGTTGGTGCAGACGTTGATTTTGAACTTGCCAACCGGTTGCTGGTTGTACATGTTGTAGAAGGTGGTGACTTCGTGCACGGCCATGGGCGCCATGCCCAGGTAGTGGGCCACCGCCAGCTCCGCCTCGGGGCTGACATGGCCCTGCTCCTGCTGAACGATGGACAGGCAGGCCATCACGGCCGACTGCTTTTGGTCCGCAGGGTACTTCGCGACTTCGCGTGCGAAGCGCGCTTGGGTCTGCGCCGACAAGGCGGCGGCTTGAACAGTTTGAGAGCTCATCGGTCAATTTCCCCGAACACGATGTCCATGGTGCCAATCACCGCCACGGTGTCGGCAATCATGTGGCCGCGCGCCATTTCATCCATGGCCGCCAGATGCACAAAGCCCGGCGCGCGAATCTTCAGGCGATAAGGCTTGTTGGCCCCATCGCTCACCAGGTAAATGACGAACTCGCCTTTCGGGTGTTCGACCGCTGCATAGGCCTCGCCTTCGGGCACATGGAAACCCTCGGTGAACAGCTTGAAGTGGTGAATCAACTCTTCCATGCTCGACTTCATGGACTCACGGCTGGGCGGCGCGACCTTGTGGT
>CAINMN010000236.1 GCA_903850735.1 uncultured Burkholderiales bacterium | reverse complement strand
TTGTCCTTGCCACGCTCATTGGTGCTGCCATAACCCTTGATGAGTTGTCCGCAGCGAGCCACTTCCAAAGCCAAATCGGTAGACACAGCGCAGGCACTGGCAATGCCTTGCAGCCACTCTTCGATCAAGGCTTGCTCTGTGATGTAACGGTGACCATATGGCCTGAATACGCGCAACAGCGACAAGAAGCGAAGGCTCAGCATGCCCAGCACCGAATGTCGGGCTAGCTTGATGGGCATTGACCACGCTTCCTTGCCATTGGCAACCCGCTGGCGATCCCACTTGAGAAGCGCTTGCGCCCACGACATGGGCAGCATGGCGGCCAGCTCTGGCACCCCAGGCTTGAAGTGATCGTAGACCTTGAGCAGTTCACCTTCTTGGAGTTTGACCTCTTGCGAAACACGGTCCCAGCGTTGGGACCGACTTTTCAAGTGGGCCACTTGAATGATGTCGTCGTAGGCCATCCACAAAGCCAGCCAGCGTGTGGCTTCCGTGGTGACAGGGCACGCAGCAGACCCGCCAGATGCAGATGTCTCAATGTGTTTTAACTTTTTCAAACGCTCTACCATCAACTGGGCATAAGCCTCATTTTGATACTGATGGACTCGCTGATATGCCAAGGAAAACAGGTGATGAAGGCTGGGTGGAAACTCGATCAGAACCTGCTGGGGTACGCGAGTTTGGGTACCGATGTTGGCTGTCAGTTCTGAAAAATCACTTTCGCTGTTTTGCAATGTGGGCAATGTAGGCGCTGGTGGTGGCGCTAACAACTGATCGAGATATTGTGTTTGCTCTCGCTGCTTGCTCACGCGCTCGAAGGCCAAAGAGAAACCGCGCAGACTGGCTTTGGCCGAAGCGCTGTTGCCCGCTAAAACACTTTCGTAGTGCACTCGCGCAAATGGCAACAAACCACTGGCAGCAATGGCTCCAAACATCACAGCACTCACCATGGTGCCTGCTTCTTGGCAAAGATGGGCCATGTCAAGCACATGATGGCGCAAGCTGTTTTCAGCAATGACATCCAGAAGTGCGCCTTCGTCACGCCGCCCATCGCCCATGACCATCTTTTCTGCGGTGGTTAATGCGCGCGAAGATGAACTGATGACGCAGGTTCGGTCGTTGGATGCAAGGCCATTGGCAATTTGCCTGGCCGTTTCCAACAACTCCGACGAGACCAAGGCATCGAGTCGGCCCGGCAAGGGGTTCAGGCCCAGCACGGGCAATTGGCCCTTCAGTTGCAAGAGAGGGATGGGGTAAATTTCGAGGTAATAAGTGGTGGCGCCTGTTCGTTGGGCCACACCTGGAATGGAGGTGGCTTGCGCAGGATAGTCGGCAAGCCTGGCCACATCGATCAACCAATTGGCCAATACCCCACCACCCTCGCCCCCTAAGGCACACAGCAAAATAGAAACAGGTTGTGTCATCGGTGAATTTCTTTGGGGCCCATTACGCAGGCTGCAACAGCCGGGTGAAGGCGTTTTGCAAACGCGCAAACAGGCGTTCGGTCAACTTGGGATTCTGAACAATTTCGGCGCGGTAGAAAGAAGGACACAGCGTAGCGGCATGGGCGTTTTCGCCGCACAGTCCGCAACCAACACAACCCTCTATCACGGTGGCTACTGGGTCTACCTTCAGGGGATCGGGATTGTCTTTGAGCGTCAAGGTGGGGCAGCCAGACAGCCTGATGCAAGCATGATCGCCATTGCACACATCTTCGTCGACGCCATATTTGACGCG
>CAINMN010000235.1 GCA_903850735.1 uncultured Burkholderiales bacterium | reverse complement strand
CTGGCGATCATTTTCCAGGGGTCTTGCCAGTCGCGCTTTCTAAAAACTTGAGTTAAGCTTCCAACTTACCTGCTTTGGAGGCTTCTCATGACTTTCAGTTTGTCGCGCATCGGTGTGGCCTTGTCCCTGGCCCTGAGCTTGACGGCGGTTCACGCCAATGACCCGGTGGTCAAGAAATCAGACGCCGGCATTTGCCATGACAAAAGCAGCCCATCCTTTGGCAACACCAAAAATTTCACACCGTTCAAGAGTTTGGATGAATGTGTGAAAAGTGGCGGCCGTTTGCCCGCCGGCCAAGCCGCTGCCGGCCCGATCGTGAAGAAGTCTGACTCGGGCATTTGCCACGACGAGAAAAGCCCGCATTACGAGCGCACGAAAAAATTCACCGAATTCAAAACGCTGGATGAATGCGTGAAAAGCGGCGGCACTCTGCCGAAAAAATAAGCCAGAATGGGGGCCTATGAGCCCTCGTTGGATGCCATGACAGAAGAGCAATTTGCCCAGTTCTGGCTGACCTTTGGCGTGTCCGGGTTCATGCTCTACATGCTCTTCATCATTTGGCGGCTGGCGCGTGAATCCAAGGCCGGCAAATTCGGCACCTTCATCCTGTTTCTGGTGCTGTCATTTGGCATGCTGGGCTTTGTGGCCAAGCAAGTTTTGGTCTGGACGATGGCCCCCTGAAACGTCCTCAAGGCTTGGCGTTGCCAGCCTTGGCTTTGTTTTTCTGCGCAATGCGCGCTTCCATTTTCTTTAGCATGTCGGCATCGGGCGCTTTCCAGTTGGCCCCGGATTGGTTGGCCATGTAGACCACGGCCTCTGCGAAGTCAGCCAGGCCAAGATCGGCTTTGCCGCCCTTGGCGGGCATGGCGCGCACACCCATGTAGCCATCGGCGGTCAGCGGCACTTGGCCTTCGGCAATCAATTTTTTCCAGGCTTTCGCGTCACCGGCTTTGGGGGCGCCCGCTGCCCCTTGCCCATGGCAAACCGCGCAAACTTGCTGGTAGGTGCTTTGCCCATCGGCCCAGGCGGTAGCGCTCATCAAACTGAGGGAAAAAGCGAGCAATGCGGCAGGCAATGAGTTCATGGGTGACAGACTGAAAAGTGAGGATCAGGACAGAAAGCTTAACAAAGTCTGCGTGACGGCTTCAGGCTGTTCCTGTTGAACCCAGTGGCCTGCGCCCGGAATCAAACGGAGCAGGCGAAAGTCTGTGCAGGTTTGTTGCTGCATTTTGTCCACAGCGCCTGGCGATTGGTAGACGCCCCAGTCGGATGCGCCCGAGATGAAGCATGCAGGCAGGTTGACCTTTTGCGCAGCCAAAGCCATGAGTTCTTGTGCATGGGTGCTGTTCAAGCCGCAGCGGTACCACTGCAGGCCGCCTTGAAAGCCCGTGCGCTCATATTCTTTGGCATAGACAGACAACTCGGCATCGGGCAACCAGCGGCAAGTGGCAATGGCGTTGGCACTGGGCAGATGAGGCGCCACCGTTTCGGCCATGCCCAGGCCGCTTGGCATCACGTAGTAGGTCGGGAGTCGAGCCAGTTCCTCTGCGGATGCTGCGGCCAGAGCTTGGGGATGGTTCTCTGGCCAGTCGGCACTTTTCATGTGGTAGTAAGCGCGCAGGAATGCATGCAGGCCTTGTGGGGCATATCGCATGTTGTCATTGGCGGCCCGTGTGCCATAGTAAGCTTGGTAGTGATGGCGTGGCTGCGGCAATTGTTCGAGCGCGGCCATCACTTTCAAATTGGCATTCAAGGCCGTGGGCGCCCCAGTGAACGGCGCACTCATGAAGGCCACGCGTTGAAAAATATCAGGCCGCGTGAGGGCGCACCAACCCGCAACAGCCGAGCCATAGTCGTGTCCGATCACGGCATGGACATGGCCGATGTTCAATTGGGCCAGCAAGGACGTGGCATCTTTCACCAGGTTGAGCATGTGAAAGGGTGTGAGCGGTGAGTCATAACTGTCGGACCATCCCGTGGTGGCGCCGTAGCCGCGCTGGTCGGGGGCAATCACATGAAAGCCGGCGGCCGCCAGGGGCAGCATGATCTTGCGCCAACTGTAAGCCAACTCGGGAAAACCATGCAGCAACAACAGGCAGGGCCGTGCCGGCTGACCGCTGGCCGCACGGCCAGCTTCTAGATAGTGCATGGTGAGGCCATTCACTGCCTGCGCAAAGCAGGAGCGAATGCCTTCAGGCAATGGCAAAGGTTGGGGGTGCGTCATCCGACAAGCTTACCTTGCTTTGGCGGCCAGTAGCGGTCTCGCAGCAGGCGCTTGTACAGCTTGCCCGTGGGATGCCTGGGCAATTCGGCCATGAAATCCACCGACTTGGGGCATTTGATGGTGGACAGGTGTTGTTGGCAAAAAGCGATCAGCTCTGCCGCCAGCGCGGGTCCGGCTTGGGCCATGTCGCGCGGTTGCACCACGGCTTTGACTTCTTCGCCAAACTCATCGTGGGGCACGCCAAACACGGCCACATCCAGCACCTTGTCGTGGGTGACCAGCAAATTTTCCACTTCCTGAGGGTAAATGTTGACGCCGCCCGAAATGATCATGTAGGACTTGCGATCGGTCAGGTACAGGTAGCCTTCCTCGTCCACATAGCCCACATCGCCCAGGGTGGTCCAGCCTTGGGCGTTCCTGGCCTCTTGGGTTTTGCCTGGGTCGTTGTGGTACGCAAAGGGCCGGCCTTCGGCAAAGTAGACCGTGCCGATTTGTCCGGTGGGAACCTCTTCGCCGAGCTCATCGCAAATGCGCAGCTTGCCAAGCACGGCTTTGCCGACGGTGCCTTTGTGGGTCAGCCATTCCGGGGAGCGTACCAAGGTCATGCCCATGCCCTCGGTACCGGCATAGTATTCCCAGACGATGGGGCCCCACCATTCGATGATCTGCTCCTTGACCGGAATCGGGCAGGGTGCGGCCGCATGAATGGCAAACTGCAGCGAAGACACATCGTGACGCCGCCGTTCTGCTTCAGGCAGTTTCAGCATGCGCACAAACATGGTGGGCACCAACTGGGTGTGCGTCACACGGTGTTGTTCGACGCAGGCCAGAAAGCGTTCTGGGTCGAAATGTTCCATGATGACGCAGGTGCTGCCCAATCGCATGGCGCTCATGCAAAAACGCATGGGGGCTGCGTGGTACAGCGGCGCGGGCGACAGGTACACGCTGTTGGCGCCAAAGCCGAAATGGTTTTGGCAGATGCCCATCAGCGATGTTGGCGCATCGTAATCGGAGGAATCGGGGGGAATGAACACGCCTTTGGGGTGCCCGGTGGTGCCAGAGGAATACAGCATGTCGCCGCCAGCCGACTGGTCTGGAATCGGCGTGATGGCTTGCGTTGCCATCAAGGGCTCATAGGCTTGGTGGCCCACGGTGGTGCCATCGATCATCAGGCGGTGCTGCACGCCAGGGGTCAGGGGCACGATCTCAGCCGCCAAGGCGGCAAGGGCTTGCGAGGTGACTAACAAGCGGGCGCCACAGTTGTCAATGATGTAGGCGGTTTCGCTGGCTTTGAGCCGCGTGCTGATGGCCGTGAAGATGATGCCGGCCCGCTGGGCGCCAAAGCATATTTCAAAAAAGCGCGGATGGTTCTCCAGCAGCACCGCCATGTGGTCGCCAGCTTGGAGCCCCAGGCTTCTGAGCAAGTGGGCGAATTGGTTGGATCGGGCTTCCAGTTGAGCGTAGGTCACGCGCTCGCCGCTGTCCGCCATCACGTAGGCCAGTTTGTCGGGAAATTGCTGGGCGTGGTGGTGAGGGTGCATGGTGTTTCCTGTCAATGCAGCGCGTCAGTTGGTGTGACAAGTGCCTTCAAATGTCATGCGCACTTTTTTTCGGCGGTACTCGATGTCGCTGTAGCCACTGAGCTCCAGGCCCTGGCGCGTGATGCGAACCTCCCGCATGTCGCCGTTTTTGATGTGACGGTTTTGCAGGCCCATGCGTTGGGCATTGGTGAGGTTTTTGCCCTCGTACTGTTCAGTGGTCAGCGTGTTGAGGAAAAACGCATAGGGGGCAGGGCCGTTCATTTTCAAAAAAAGGTTGTGGCCCAGGGATTGGATTTCCAGGGTGACCTGCGCAGGTTTGAGCTTCAGGTCCTCCAGAGCGGGGATGGTGCCCTCGACGTCACAGTGCATGACAAAGGTCTGGGCCGAAGCGGTGGTCAAGCCCAGCCCAAGCCAGAGGGAGAGCAGCCATTTCAAGCAAGTATGCGACATCAAGACCCGGGACGAAACAAGACTGTTGGCTAGTGTCCTCCATGACTTGGGGTTCGTCAATCACCAGAGGGAAGGGGCTGGCTTCTTGCGGGAGAGATCGCCGCGTTGCGCCTCCGATGACGGGGGTGGGGCGCAATGCCGCTAAGATTCGGCGCATGTCTTCTCGCTTGACACTGGTTTGGATTGCCCTGTATTTTTTGCTGTTGCTGCTGACCTTGCGTTGGAGCAGCAAAATCATTCGGGGGCCCTGGCTTTTTCTGCTGCGGGCTTTTTTCCCCAACTGGAAGTTCTTTCATGCGGTGGGCTATGTGCCGCACCTGTATGTGCGCCACCTTGGGCCAGATGCCTCATGGGCCGATTGGCACTGGGTCTACCCCCGAAAAACGCGGCGTCTGTGGCAGCTGGTGCACAACACCGATGTCAATTTGGCCTTGGCAGAGCAGAATTTGCTCGACCACTTCGCCAATGACTTGAACGACTTGCCCGAGGGCGAGGACGCGCGACAGCTGGTGACCTACCAACTGGTGGACCGCTTGGTCCGCTTCGACCTGGATCGCCGCCTTGGGGCGGGCGCTTGGCAGAGCTATCAGTTCGAAGTGCGCATGGAGCGCTCCAACGCCCAAGGCATCGAAGCCACCGAGACCATGTTGCGCAGCCCGGAGTGCACGGCATGAGTTTTGAGCAAGGCCTGCAATGGATGACCTGGCTGCTCTGCTGGAGCCTGGGACTGCAGTGTGTGGAGTATTTGCGCACGCAACACATGACCTCCGCTCGCGGCATTTGGGCTTGGTCAGTCCAGCAGGCGGATATTCCGGTGAGCAATCCTGGGATGCGGTCCTTGTTGGACAAGTTGTATTCGCCAGCATGGCACGCCACCCATTTGTGGCTGAGGCTCTGCGTGGTGGTCTCTATGGGCGTGAGCGGCGTCAATCTGGGCGCGGTCATGTTTTTGTTTGTCAGCACCTTGCTGATCCTGGTTCGCTGGCGCGGAGCCTTCAATGGCGGCAGCGACTTCATGAGCCTGGTGGTGCTGACCGGCCTGCTGATCGAAGAGGTCTTGCGCGTGTTGCTCGAGCCTGAACTCGCTGCCAAGGCCGGCTTGTGGTACGTCACCATCCACGCCATCAGCTCTTACTTTGTGTCAGGCTGGGTGAAGCTGATGCGGCCCGAGTGGCGTTCAGGGCGTGCCCTGACGATTTTTTTGAATGGCGGTGTTTATGGGCCGTTGCCGCAGCACAGTCTTTTTCGGCATCCTCGGCTGGCAATGCTGGGAAGTTGGGCCTTCATCTTGTGGGAAGGGTTCTCGCCGCTGGCTTTGCTGCATCCCTTGCTGGCACTGCCGTTTTGCGCCATCGCCGCCCTGTTTCATGGGCTGGTGTTTTGGTACTTCGGTCTGAACCGATTTTTCTGGGCATGGATGGCCAGTTTCCCGGCCATCCTTGCCTGCTCAGGCACGCTGGGCTCGCCTTTTTAGAAGCTGTACCCGGCTTCCATTTCGCGACGCAGTTGGTAGGCATGGGTGGTGGTGTCCATGGCCACGTCGTCCCAGCACAGGCTTTGGCCTTTCTTGACGGGGCGCATCACTTTCACCCCATGCGCCAAGCCCAAGGGCACGCCGCCCATTTTCTTGGAGGTGGCGGCGGGCAGCAGCTTGCCCCACACGGTGTAGCCGCCTTCGCCGTCCAGCATTTCGCCGGGTTGCAAGTCGCGCTTGGCGGTGGCCACCACGTCGGCCTGCCAGCCGGTGGCCACGCCTGTGGGCTCGCCACGCAGGGCCACGCTGGCCACGCTCACGCCCACTTCCAGCCCAATCAGGTGCCAGCGTTTGTAGAGCGTGAAGTAGCGACCGCTGGGGTCGGTGTGGGCTTTGTATTCTTCAAAGCAGTTCTTGATGTAGTCCGTCTCGGCCTCCACCGTGACCCACACGCCCATGCGAATGTCGTAGGGAATCACACGGCCATCGGTCTCCAGGCTGGAGATCACTTCCACCATGCCTTTGCGCTCCAGCACGCCGCCCTCTGAAATCGGTCGCGTCACGTACGGAATGTCTTCCACGCTGGCCGGTGGGTAAAGCAGGCCATGGCTGGGTACGCCCAGACCGGTGGCGTTGGCCACGGCCGTGCTTTCAATCGAGGGCTTGGAGCCATCCAGAAAGCTGTTGAACATTTTGGGGTTGAGGCCGCCGCGCGCTGCTTGCTCAGGCGTCAGGCCCCAGTTGTCCCACACGGTGTCGGGGGTGGATTCGCTGAAATGGGGCAGCCATTTGTGGCCGCGACCCGCTGCCACCACGGGGAAGCCACAGGTGCGGGCCCAGTCCACCAGGTCACAGATCAGGGCGGGCTGGTCACCGAAGGCCAGGGAATACACCACGCCCGCCGCTTCTGCGCGGGTGGCCAGCAAGGGGCCGCAAAAGGCGTCGGCTTCCACCGTGACGTTGACCACATGCTTGCGATGCGCATAGGCTTCCAGAATGTGGTCTACCGCATGCAAGGGCGAGCCGGTGCATTCCACGATCACGTCGATGGCGGGGTGGCTGACCAGGGCCTTCCAGTCGTCGCCAACATGGGTGGTCCCTTGCTTGACGGCCTCGTCCAGCGACTTGGCTTGCAAGCGTTCGTCGGCCCAACCCACGCGGGCCAGGTTCACGCGCGCATTGGCGGGCGAGAGGTCGGCGATGCCCACCAGGTGCACGCCAGGCGTGCGCGGAATTTGCGCCAGGTACATCGACCCGAATTTGCCAGCGCCAATCAGGCCAATGCGGACAGGGCGGTTTTCGGCGGCGCGTTGTTGGAGTTTGCGGTGCAGGTTCATGCGGCGAGCTTCAGTTCTTCAAGGGAGGTTTCAAGGGCGCTGGCAGGCATACCGTCTTTCCAGGGCAGGTCAACGGGGTAGTCTTTCAGCAGGCAGTCATCGGGCAGGCAGTCAATCGGTGTGAAGTCACGGTGCGCAATGTATTCGGGCCGCTTGAAGCGGCGCACATGGTTGGACACGGCGCACAGGCTCAGGTACACGCTCACACGGTTCCACGGCGACAAGTTGCTGGTGGAGGCGTGCACCAGGCAGCTGTGGAACAGAATCATGGAGCCTGCCGGGCCGGTCGGACTGACAATGCCACCTTGCTTGCCACCCGCGCGCTCCACCAGTTGGGTGATCAGCTCATTGTTGACGGTCCACAGCGGGTAGCTGGTGGTGGTCAGGTCATGCTTGGCATCGACCACGCCTTTTTTGTGGCTGCCCGGAATGAACATCAGCGGGCCGTTGTACTCGTTCACATCGTCCAGAAAAATGGCCACGTTCATGGCGCGCTCGGTGGGCATCATGTCATCGTTGAGCCAGGTGCCGTAGTCCTGGTGCCATTGCCAGACGTCGCCTTCAAAGGCCATCTTGCCGTTGATCTTGAACTGGTGCATGTAGAGCTTTTCACCAAACAGGTCCTCCACCGGCTCAATCATGCGCGGGTGGCGGGCCAGCTTGGCGAAGGGCTTGCTGTACATGTGGGCGGCAAAGTTGGTGCGCACGGCGTCACTGCCTTTTTCGCGCACGTTGTAGGCTTCGCGCCGGCTGTACAACTCGGGCACCGCATCGTTCATGTTTTGGGTTTCTTCCGGCGTGAAGAGTCCGGGAAAAAACAGGTAGCCATCGCGGTCAAACTGGGCGATTTGCTCGGGGGTCAGTCTCATGGTGTCATTCCTTATGGAGAGGGGATTGGAGTGAGTCCGCGATGCGCGACGTCAGTTGACGGCTCGCTTCGCGTGCATGGTGTTCGATCAGCTCGGCGGCCAGCGCGCCGTCGCCGCGCCCAATGGCTTGGGCAATGGCGGCATGCTCGTCCCAGACGGTTTCGCGCTGCTGGGTCGATTGCAGCACTGCGCCCATGGCCCGGCGCAGGTGGTGCCAGTGTTGTCGCGCCGTCTGGGCAATCATGGGGTTGCGGGCGCCGTCGTAAATGGCTTGGTGAAAGGCCAGGTCGGCTTCGATCATGGCCTTGACCTCACGCTGCTGCTTGGCCAGTCGGCCGCGCTGGATCAAGGCAGGGTCAATCGCATGGCGGTGGCTGGCGGCCAGTCGAGCGGCGAGGGCGTCCAGTGCCCCGCGGACTTGGTAAAGCTGGGCAATCTGGTCGAGGTTGAGCGGGGTCACTTGAACCCCGCGTCCTGGGGCATCCTCGACAAAGCCGTCTTTCTTCAGCAGGCGAAGCGCTTGCAAGACGGGTTGGCGGGAAACGGCCAGTCGCTGGGCAATGTCTTCTTGTGCCAAATGCTCGCCAGGCTGCAAGGAGCCATCGCTGATGGCGTCCAGCAAACTGCGATAGACCTGGTCGACCAAGTCCGGTGAAGATTCAAGTTTGACCAGTTCTGCAGGCATTTTGTACTCTGTATACAGAATACATTGATCGCAATCAAGAGCTTCCAAGGGTTTACGCTAGGTTTCAAAGGCAACTGGCTTGACTGCCAGCCTCTCAGGCTTGTGACAAGATAGACGCCATCTTGGAGGAAAGCCACATGACAAAGCACGACGGCGCTTGGTACGACCGCATGTACAACAACCGGGCATTGGTGCCGGAACACGAGACCCACTTTGCCCGCTGGCGCGATACCTCGGCGCAAGCACGCAAGGCGCACCGGTGCATGCTGGACGTGGCCTATGGCCAGGGGCCCAACGAAAGCCTGGATATTTTCCCGGCAGAGCAGGCCCATGCCCCGGTGGTGGTGTTCATTCACGGCGGCTACTGGCGCTCGCTCGACAAGGCCGAGCATTCGTTTGTGGCCCCCGCTTTCAAGAACTTGGGCGCGTTGACCGTGGTGCCCAACTATGCGCTGGCACCCGCCGTCACGATTCCAGAGATCGTGATGCAAATGGTCAAGGCCGTCGCCTGGACCTACCGCAACATTCACCGTTTGGGTGGTGACCCGCAGCGTATTTATGTGGCGGGGCATTCTGCAGGCGGGCACTTGGCGGCCATGATCATGGCTTGCCAATGGCAAGCCTATGCGAAAGACTTACCCGCGCACCTGGTAACGCGTGGCTTGTCCTTGTCGGGTTTGTATGAGCTGGAGTCGGTCATGCGTACGCCGTTTGTCCAGCCCTCGCTGCTTTTGACGCAGGCCCATGTGGACCAGGCCAGCCCGGCGTGGTTACCGTCGCCACGCCATGCCAGCTTCATGAGCGTGGCCGGTGCCGATGAAAGCGAAGAGTTCATTCGCCACAACCACCTGATTCAAAAAGCCTGGGGTAAAAAAGTGGTGCCCGTGTGCGAAGACCTGCCTGGCCTGAACCACTTCAGCATTGTGGAGGCGCTCACCCAACCGGGGCATCGTCTGCAGCAATTGGCCGCGCAGCTCGTGCGCTGAGGGCCTCGCGCGCAATTGACTGGGGCACACGCACCTGCAGGTCCAGCAGCATCTGCCCCATGCCTTTGCCCAAGGGGTCCACGCGGTTGGACGCAGGTCCGCCGCCGTCCAGCGCATCGTGCAGCACGTAGTTGAAGGCCTGCAGTCCGGGCAGATAAAACCGCTCGACCGTGCCTTGGATCAAGCTTGAAAAATAGGCTTTGACCACTTCGGTGCTGACGCGCTCGGCAATCAGCGGCAGCCACTCAGGACGCCGCGCAATCAAGCCAATGTTGGAGATGTTGCCCTTGTCGCCACTGCGCGCCCAGGCCAAGGCTTCCAGCGGAATGCTTTGTTGTGGTTCGGCGTTTTCGCGCCACTGCGGCCAGCTCAGCGCAGCGGGAGAACGCACTTGGCCGTGATGCAGCGGCAAGGTCACAGCATGCTGTTGATCGCCCAGGCTGATGTGCACGGCCACCCGCGCTTTGTCCAGCAAAAAAGCCAGCGGCAAAATCCGCGGCGAAGGGGAAGGGCGGCCCCCAGAGGCCCCCGTGGTGCCCGGTGCCCAAGAGGTGCCGGCCGGCGCGATTTCGCGCGCAAACAATTCCAGGGCCTCGCGCTGCTTGTGGGACACCGAGATGCGAACCATGACCTCGCGTGAGTCACCGGTGCGCGCGTGTTCGCCATACAGTGTTTCCGCGCCAAAGAGATGCACCTCGGCTTGGGTGAAGTCGGGCCAACCCAGGTCTTTCAGCATCAGCCGCGTGCGCGCCACGATGGCCTCGCCGGTGCGCCGGGCTTTGGCCGCGGCTTGCGGGCCGATCAACACCAGGCTGCCGACACAGCGGTAGCCGGCAATGGCGGTGGCAGACACTTTGTAGGTGTCGGG
>CAINMN010000234.1 GCA_903850735.1 uncultured Burkholderiales bacterium | reverse complement strand
CGTGGTGTCAGAGCGGCCGAAATGCAGGGCATCCACCAACAAACCTGCGTTGGCGGGCCGCCCTGCCAGATCGATCACCGCCATGACATCGCGGCAGTTTTTCACGGCCGTCCATGGCATGAATTCCAGATTGGCGGTCATGCCATAGGGCAGCATGCACTCGCACAAGCGCGCATAGTTGTGCGCCAACCGCGCGCGGTCGGTGTCATCGGCGGCCACCAGGACGGCACGCGCACCCAGGGCCGCGCCCACGTCCCAGAACGCACGGTAGTGCTCTGGCTCGAAGTTGTCGCCCAGGCGAATGATCTCCAGGTCGTAGACCCCGACGCCGGTATCGCGCATGCGCGCCAGGCTTTCGCGCAGCAAGTCTGCATGACCTATCAGGGCTTGGTGGGGCGCCCCCGCTGCGTTGGGCCGCAAACGCAGTCCCACATCGGCGTAGCCCAGCGCCGCCGCAATGTCGATGGCCTCGGGCACCGTGCAGGTGTCGACCGTGAGGTAGGCCAAGGAGTAGCTTCGTTGCGTCATGCAGGTCATTGCAGAGGCGATGTGGCCGTGGCCATGGCGATGGTGGACGTCATGTCGGTGGTCAACCAGGCGGGGCCGCCCTTGGGGGGCCAGATGCCCTGCGCCACCGCATCGGCACGGGCCTGGCTGCGGGCTTGCAGGCTGGGGTAGGCCCAGATGTTGGTGAAACGCAAGGGGCCATCCAAGGCCACCATGGCCACCACGCAAGGCGACACTTTGTGGCGCGCGGGCACAGCTTGCGCCCACAAATCGATGGTGGGTTGAACGCCGCCTGTTCGGATGCCGTAGGTGCGAATTTCGTACACCGGCCCACGGATGCCGCTTTCTGCGCTGGGTCGCACGGGCGCCATCCAGGGGAAGCCTTGGTAGCTGTGCTGTTCCATCGACACCGCCACGGCGCCACAGCCGAAAGGATCGCTGCTGTGCTGCGTGCGCGAACGCTCGGCTTGCAAATCGGCCAGGCTGTCAAAGCCCCGCAGCACCAGCATTTGGTTCAGCACGCCAATGTCGGTGAACCAACAGCCCAGCAAGGCGCCTCGCGCCTGTGCATCGCTGGCGAAGGTTTTGACGGACGTGGCGGCTTGAGCGGCCGTGCCGAAAGGCAAGGTCAGGGTGGCCAATTCGTAATACATGGTGGCTCCAAAAAATCAGGGTAAAGCGTGTTCCGCCGCGTGGTGTGCGGCAATGAATCCAAAGGTCATGGCAGGGCCCAGGGTGATGCCGCCGCTGGGGTAGTGGCCGCCCATCATGCTGGACTGGTCGTTGCCACTGGCATAGAGGCCAGGCACGGGCTCGCCATGGGCTTGCAGCACCTGGGCGTGCGCGTTGGCACGCAAACCGGCAAACGTGCCCAGGCTGCCCGCGACCACCCGGACCGCATAAAACGGACCTTGCGACAACGGCGCCATGCAGGGGTTGGGGCCTGGAAAGGTGGCATCGCCTTGGATGCGGTTGTAGGGCGTTTCGCCTTTGTGAAAATCTTCGTCGACACCGGCCTGGGCTTGCGCGTTGTAGCGCGATACCGTGGCTTGCAATCCGGCGGCGTCCACACCACAAGTCTCGGCCAGTGCAGCAAGCGTGGCGCCGCGCACCAGATAGCCATTGCCCAGCCAGGGCGAGAGCGGCATCGGCGCAGGCTTCACGGCCCCCAAGCCATAGCGGCGAATGAAGCGGTGGTCGCAGACCAGCCAGGCTTGTGCCAACTCACCCGCG
>CAINMN010000233.1 GCA_903850735.1 uncultured Burkholderiales bacterium | reverse complement strand
GCCTGGGCGTTTCCCACCAAGCCCATTCGCATCGTGATCGGCTTTCCTGCGGGCGGCCCCCTGGATTTGCATGCCAGGCTGTTGGCCGACAAACTGCAAGCGGTTTTGGGGCAGCCCGTGCTGATCGATTACAAAGCCGGTGCGGGCGGCACCGTGGGGGCGCAGGAGGTCATGAAATCGGCCCCCGATGGCCACACCTTGATGCTGGCCAACACCGGTGTGCTGGTGATCAATCCCGCCTTGTACAGCCGCTTGCCCTATGGCACCTTGAAGGATTTTGTGCCGATCGCGCGCACGGCCATGCAGCCGCTGGCCTTGTTGGTCAACCCGCAACTGCCAGTGCGCACGCTGCAGGAATTCACGGCCTATGTGCGTGAGCGCCCGGGTCAGGTCAATTACGGTTCTGCGGGCAATGGCGGCATCAGCCACCTGGCCCCCGAGATGTTCAAGTCGGCGGCCCAACTCTTCATGGTCCACATCCCTTACCGTGGCAGCGCACCCGCGTTCACCGACTTGATGGCTGGCCAAGTGCAGTTCATGGCGGAAAGCATCCCGCAGGCAGCTTCTTACCATAAGCAAGGCAAGGTACGCGCACTGGCGGTCACCAGCCGTGAACGCAACGCCGCCTTGCCCGAGGTGCCGACGGTGCATGAGAGCGGCTTCAAAGACTTTGTGGTCGTGGGCTTTTACGGCTTCATGGCGCCTGCAGGCACGCCCAAGGAGGCGGTCGAAGTCTTGGGCCAAGCGTTCAAGACGGTGCTGGGCCAGCCCGATGTTCGCAAGCGCATGCTGGACCAAGGGGCCGACCCGGCCTTTCTCGGGCCCGACGACTTCCACCGGTTTTTGTCCAACGAAATGCCGCGTTGGAGCGAGGTGGTGAAAAAGTCGGGTGCCCGAGTGGACTGAGCCTGTCAGGCTGGCAGAGACCAGCTGCCCTTGAGGGAAGGGCGCTCCATGAAGGCGGCAGCCCATTGCGCCACATGGGGGTATTTGTTGCGCCAGGCCAGATCGGCATAGCGCAGATCGAGGTACCACAACGCGCAGCCCAGGGTCAGGTTGCCGATGTGCACCGCAGGCGTCAGCAGTTCGGGATGAGCTTCGAGGTGACCGAGCGAAGTGGCGATTTTGTCCATCTGGCCCGTCGTCCAGTCGTTCCAGCGGAAAGCTTCGGGGCGCACATTGGTTTCGTAGCGGGCCAACAAGGCCGCATCCATCACGCCATCGGCCAGCGATTGCATGGCCAGTGCGGCCCAGCGCGCCGGACCTGCAATGGGAAACAGGGTGCCGCCGCCCAGACTGTTGAGGTATTCACAAATCACGCGGCTGTCGTACAGGGCGACACCGTCGTCGGTGACCAGCGTGGGCACTTTGCCCAGGGGGTTGCTGACGATGATGCTTTGGTCGCGGTTCACCGGGTGTGCGCTGCAATTCACAAAGGTGAGCCGGTCCACCAGGTTCAGCTCGTGAGCGGTGACCAGGCATTTGCGGACGAAGGGGGAGGTGGGGGAGAAGAAAAGTTTCATGGTGTACAAATTCTAGGACTTGCGGCAAGATCGCCCATCCTGATTTACCCCTGCGGAGACTTCTCACCATGTACCAACTGGATGTGCTTGTGCAAGGCTTTCCCGGCCGCTCTGTGTGCCATGGCAGCTTAGGCTGGAGCACCTTGAGCCTGCTGCGCGGACAAGGCCGCACGCTGCTGGTGGATGTGGGCTCGTTTGGTGTGCGCCATGTTCTGGCGCAACAGCTGCATTTTCGCGGGGTGGCTGCCGAAGACGTGACCGATGTCTTGCTGACCCATGCGCATTACGACCATGCGGTCAACTTCACCTTGTTTCCCAACGCGCGCATTTGGATCGGTGCACAGGAGTTGTCATGGGCGGCGGCCCAGCCCGTGGGGTTCAACCCCTTGCCGGAGCTTTACGTGAAAGAGTTGATGCAATCGCCGCGTGTGCACCGCATCCAAGACGGCGATGTTTTTTTGCCCGGCATTCAAGCCGTGGGAGCGCCCGGCCACACGCCCGGCCACTTGTTGTTTCATTTGACGGGCACCCCCGTACCTGTGCTGTTCACAGGCGACGCCGCCAAAAACCGTGCAGAACTTTTGTCGCTGGATGTGGATGCCACCGAAGACCGCGCCCAAAGCCAGGCCACACTGGACACTTTGTGGCGGCTTTGGCGTGCCCAGCCCGGCACCTTGCTGGTGCCAGGGCATGACCTGTGCATGGTCTTGGATGCATCTGGACACATTCAGTACCAGGGAGAGCGACAAGCGGGCATCGATGCCTGGTTTTCCGAGAGCCTGGCGCAGACCACGCGTGTGAATTTGTGCCCTTGAAATCAGGCTATGCTTTCCTGATGAACACTTTGTCATCTGAAACCCCTCAAGCATTGGCGCCCAGCGGTGTCTTGCGCGCCGCCATCAACTTGGGCAATCCCATCCTGGCAGGCAAAGACCTGCAGACCGGCAAAGCCAAGGGCGTGTCTGTCGATTTGGCGCAAGCCTTGGCCGATCGCCTTGGCGTTGCTTTGGAATGTGTGGTTTTTGAAACCGCGGCCCAGTCGGTTGAAGCCGTCACCACCGAAGCTGCCGATGTCGGCTTTTTTGCCATTGACCCTCTGCGCGGGCAGGGCCTGAATTTCACCGCGCCTTATGTCCTGATTGAAGGCAGTTACATGGTGCGCGAAAGCTCGCCTTTGCAAGACAACGCCGAGGTGGACCGTGCTGGCCATCGGTTGGTGGTGGGCAAGGGCAGTGCCTATGATTTGTTTCTGTCGCGAGAGATCCAGCACGCCGAGATCGTGCGAGCCCCAAGCTCCCCCGCAGTGGTCGACACCTTTCTTTCGCAAGACTGCGAAGTGGCTGCCGGTGTGAAACAACAGCTTCAAGCCGATGCGCAACGCCTGCCCGGCTTGCGACTGCTGCCGGGGCGCTTCATGGTCATTCAGCAGGCCATGGGCTTGCCCAAAGGCCGCAGCGAGGCCGCAGCAGTCATGCTGCGTGAGTTTGTGCAAGAGATGAAAGCCTCCGGCTTTGTTGCACAAGCCTTGGCCCGCCACAACATTCAGGGCGCCTCTGTGGCCCCTCTCTGATTCAAACACCGACTGATATTTTTAAATCCAAGGAAATTCCATGAAAGCTGCCTGGTACGCCACCAACGGTGAAGCCCGCGAAGTATTGCAAGTCGGCGAATTGCCGACCCCGAACCCCGGACCTGGCGAGGTGCGCGTGCGCCTGAAAACCTCTGGTGTGAACCCCTCGGATGTGAAATCTCGCAGAGCCCGTCCTGTGACCGATCCCTTGATCGTTCCCCACAGCGATGGCGCTGGCTTGATTGATGCGGTCGGCGCGGGTGTCCCTGCTTCGAGGATGAACGAGCGTGTCTGGCTCTGGAATGCGCAATGGCTGCGCCCCATGGGGACGGCCAGCGAATGGATCGTGGTGCCTGCCGCGCAGGCGGTTCATTTGCCAGACACCACCGACTTTGCGGCCGGTGCCTGCCTGGGCATTCCCGCGTTGACTGCGCTGCAAGCCGTGCACCTTGCGGGCGATTTGCAGGGCAAAAACGTGCTGGTGACGGGTGCTGGCTCGGCGGTGGGGCACTACATTGTTCAGTTGGCCAAAATGCGCGGTGCGCACGTTTTCGGAACCGCTGGCGCGGCAGACAAGCAAGCCCATGCCTTGAGCGCGGGTGTGGATGTTCTGCTGAATTACAAAACCGACTCTGTGGCTGAGCGGATCAAAGCCGAAACCCAGGGCCAAGGGCTGGACGCCATCATCGACATGGACCTCTCCACCACCACCCAGTATGTGGCGGCGGGCGCACTCAAGGCCCATGGTGTCTGGGTGTGTTACGGGTCCAATGCGCTGGAAGTCCCGTTGGCATTCCGTACCTGCCTGTATGCCTCCATCGACTTGCGCTTTTTCCTGGTCTATGACCTGAAGCCGGCCGACCGCGCACGCTGTCAGCAAGAATTGCAAGACTTGCTGCTGGGTCAAAAGCTGCAACACAGCATTGGCCCCCGCTTCGCCTTGAGCGACATTGTCAAGGCGCATGAGGCGGTCGAGGGTGGCCGTGTGGTGGGCAATGTGGTGATCGACCTTTGAAGCTCAGCGAGGTTTCAAGCCTTCAGCCTGACTTTCCATAAAGCGGGACAGGTTGAGCAAGGCCTCTTCCAGTTTGCGGATGTCTTGCTCTCGCATCAAATCAATCTTCTGGTGCAAGAGCTCGATTTCCAACTCGGCTTTGACATTGATCTCATAGTCGTTGGTGGAGCGCAATCGGTCCACTTCGCTGAGCCGGTTCTGGCTCATCATGATGGCAGGCGCGGTGTAAGCCGCCTGAAACGACAAAACCAAATTGAGCAAGATGAAGGGGTAGGGATCCCAGGCTTGGTTGGGGCCCTGGCTGTTCCACGCAATCCAGCTGACGATCAAGGCGCTTTGCAGCAGGATGAATCGCCAGGAGCCGACCGTGGCCGCAACTTTGTCCGCGAAACGTTGCCCCCATGTCAACGTGGATGCTGGCATGACTTCCAGTGTCGGCTGTCGTTGCGCGCGGTGGCGTCGCCGATGGCTGCGCAGGTGTTGCAACAAGCGCTGTTCTTCAACACTGAGGGGACTGTGCTCGGTCATCGGGACCTCCTGGAACGCGCAATGCGGATGCTGCATTGTGTTCTCCATGGCAAAGAACAGCGCGCCCTTCTTTTTGACGCAAGTCATGAACGGTTTGAAATCTTTGAATGTGGCCTGGTTTTTTGAGCCCCCATGAAAAACGCCACCCGAAGGTGGCGTCGAATAAGCGCAGGGCTCTTTATTTGACGGCCATGGGCTCGCCGTACGGCACCCATGTTTTGCCATCGAACTTGATCAACTGCATCATTTGGAACAAGGCAAAGTCATCGGGCGCGGTGTTGGCCAGCACGCCAGGGATGGCCATGGGAATCTGGTGGTTCTTGATGTTGGAAACCACTTTCATGATGTTCTCGCGCGTCAGGTTGTCACCCGCTTGCTTGAGCACGTGCACCATCAGCTGCGCCACCGCATAGCCATAGGTCGTGTTGGCGTCTTCAGGGCTGGCATCGGGCACATATTTCTTCATGAAGGCCATGAATTCTTTCATGGTGGGGTCGTTCTCCCAGCGCTTTTCGGTGGGGTCCTTGATGTACTGCATGGAAATCACGCCCACAGCTTTTTCGATGCCCGCAGGCTTTAACACCGAGCCAATCGATGCCGACACCTGGTTCAGGTAGTGTGTGGGTTTCCAGCCGATGTCATCCACCTTGCGAATCGCCTGAGCGGCAAACTTGGGTGTGGTGATGTTGAAAAAGGTGTCGGCCCCAGAGCCCTTCAAGGTCACGATTTGCGAGTCGATGGTGGGGTCGGTCACTTCATAGGTCACTTCGGAAACGATCATGGTCTTGGCTTTGTCGCCCAGGCCTTCCTTGAAGCCGCTGAGGTAATCTTTGCCATAGTCATCGTTTTGAACCAGGACGCCAATCTTGGCATTGGGCTTGTTCTTCAGAATGTCCTTGGCGTACAGCATGCCCTCGGAGTGGTAGTTGGTGTTGAAGCCAATGGTCCAGGGATAACGCTTGGGGTCGTTCCATTTGGAGGCGCCGGTGGCCAGGAACAGGTGGGGTACTTTTTTGGAGTTCACATACCGGTGAATGGCGGTGTTGGGAGGTGTGCCCAGGGTGTTCATGAGCAGCAACACCTCTTCTTGCTCGATCAAACGGCGCACCATTTCCACGGTTTTGGGCGGGCTGTAACCATCGTCCAGGCTGATGAAGTTGATCTTGCGACCATTCACCCCACCTTGCTCGTTGATCATTTTGAAATAGCCGGCCTGCACCTTGCCAATGACCCCGTATGCAGACGCCGGGCCGCTGTAAGGCATGGTCTGGCCAATCTTGATTTCAGTGTCCGATGCGCCCGGGTCGTATTTCTTCTGGGCCAGGGCCGAGGTGACTTGGCAGGAAATAGCCAAAGCCAGGGAGCTCAGGAGGAAGTTTCTTTTTTGCATGGTGAATCCTTATGACAAAAATGGACAACGGGAAAATGTTCAGGGGCTGCCACGCAGCTTGGACCAGGCCAAGCGAACGGCGCCGTAAATGCCGCTGGGCATGACGTACATGAAACCGATCAGCAGCACGCCGTAAATGGCCCAGGGCGCTGCTTTTGAAATTTGGTCGGCCACGTTCGGAATGAATTGCACAAAGGCCGCGCCAAAAATGGCGCCAGGCAAGGTGGCCACGCCCCCGATGACCATGCCCACCAGCAAGGTGATGGAGAGGAACACAGTGAAGCTGTCGGGCGCCACAAAGGCCACCAGGATCGCGCTCAGGCTGCCTGCCACACCGGTGTACAGCGCGCTGACGCCAAAGGCCAGGCTCTTGTAGTAGGGGGTGTTGATGCCCATGGAGGCCGCCGCAATGGGTTGGTCCCGAATGGCCATCAAGGCGCGCCCAATGCGGCCACGCAACAAATTCCAGGCCAGCAGGAACATGATCAAGGCCACCAGCAAGGAGAAGAAATACAGCCAGCGATCGGAATTGATGCTCAGGCCGGCAAAGGACGTGATCGGCGCGTCGGGCTTCATGATCACAATGCCTTGAACCCCGCCGGTCCACTCTTCCAGGTGTTTGAATTTCAGCAGCTGCGGCAAGGCCACCGCCAGGGCAAAGGTGGCCAAGGCCAAGTAGTGGCCTTCGAGTCGCAAGGCGGGCAAGCCAAACAGGAAGCCCACGACCAGGCAAATGGCGCCAGAGATCGGCAGGGTGGCCCAATAAGGCATTTCATAGCGGTCCATCAAGATGGCCGTGGTGTAGGCGCCGATGGCCAAAAAGGCCCCATGGCCCAGAGAAATTTGGCCGCTGTAACCCGTGAGAATGTTCAAGCCGACCAGGGCGATGGCATAAGACAACACCATGGAAAATTGGAACACGCTGTAATTGCTGATGAAAAAGGGCAGCGCACACGCGGCCAGGAGCAGCAAGGCGATCCAAACCACTTTCTGCAAGCTCAGTGACGAGGCGGGGGAGGCGTTGTTCATGGTCGTCATACCCTGGTCACAATCACTTTGCCAAACAGGCCAGCCGGTCGGATGGTCAGCACCGTCACGATCAGCAACAGCGCAACCGACAATTTGAGTTCGGTGCCAATCAAATAAGCCCCGAGCAGGTTTTCAAGAATCCCCACCAGAAAGCCGCCGAACACGGCGCCGCCTGGGCTGTCAATGCCCCCCACCAAGGCGGCAGCAAAGGCATAGAGCAAGATGCCCGACATCATGTTGGGCTCCAGAAAGACCACGGGCGCGATCATCATGCCGGCGGTCGAGCCAATGGCGGCCGCCAAACCCCAGCCCAGGGCCAGCATCCATCCCACACGGATGCCCACCAAGCGGCTCGAAACCGGGTTTTGCGCCGCAGCACGCATGGCCAGTCCCAGCGGCGTGTAACGGAAGAAAGCGAAGAGCAAAAGCAAGAGCACCAGGGTGACGCCAATCGAGCCCAGTTCATGCGCTGACATGAACTTGATGCCAAAAGGCGCCTCTTTGGGGAAGGGGGAAGGGAAGGATTTGATGGTGTAAGAAAAAATCCATCCGGCCAGGCTGTTGAAGATCACCAGCAAGCCGATGAAGACCACGACCACGCTGAGCACGGGCGCGTTCTGAACAGGCTGAATGATGATTTTTTGCAGCAGCACCCCCAGCACAAAGGCCAACAAGATGGTGCCGAAGAAGGCAATCCAGTAGGGCACGCCGGCATTGACCATGCTCCAGGCCATGTAAGTGGCAAACATGGCCAGCTCACCTTGGGCGAAGTTGATGTGGTGCGTCGACTGGTAGATCATGACCAGGGCCAGGGCTAAGCTGGCGTAGACGCCGCCGGTGGCGATGCCGGCTACGAGTTGGTGCAGGAAGGTTTCCATGGTGCGCGCGCCTCAATAGCCCAGGTAAGCCCGACGAACCGCTTCGTCTTGCTTGAGTTCTTCAGCAGGGCCGGACATGGCCAGTCGGCCGGTTTCGATCAGGTAAGCCTGGTGCGCCAGGTCCAGTGCCATGGCGGCGTTTTGCTCCACCAGCAAAATGGTGACCTTCTCGGTCTGGTTGATGGTGCGCATGATGCCGAAAATCTCTTTCACAATCAGGGGCGCCAAGCCGAAGGAAGGCTCATCGAGCAGCAGCAAGCGCGGGCGCAGCATGAGTGCACGCGCAATGGCCAGCATTTGCTGTTCACCGCCCGACAAGGTGCCGGCTTGCTGATGGCGCCGCTCTTTCAACCGGGGAAAATAGGTGTACATGCGCTCTTGGTCCTCGGCCACCGCGCGCTTGTCCTTGCGGGTGTAACTGCCGAGCCGCAGGTTTTCTTCGGCGCTCATGCTGGTGAAGGTGCCGCGCCCATCGGGCACATGGGCCACGCCCAGGCGAACAATGTCTTCGGTGCTCAAGCCATCGAGTCGCTGACCCTCGAACACAATTTGGCCGCGGGTGCGAATCATTTTGCAAATGGCGCGCAAGGTGCTGGTTTTTCCCGCACCATTGGAGCCCAGCAGCGTGGTGATGCTGCCTTCCTCGATCTTCATGTTCAGGCCATGAATGACATCGGAGGCACCGTAACCGGCCGACAGGTCGATCAGTTCCAGCAAGGTGCTCATGCCGCTTCTCCACCCAGGTAGGCTTGAATGACTTCAGGGTGTTGACGCACGCGCTCGGGAACGTCGTCGGCAATCTTGCGGCCAAAGTTCAAGGCCACCACTTTGTCGGAAATGCTCATCACCATGCTCATGTGGTGCTCGACCAGCAGCACCGTCATTTGCAGGCCGTCGCGCACATGCTGCACCAACTCGCCCAAGGCGTGAACCTCCTCATGGTTCAGGCCCGCTGCGGGTTCGTCCAGCAACAAGAGCTTGGGCTTGCTGGCCAAGGCGCGTCCGAGTTCCACGCGTTTTTGCGTGCCAAAGGGCAAGTCGGACACGCGTCGTTGGGCCACCGATTGCAGGTCGAGAAATTCAATCAGCTTCTCGGCGTCGTCGTGGATGCGTTGCTCTTCACTGGCCACGCCAGACCAGCGCAAGGCATGCGCCAGAAAGCCTTTTTGCGCGCGGCAATGGGAACCCACCTTGATGTTGTCCAGCACGGTCATGGACTTGAACAAGGCCAAATTTTGGAAAGTGCGCCCAATGCCGATTTCGGCGGCGCGGTGACGGGTCATTCCTTTGAGCGGATGTCCATCGAAGGTGATTTCTCCCTCGTTGAACTCATACAGGCGCGAGAGGCAATTGAACAGCGTTGTTTTGCCGGCGCCATTGGGGCCGATCAAGCCGGTGATCTTGCCTTGGGGCACTTCGAAACTGACGCCATCCAGGGCCACGATGCCGCCAAAGCGAACACCGACGCCGCGTACGGAGAGCAGGGAGGGAATGTCTGTGATGGACGGTGCAGAAACAGTGTCAGAGACTTGCATTGTGAGGTGATCAGCGACGGCGGTCCGTCGCATTGGTTTGATCACCATCGTTGCATAGAATCCGAGCCCGGCGATTAGGAGTTTCCCGATTTAGGAGTTTCCCCCATGCCTAGCTTGGCAACCGCTGTCAGTCGACCTTGGCGCCAGAGTCTTTGACAACCTTGCTCCAGCGCGTCAACTCGGCGTCGATGTGTGCGCTCAAAGCCTGCGGCGTGGAGCCGACCGGCTCATAGCCGCCGGCCATGATTTGGGCGCGCAAATCTGGAAGGGTGAGGACCGAGGCAATCTCTTTGCTCAAACGTTCCACCACGGGCGCGGGGGTGCCAGCGGGCGCCAAAATGGCATACCAGCCGTTGATCACAAACCCAGGCATGCCAGCCTCGATCATGGTGGGCACATCGGGTGAAATCGAGGCGTGTTTTTCGCCAGTGACCGCCAAGGCGCGCATGCGACCCGACTTGATTTGCGGCCACGAGGTGGAGATGCTGTCAAAGGTCAAGTCGATCTCGCCAGCCAGCATGGCGTTGACCACACCGGCGCTTCCTTTGTAAGGCACATGGGTCATTTTGATGCCAGCTTGCGCGCTGAAAAACTCAGCCGCCAAATGGCCGGTGTTCCCATTGCCCGCCGAGCCAAAGGTGAGCTTGCCTGGCGCTGCTTTGGCGGCCGCAATCAACTCAGGAATGGTATTGGCTTTCAACGAACTGCTGGCCGCCACAATCATGGGCAAGTTGGCCACCAGCGACACCGGTGCGAAATCTTTTCGCGTGTCGTAGGGCAGCTTGGGGTACAGGCTGGCATTGATGGCATGCGCTGCCAGCACCAGGATCAGGGTATGGCCATCGGGCTTGGCACGCGCCAGGGCTTGGGAGGCGACCGTGCCACCGGCGCCGGGTTTGTATTCGAGCACCACGTTCTGGCCCAAGCGTTCTTGCAGCTTCATGGCCAGGGGTCGGCCCAGCAAGTCCGCGCTGCCGCCCGGGGGGTAGGGAATCAGCAATTGGATGGGGCGGTCCGGTCACGCGGGCGTCGCTGCGGGCTGGGACCAGGCCGAGCTTGTGGCGCCCAGCAAAATGCCCGCGAGCGCGAAAATCCGACGACGCAAAAATGCAGATGACATGTTCATTCCTTTTCAAAATCAATGGGTCATTTCGGGGTGCTGGGCGGCAAAGTTGTCGCGCAGTTCCCTTTTTAAAACTTTGCCAATTTCACTGCGCGGCAAGGCTTCCAGCCACTCCAGGGCTGACAGGCGCTGGGTTTTGCCAACCCGCGCATTCAGCCATTGCATCAAGTCGCTTGCGCTGATGTCGTGCCCTGGGTTGCGAACCACAAAGGCCACCGGCGTCTCGCCCCATTGGCGCGAAGGGGCGCCGACCACGGTGCACTCTTTCACGGCCGGGTGCTGACGCAGTTCGGACTCGATGTCGATGGGGTAAATGTTGAAGCCGCCAGAGATGATCATGTCTTTCTTGCGGTCGCCCAGGATCAAAAAGCCATCGTCGTCAAAGCGGCCCACATCACCGGTGCGAATGAAGCGTTTGCCGCTGGGGTCGAACCACTCGACCTCACGGGTTTTTTCCGGCAGCCGGTGGTAGCCCTTCATCATGGCGCCCGAGCTGCCCACAACTTCACCACTTTCGCCTGGGGGCACTTCGCGGCCCTCTTCGTCGATCAAACGAATGTCATGGCCCTCGGCTGGTTTCCCCACCGTGTGCAGCTTGTCGGGATGCAAGTGCGCCATCAACTCACAGCGTCCGCCGCCCTCGGTCATGCCGTAGTACTCGGTGAGGCCACCGGGCCAGCGTTTCAGCACGTCCCGTTTGAGCTCGGCGCGAAAGGGCGCGCTGGTGCAGAACTTGGCCTGAAACGAGGACAGGTCGTAGCGGTCAAAGTCGGAGAAATCCATCAGCCGCTGGTATTGCACCGGCACCAGCATGGTGTGGGTCACACGGTGTTGTTGGGCCAGCGTCAAATAATGTTGCGCGTCGAATTTGCGCATCAAGACCACCGTGCCGCCCAGCGCCAAAGTGGGCAGCAAGGTCACCAGCGTGGTGTTGGAATACAAGGGCGTGGAGATCAGGCTGATGGTTTGCGCGCCAATGCCATTGATGCGGCCGCGGTCACGCTGCGCCCAACGCATGCTGTAAGGCTGAATGATGCCCTTGGGCACGCCGGTGGTACCAGAGGAGTAAATCAAATTGAAAGGCCAGTCGCCTTCGGGGGTGACGGCTGCCGGCGCCTTGGCGGTCTCCAGCCATTCGAGCCAGGGGCGCCCAACGTTGGAACCATCGAACGCCACACGCGGCACCGAAAGGGTGGCCTGCGAAGGCACGCGGGAAGCAGTTTCCAGATCAGTGAACAGCACTTTGGCCTGGGCGTTGTCCATCATCGCCGCCAAATGCGCGGGCGAGGAGGAGGGCGCCAGGGGGGCCACGACCACGCCAGCGCGCAAACAACCCAGAAAGGTGATGACGTATTCCATGGACGTGGCCGCGCAAATCGCCGCCACATCGCCGGGCTTGAGGCCATCGCGTTGCAATGCGGCGGCCACCTGGTCACGTTGTTGTGCGACCGTGGCGTAGTCCAGCGTCCGGTCGTCCAAGATCAGCGCGGGATGCGCAGGGTGGGTTGGCACATCAAACATCAGGCGAACATTTCTCTCAGTTTCAGTTTGTAAAACTTGCCGGTGGAGGTGCGCGGCACCGCGTCAATGAACTCCACGCGATCGGGCACTTGCCATTTGGCAAAGCCATGCTTCATCAGGTGACTACCTAAGTCGGCGGGCGTCACACTTTGGCCGGGCTTGAGCACCACGCAGGCTAGCGGACGTTCACTCCATTTTTCATCGGGGATGGCGATCACCGCGGCCTCTGCAATCGCTGGGTGCGCCATCAAGGCGTTCTCCAGGTCCACCGAGCTGATCCATTCGCCGCCCGACTTGATCAGGTCTTTGGTGCGGTCGGTGATGCGCACAAAGCCCATCTCGTCCATCACGGCCACATCGCCGGTACGCAACCAGCCATCCTGGGTGAATTTTTCTTCCGAGACCGGCACTTGGTGGTAGCTGCCTGTGATGAAGGGGCCGCGCACTTGGATCTCGCCCATGGTTTTGCCGTCCCAGGGTGCGTCGGTGCCTTCTTCGGTGCGCATGCGAATGTCCACCAAGGGCACCGGCACACCGGCCATGGCCGCGCGCCGGTAGCGTTCGTCCATGGGCGCATCGCGCAGTTCGGCTTTGGGGTAGGAAATGGTGCAGACTGGCGAGGTTTCGGTCATGCCCCAGCCTTGCAGGATCCAGATGCCATGCTTGTCGAAGGCCCGAATCAAGGCCTCTGGCACGGCCGCACCACCGACCAAGCTGCGCATGCCCTTGGGCATTTTCCAGCGCCCGGGCTGGCTGGTTTGGGCGGCATCGAAGGTTTGAATCAGGCTCATCCAGATGGTGGGCACGCCCAGCGACAAGGTCGGAGGCTCGACCTGCATCAGATCGAGCAAATCGTCGGGGTGCAGGTGCGGGCCCGGGAACACCAGTTTGACCCCCATCATCACTGCGCCATAGGGCATGCCCCAGCTGTTGGCATGGAACATGGGGGTGACGGGCAAGACCACGTCGGTGCCGCGCAGGCCCCAGAAATCGCCCAGGCTGGCCACCAGCGTGTGCAAGATGGTGGAGCGGTGGGAGTACACCACGCCTTTGGGGCGACCTGTGGTGCCCGAGGTGTAGCACATGGAGACCGGATCGTCTTCATGGTGCGCTGCATAGCTGAAGTGGCTGGCATCGGTGTCGGCCAGCCATTTTTCGTAGTCGATGAAGCCTTCGGGCACCGGCGCGCCAGAGAACGGGAACACGATGACTTTTTCAAATTTGTGCAGGTGCGCGAACTGCTGGTACAGCGGCAGCAGGATGTCATCCACAATCAGAAAACGATCTTGGGCATCGGCGGCAATCCAGCCAATTTCATCGGCGGCCAAACGCAAGTTCAGGGTGTGCATGACGCCACCTGCCGCGGGAATGCCGAAGTACGCCTCGAGGTGGGCGTGGTGGTTCCAGCACAAGGTGGCCACACGGTCACCGGTTTTCATGCCCAGGTTTTTCAGCGCCTGGCCCAGCTTGCGGGTGCGCTGGTAGTACTCGCCATAGGTGTGCCGACGGTAGGACTTGTCGGGCAGGCGGGACACGATCTCATTGGTGGCAAACAGCGTGCCGGCGCGCTCCAGCAAATGGTTCAGCGACAGTGACACATGCATCATGGTGCTGGTGATGTCGTTGGCGTGCGCAGTGCTCATGGCGGTCTCCTTCTGGGTGTTGGCGTTCTTGTTCTGACGCGTTGGCCGCAACCTTATCACGTCCATCATGCTGCACTGCAACAGTCACGTCAGTCGCCAAGTTCACACCGCTTGCCTTGCCAGCCAGCCCTGAAAGCTGTCAAATGGCGTGAGCATGTTTTGCCACAGGACAGACTTTGACCACCACCGCCGCTCCTACTGAATGGATTGACTCCTCGCACGCCACGCGCCGCTTGCTCATCACCCTGGCGCTGATGACCTTGGGCAACGCCAGCATGTATGTCATGGCGGTGGTGTTGCCGGCGGTCCAGGCCGAGTTTGGCGTGGGGCGTGGCAATGCGTCCTTTCCGTACACCTTGATGATGCTGGGCTTTGGCTTGGGCGGCATGTGGATGGGCAAGCTCGCCGATCGGCGCGGCGTGATGACCCCCTTGCTGATCGGCGCCTTGGGAACCGGTTTGGGCTTCACCTGGGCCGGCATGTCGGGCAGTTTGTTGAGCTTCAGCCTGGCCCACGGCCTCATGCTGGGCTTGCTGGGCAGTTCGGTCACCTTTGCGCCCTTGTTGGCCGACACCGCGCTTTGGTGGAACAAGCGACGAGGCATTGCGGTGGCGGTCTGCGCCAGTGGCAACTATTTGGCCGGCACCGTATGGCCGGCCTTGGCGCAACGTGGCATTGACGCCATCGGCTGGCGAGACACCTACTTGTTGTTGGGCTTGGTCTGTGGTGGCGGCATGGCCTTGCTGGCCCTGGCCATGCGGCAGCGACCGCCTTTGCCGCTGGCGCCTGTGGCCCCACCCAGCATGGGCGCCCAAACGGTGGTGCACACCACAGAGCGTCCCATGGGCTTGTCGGTGGGCATGGCGCAAGGCCTGTTGTTTGTGGCTGGTGTGGCTTGCTGTGTGGCCATGGCCATGCCCCAGGTGCACATCGTGGCGTATTGCTCGGACTTGGGCTTTGGTGCGGCCCGTGGTGCCGAAATGCTGTCCTTGATGCTGGGCGCAGGCATTGTCAGCCGCTTGGTCTCGGGCGCCATTTGCGACCGCATCGGTGGGCTGCGCACCTTGCTGCTGGGCTCGGTCTTGCAAGGCGTGGCTTTGCTGCTGTTCTTGCCATTCGACGGCTTGGTGTCGCTGTACATCATTGCCGCGCTGTTTGGCTTGTTCCAGGGCGGCATCGTGCCGTCTTATGCCATCATCATCCGCGAGTATTTCTCACCCAAAGAGGCGGGTGCGCGCACCGGCGCGGTGATTTTTGCCACCCTGATTGGCATGGCGCTGGGCGGCTGGATGTCCGGTGTCATTTTTGACATGACCGGCTCTTACCGGGCGGCCTTCCTCAACGGCATCGCCTGGAATCTGTTGAACATGGCCATCGCGTTCTCGCTGCTGTGGCGCGTGCGCCGCATGGCCGCCGCCTGAGGCCTGGCTCAGTCGGCCTTGGCGCCCGAGTCTTTCACCGCCTTGGCCCAGCGCGGCAGTTCGCTGCGCAAATGCGCGGCGTACTCGGCGGACGTACCGCCCAGCACATCGGCACCTTGGGCCGCCAGTTTGGCCCGCACCTCGGGATGCGCCAGCGCCTTGTTCACCTCGGCGTTGAGGCGCTGCACAATGTCACTGGACGTGGCCGCAGGGGCCACGATGCCTTGCCATGCCGAGGCGTCAAAGCCGCTCAAGCCGGACTCATGCAGGGTGGGCAGGTCGGGCAGCACCGATGAGCGCTTCATGCTGGAGACCGCCAGGCCGCGCAGTCGCCCGTCGCGCACATAGGGCAAGACGGTGTTGATGGTGTCGATCATGAATTGGGTTTGGCCTGAGGCCAAATCCACCAGGCCAGGCGCGCTGCCTTTGTAGGGCACGTGCTGGGTCTGAATGCCGGTTTGGGTCGACAGCATGGCGCTGGCCAAGTGCGTGATGGTGCCCGTGCCAGACGAGCTGTAATTCAGCTGTCCTGGCTTGCTGCGCGCCAAATCCAGAAACTCTTTGACTGAGCGGACTGGCAAGTTCGGGTTGACGGCCAGCACCATGGGCACACTGGCCGTGAGTGCCACCGGCGCAAAGTCTTTGAGGGTGTCGTAATTGACCTTGCTGTACAGGGCTGGGCCGATGACGATGGCCGAGGTGTTGTAGAACAGGGTGTAGCCGTCGGCAGGCGCGTTGGCGATGAGTTCCGCGGCAATGTTGCCGCCCGCGCCGGGCTTGTTGTCAATGATGACTTGCTGCCCCAGCTGCTCCGAGAGCCGCTGTGCGATGACGCGCGACACAATGTCCGTGGGGCCACCCGGTGGGAAGGCCACCACCATGCGAATGGGTTTGTTCGGCCAAGTCTGGCCCCAGGCGGCGCAGGCGCTCCAAGCCAATAGCAATCCTGCTGTGCGACGTGTGATCGGATGCATGCGGTCTCCTTAAGCGTTGAAGTGGTCCAGAACCTGGCCCGGGCCACGTTCCAAATCCATGTAGTGGACACCATCGTGCACTTTGACGCCATTCACCCAAACCCCATGCACGCCCTGGGGTTCGCGCACCATGCGGGTGGCGCCCCCCGGTAAGTCATGGCGTGGCAAAGGCTTGGAGATGCCCACGGTGGCCGGGTCAAACAACAGCATGTCGGCGGGGCTGCCCACCGTCAGGCGGCCGCGCTCAGGAATGCAGAACCTGTCGGCGGGTTCGCTGGTCAGGCGCCGAATGCCCTCGCTCAACGAGAAGTGCCCGGTCTCTCGCACCCAATGCGCCAGGAAATGCAGTCCAAAACCGGCATCGCACATGTAGCTCAAATGCGCGCCCGCATCGGACAAGGTGATGACGCTGGCGCGGTGCTTGAGCAAGGGAGCCACGCCATCGTCGCTGTTGTTGAAAAATTTGCCGACGAAATGGGTTTCCAGGTTTTCGGACAGCGCCAGATCCAAGAAGGCATCCACTGGGTCGACGCCCCGTTGTGCCGCCAAGGCGGCAATCGTCATTCCCTCCAGGGCGGCATGCTCTGGGTTTGAGGTTTGGCCTACTTCGATGTTTTTCCAATTGCCCAGAAAGAGAATGCCGGCCTTGGGCGATTTCAAGTTCTGGCGGAAGGCCTCACGGAAGGCGGGGTCGCGGTAAATGGCGGGCAACTCATGGGGCTGAGCGCTCTTGACCGCATCGAAGGCCGAATGGCTGAGCATCACATAAGGGTCCAGTAGGGTGAAGTCAAACGACAGGGCTTGGCAACTGGTCAGCACATACAGGGGGTTGCCGCGGTCGAGGGCCTGAGCGCAACGTTCGTAGTAGCTGAGCCCCAACTCGGGCGTGGCCTCGTTGTACATGGTCAGCACGGTGGAGATGTAGGTGGGCCGTTTTGTGGTTTCGGCGATCGACTCCATGATGTCGGGCGTGGCACGCGAGCCGGTGGCCATCATGAAGACACCACGGTTCATCTCGCCCAAGACGCCGGTCAAAGCGCGCAGCTCGGCTTCGCTGGCGATGGTCGAGGGCATGGGTCGGCCGCCATAGCCGCTGTGATTGGGGGAGAAAGAAGAGGCAAACCCAATGGCGCCTGCTTGCATCGCTTCGCGCACCATGGCGCACATTTTGTCGAGTTGCTCAGGGGTGGCATCGGCATGCTCGGAGCCCGATTCGCCCATGACGGCGGTTCGAATCACCGAGTGGCCTGCAAACACGGCGGTGTTCAGGTAGGGGCTGACGCGGCGCAGTTGTGCCATGTACTCGGCAAAGGACTCAAACTCCCATTGCACGCCCGTCAAAAGAGCTTGCAGATTCATGCCTTCCACCACCGACAGGTTTTTCAGCATGGTTTCCCTGAGCGGTGCCGGGCAGGGTGCAATGCCAAAGCCGCAGTTGCCCAGGACCGCGGTGGTCACACCCAAGGCAGGCGACGGCGACATCGTGCGGTCCCAGGTCACTTGCGCATCGAAGTGGGTGTGCAGGTCCACAATGCCGGGCATCAGCGCCAGGCCCTTGGCGTTTACCACTTCTTTGGCAGGTTCCGAGACCTGGCCGATCTGGGTGATTCGTCCCTGGTGAATGGCCACGTCGGCTTGCACAGGAGGGTGGCCCAGTCCATCGTGAACTTGGGCGCCGCGAATGATGAGGTCGAGCATGCAGGGCTCCAAAAAATCAGTCAATCTGGGCGCCAGACTGGCGCACGACCTCGGCCCATTTGGCGAGGTCTGTTTTCAACATCGCGGCGAACTCGGCCGGCTGGCGAATCAGCGGGTCAGCGCCTTGGGCATTGAACTTGTCAATGACCTCTTTGTTTTTCAGGACCTCTTGGACATCCTGGTTGATCTTGCGGACCACGGCGGCCGGCGTTTGGCCGGGGGCAAACAAGCCAAACCAAGGCGAAACGTCAAAGTCTTTCAAGCCTGACTCGGCCAGCGTCGGCACCTGCGGAAAGGTGCTCGAGCGCGCCTGGCTGGTCACTGCCAGGGGGCGCAAACAGCCGTTGCGAATCGAGCCGGCGACCGAGGGCAGG
>CAINMN010000232.1 GCA_903850735.1 uncultured Burkholderiales bacterium | reverse complement strand
TACATCACCCCCGGATTTTGTAACCTGTGAGCAGCAAATGAAGCGCGATATCAGCAATGATCAGATTGGCGCCGCCGACCAAACCGAGGCTGGTCCTAGGCGATACATCGCTGACACCAAAAAAGCCATAGCGGAAACCGTCGATCATGTAGAAGAACGGATTGAAATGGCTGACCTGCTGCCAGAACGGCGGCTGCTTATGGATGGAATAAAACACGCCGCTAAAAAACGTCATGGGAGTGATCAAAAAGTTTTGGAATGAAGACATCTGGTCGAACTTATCGGCCCACAAACCGGCGATCAAACCGAGCGTGCCCAACATGGACGCACCCAGCAACGCAAACACCAAAATCCACAAGGGCGCAACTGCGCTCAAGGGCGTGAGCAAGATGAACACCAGATTGCCCATGATCTTGCTCTGCACAAGCGAGGAGGAGCTGTTGGCGAACGCGTTTTGCAACACGCTCATCATCACCAGGCCAGGCACCAAAAAGGCGGTGTAGCTGACCTGGTCGTAAACCTTCACACGGTCTTCCAGCACATGGCCGAAGATCAGCATGTACAGGCAGGCGGTCAGCACAGGGGCGGCCACCGTCTGGAAGCTGACCTTCCAAAACCGCAGAATTTCTTTGTAAAACAGCGCTTGCCAACCGCTCATGCTGTAACCCCTGCGGCCGGCGTGTCCTGGCCCATGACGTCAAGAAACACGTCTTCGAGGTCGGCCTTGCGAATTTCAACGTCTTCGGCGTGCAGGCCGGCTTCACGCACGGCGGCCAGGTAACGCTCGATCTCCAAGGCGTCGTTGGCGGGAAACTGCACAATGCGGCCCGTGATGCGGGCTTGGCGTGCCAGCGCCGGCGGCAGCTCGGCATCGAGCTTGAAGCGCAACACATTGCTGGAAGCGGCTTTCAACAAGTCGCTGGTACGGTCCAGGGCCACCACGCGGCCTTGCTTGAGCATGGCCAAGCGACCACACAGCGCCTCGGCTTCTTCGAGATAGTGGGTGGTGAGCAGCACGGTGTGGCCTTGGCGGTTCAGCTTGGCAATGAATTGCCACAAGGTCTGGCGCAACTCCACATCGACACCTGCTGTGGGCTCGTCCAGCACGATGACGGGGGGTTTGTGCACCAAGGCCTGCGCCACCAGCACGCGCCGCTTCATGCCGCCCGAAAGCTGACGCATGTTGCTGTTGGCTTTGTCGGCGAGGCCCAGACTGGCCAGCAACTCGTCAATCCAGTCGTCGTTGTGGCGCACGCCGAAATAGCCAGACTGAAAGCGCAAGGCTTCGCGCACATTGAAAAACGGGTCGAACACCAGCTCTTGCGGCACCACGCCCAATTGCCGGCGCGCCTGCGCGGCATCGGTTTGCACATCGTGGCCATGCACTTCGATGCGGCCCGAGGTGGCGCGACTCAAGCCGGCCAGAATGCTGATGAGGGTGGTTTTGCCGGCGCCATTGGGACCGAGCAAACCGAAAAACTCACCGTCTTCGATGTCAAAGCGCACGCCGTCGAGGGCCTGGAAGGGGCCTCGGGCGGTCTGGTAGGTTTTGGAGACGGACTGGAAGGAAATGGCAGGCATGAAGGGCTTGATTTTACGCCCTCACGCCCGGGCCTGACGCTACAGCCATGGGGCAACCCCATAAACCTTGGCCAATTGTTGTGCCTTGGGTGGCAACCCCAGCACCTGAAGGACACAACCCCGTGCCTGAGCCGCACGCTGACATGCGAGCAACACGGCCAGGGCCGAAGAGTCAAATTGCGTCAAGGCACTGGCATCCAGGGCCACCGCTCCGGCGGCGGGCAGGTCACGCGTCAATTGCGCCAGACAGGCGCTGGCCTCTTGGTGGGTCAAGCGCTCGGGCAGATGCAAGGTGGCCATGGTGTGTGCTTTTATTTGCGAGCGTTGGACTTGTTGCGCTCGGCCAGGCTGACGATCAGGCCATCCACGCCCTTGGCATTGATCTCTTGCGCAAACTGGCTGCGGTAGGTGTCGACCAACCAAACGCCCATGACGTTGAGGTTGAAAATTTTCCAGCCGGCACCTTGGCCAGGCGCTTTTTCGAGGCGATAGTCCAGCTGAATCGGCTCGGCCCCGCCACGAATCTCCGTTCGCACCAGCACTTCGACATCCCCCTCGGCTGCACGCAAGGGCTTGACAGTGATGCTGTGGTCCTTGATTTGCGTGAGGGCCCCCGAGTAGGTGCGGACCAGCAACAATTTGAATTCCTCTTGCAGCCGCGCTTTTTGTTCCGGCGTGGCCTGCCGCCAGCCTGGACCCACCGCCGCTGCCGTCATGCGCTGAAAATTCAGGTGCGGCATGACGCGCGCATCGACCATGCTGTTGATGCGCTGCACATCCCCATTCTTCAAGGCGGGGTCGGTTTTCACCAGGTCCAGCATCTCGACGGACAAGCGCTTGATGAAGGCATCGGGGGCTTCGTCAGCCGCATGGGCCGGGCCCGAAACCAGCCACACCATGCAGGCGAACAGGCAAAGAAGGGGCCGTTGAAAGCAATGGGTCCAAAAAGTCATGTTGCCACTCCAGTTCTTATCGTGGGTCTGCGTCTTGATTCAGCGGTGCTTCCGGCGGATCGCCATCCCACACCTCGGAAAGCCGTTTTTGCAGGAACACATCCCGCACGAAAATGTACTTGTCCAGTGCCAGTTCGTCCAAACGATCGCCGGCGCTCAGGTAGCGCGCACGCTTGTCCACCAAACTGGTGGCCAGCAAGCTGTTGCGGGTCGGCACATGATCGACCTGCCGCGCCAGGTTGCCTTGGGTCTCGACCGAAAGAGACGCGGTGTCCCGCAGCGTCGAAGGCCCGAGCAGCGGCAAGACCAGGTAAGGGCCAGACGGCACACCCCAATAACCCAGGGTTTGGCCAAAGTCCTCGGTGTGCCGCTCCAATTGCAACTCGGTGGCAATGTCCAGCACGCCGTACAAGCCAAGGGTGCTGTTGATGAGCACGCGCATGAAGCTCTCGGCGGTTTGCGCCGGCTTGAGTTGCAAGGCGCTGTTCACCGCAGACCAGACATCGGACAAGTTGCCAAAGAAATTCTGCACGCCTGTGCGCACGGGTTGGGGCGTCACCTTCTGATAGGTTTGCGCCACCGGCTTGAGCACGGCTTCATCCACCGTCTCATTGAACCGGTAGACCTTGCGGTTGAACCCTTCGAAGGGATCCCGCGGCGCGTAAGCCGGCGCCGTGGCACACCCCGTGGCCAAAAACGCCAAGCACAAGCTGAGCAATATCCTCATGGCTTGCCAGACCCCGCAGGTGTGTCCGCCGCCTTGTTGAACAGGAACTGGCTGATCAGGTTTTCCAGCACCACGGCCGATTGCGTCGAGGGCACCCGATCGCCCGCCACCAGGTTCTTGTCATCGGACCCGGCCTCAATGCCAATGTACTGTTCGCCCAACAGGCCGCTGGTGAGGATTTTCAGCGAGCTGTCTTTGGGAAAAGCGTAGCGCTGCTCCAAAGCCAGGGTCACCGTGGCTTGGTAGCTTTTGTCGTCGAACTGGATGGCGGCAACGCGGCCCACCACCACGCCGGCGCTTTTGACTGCCGCTTGTGGCTTCAAGCCGCCGATGTTGTCGAACTTGGCTGTGACGCTGTAGGTGGACTGAAAGCTCAGGCTGAGCAAATTGGCCGACTGCAGCGCCAAAAACAGAATGGCCGCGGCGCCGATCAGCACCAACAGGCCGACCCACACATCATTTTTGGAGCGTTGCATGTTGCGTGTCCTTTTCACAAACTGAACATCAGTGCGGTCAGGATGAAGTCCAGACCCAACACCGACAGCGAGGCCACCACCACCGTGCGGGTGGTCGCGCGCGACACCCCTTCGGGCGTGGCTTGTGCCTCATAACCTTGGAGCAAGGCCACAAACGTGACCGTCACCCCAAACACCAAACTCTTGAGCACGCCATTGCCCACATCTTTCCAGACGTCGACGCCGCCTTGCATTTGACCCCAGAACGATCCAGGGTCAACGCCGATCATGATCACACCGACCACCCAGCCGCCCAGAATGCCGACGGCGCTGAACACCGCCGACAAAATGGGCAAGGTGATGATGCCCGCCCAGAAGCGGGGCGCCAGAATGCGTTTCACCGGGTCGACCGCCATCATGTCCATGGCGCTGAGTTGCTCGCCGGCCTTCATCAAGCCGATTTCTGCCGTCAGCGAGGTTCCGGCGCGGCCGGCAAACAACAAGGCCGTGACCACCGGCCCGAGTTCGCGCACCAGGCTCAAGGCCACCAACAATCCTAAGGCCGAAGAAGAGCCGTAGCGCTGCAAGGTGTAATAGCCTTGCAAGCCCAGCACAAAGCCCACAAACAAGCCCGACACCGAAATGATGGCCAGCGAGTAGTTGCCCAAAAAATGGATTTGGTCGCGCACCAGGCCAAAGCGGCGCAAACACACGCCCAGCAAGCTCAGCAGGCGCAAAAACAAACGGGTGCCCTGGCCAATGTCGGCCAATTTTTGACGCACGCCAAAGCCAAGGTTTGCCAGGAAGTTCATGGCGCGCGCTCCGGCGCCTGCGCAGACAAGCCGAAATCTTGCGCCAGGTCGGGCGCCGGATGGTGAAACCGCACGGGCCCCTCCGGCGCCGCGGTCACGAACTGATGCACCAAAGGATCGGTGCTGCCGCGCACCTCGGCGGGCGTGCCCTGCGCGGCTATGCAGCCGTTGGCCAGAATGATGACCTGATCGGCAATGTGAAAGGTTTCGTCCAGGTCGTGCGAGACGATGATGCTGGTCAGGCCCAAGGCATCGTTGAGTTGGCGAATCAGGCGGGCGGCCGTGCCCAAAGAAATCGGGTCCAGCCCCGCAAAAGGCTCGTCGTACATGACCAACTCGGGGTCCAAGGCAATGGCCCGGGCCAAGGCAACGCGGCGCGCCATGCCACCCGAGATTTCGCTGGGCATGAGGTCGCGCGCACCGCGCAGGCCCACAGCCTCAAGTTTCATCAGCACGATGTCGCGGATGAGGGCGGGCGTCAGGCTGGTGTGCTCGCGCAACGGAAAGGCCACGTTGTCAAACACGCTCAGGTCGGTGAACAAGGCGCCGAACTGGTAGAGCATGCCCATGCGGCGGCGCGCGGCGTACAAGCCCTCTGGGCTCAAGCCCCCAACCTCCTGGCCATCGAACAGCAAGGAACCCGACTGGGCGCGGTACTGCCCGCCAATCAGGCGCAACACCGTGGTTTTGCCGCCCCCGGACGCGCCCATCAGGGCCGTGACTTTGCCCTTCGGTACGGTGAGCGTGATGCCATCGAGGATGACTCGCTCGCCATAGCCAAAGCGCAGGTCACGCAATTCGACAAGGGGGGACGGGGTGGTGTTCATGAAAGACAAAAGCCGGGTTCACCGGCTTTTGCAGCTTCAGGCTCGATTGTAAAGCTGAGAACCATGGTTCTCACAACGTTGGAACCCAGCTTCACGATGACGGCCAAGCGATTTAACGCGGCAAATCACTGAACCCCATGAGGAATTCATCGACCGAACGCGCCGCCTGGCGGCCTTCGCGAATGGCCCAGACCACCAGCGACTGGCCGCGGCGAACGTCACCGGCCGCAAACACCTTGGGGACATTGGTGGCGTAGCCGCCGGTGAACTCGGTGCTGGCCTTGGCGTTGCCACGGGCATCTTTCTCGATGCCAAAGGCGTCGAGCACGGTGGCCACCGGGTTCACAAAGCCCATGGCCAGCAGGACCAGGTCGGCTTCGGAGGTTTTCTCCGGTCCGGGAACGTCCTCCAGCTTGCCGTCCTTGAATTCGACGTGCACGGTTTTCAAACCCTTGACCTTGCCTTTTTCGCCAATGAATTCCTTGGTGGAAATGGCGAACTCCCGCACGCAGCCTTCGTCATGGCTGGAGCTGGTGCGCAACTTCATCGGCCAGTAGGGCCAGGTCAGCGGGCGGTTCTCTTCCACGGGGGGCTCGGGCATCACTTCAAACTGGGTGACGCTGAGCGCGCCGTGGCGGTGGCTGGTGCCCACGCAGTCACTGCCGGTGTCGCCGCCGCCAATGACGATGACTTTCTTGCCATCGGCACGCAACTGGTTGGCCAGCTTGTCGCCCGCATTGACCTTGTTTTGCTGCGGCAGGAATTCCATCGCGAAATGGATGCCTTCGAGGTCACGGCCGGGCACCGGCAGGTCACGCGACTGCTCGGAACCACCGGTCAACAGCACGGCATCGAATTCTTTTTTCAGCTGCTCGGCCGACACGGTTTCCTTGGCCCAGTTGGTGACCTTGGAATCCTTGGGCCACTCGCCCACCACCACACCGGAGCGGAACACCACGCCTTCGGCTTTCATTTGCTCGACGCGGCGGTCGATGTGCGACTTCTCCATCTTGAAGTCGGGAATGCCATAGCGCAACAAGCCGCCCACGCGGTCGTTCTTTTCAAAGACGGTCACATCATGGCCGACGCGGGCCAATTGTTGTGCCGCGGCCAATCCTGCGGGGCCGGCGCCGACGATGGCCACTTTCTTGCCCGTCTTGTGCTTGGCAGGACGGGGGGTGACCCAGCCTTCGGCCCAGGCGCGGTCGATGATGGCGTGCTCGATCGACTTGATGCCCACGGCATCGTCGTTCACATTCAAGGTGCAGGCGGCCTCGCAGGGTGCGGGGCAAATGCGGCCAGTGAACTCGGGGAAGTTGTTGGTCGAATGCAGCACCTCGATGGCATTTTGCCAATCGCCCTTGAAGACCAGGTCGTTGAAGTCCGGAATGATGTTGTTGACCGGGCAGCCGCTGTTGCAAAACGGCGTGCCGCAATCCATGCAACGCGCGCCTTGCTGTTTGGCCTGGCCCTCGTCGAGGCCGATCACAAATTCCTTGTAGTGCTTGAGGCGTTCCGCAACAGGCTTGTAGCCCTCTTCGACACGTTCAAACTCCATGAAGCCGGTGATTTTTCCCATGATTCGATTCCTTACTTGGCAGCCGCTGTGGCGGCTTTTTTGGCTGCAGACTTGGCGGGCTTGGCATCCGCTGCTTTGGCCTTGGCGGCCAGCTCGCCCAAGGCGCGCTTGTATTCGTTGGGGAACACTTTGACAAACTTGGCGCGGGCATCGGCCCAGTTGTCCAGCAGGTCGCGCGCGCGCTTGGAGCCGGTCCAGCGGTGGTGGTCTTCCAGCAGCTTGCGCAGCTGGGCTTCGTCGGACTGGCCACGGTGCCAGATGTCCTTGGGCAGCGCGGTTTCCTGCTCTTTTTCCGTCAACACTTTCTCCATGGAGACCATGGCGGTGTTGCAGCGCGTGGCGAACTGGCCGTCTTCGTCGTACACATAGGCAATGCCGCCGCTCATGCCAGCCGCAAAGTTGCGGCCGGTCTTGCCGAGCACGGCCACGGTGCCGCCGGTCATGTATTCGCAGCCATGGTCGCCCGTGCCTTCCACCACGGCGGTGGCACCGGACAGACGGACCGCGAAACGCTCACCGCCCACGCCGCTGAAATAAGCCTCGCCACTGGTGGCGCCGTACATGACGGTGTTGCCCACAATGATGTTCTCGGTGGCCACGCCACGGAAATCCAGGCTGGGGCGCACCACCACGCGGCCACCCGACAAACCTTTGCCGGTGTAGTCGTTGGCGTCGCCAATCAGGTACAGCGTGATGCCGTTGGCCAAGAAGGCGCCAAACGACTGGCCGCCGGTGCCTTCGAGCTGAATGCGCAGCGTGTCGTCGGGCAGGCCTTCGGGGCGCACGCGGGTCAGCGCGCCGGAGAGCATGGCGCCCACCGAACGGTTGACGTTGCGCGCCACTTCCATGAACTGCACCTTCTCGCCTTTGTCGATGGCGGCGCGGCTCTTGGGAATCAGCACGTTGTCCAAGGCTTTGTCCATGCCATGGTCTTGCAGATCGATGTGGCGACGGGGGTCGT
>CAINMN010000231.1 GCA_903850735.1 uncultured Burkholderiales bacterium | reverse complement strand
GATTGGTTGGTGGGCATCAACGGCACCCGCGCCTTCACGGCTTTCAATTCGCGCGATGGCGGCTTCTTCCTCACCACCGTCGGTCGGGTGCAAACCCCCACGCTGAGCGTGGTGGTCGAGCGCGAAGAGCTGATTCGCAAATTCATCAGCCGCGACTACTGGGAAATTCATGCCAATTTCCAGGTCTCCGCCGGTGAATACGCGGGCAAGTGGATCAACCCCAAGCACCAAAAAGACGAGAACGACGCCGAAAAGAAAGCCGACCGCGTGTGGTCGCAGGCCGAAGCCCAGGCGATCGCCGACGCCGCCCGCGGTCAGTCCGCCACGGTCACCGAAGAAAGTAAACCCACCACCCAGGCCGCCCCCGGCCTGTTTGACCTGACCTCTTTGCAGCGTGAGGCCAACGGGCGTTTTGGCTTTTCGGCCAAGACCACGCTGGCCTTGGCGCAGAGCCTGTACGAGCGGCACAAAGCCCTGACCTACCCGCGTACCGACTCGCGCCACCTGCCGGAAGACTACTTGCCCACCGTGCGGCAAACCTTCGAGATGTTGGCCGATAGTGGCTTGCGCCACCTCGCGCCGTTCGCGTTGACCGCCTTGAACAATGACTACATCCGGCCCTCCAAGCGGGTGTTTGACAACGCTAAAGTCAGCGATCACTTTGCCATCATCCCAACACTGCAGGCGCCCAGCGGTTTATCCGAGGCCGAGCAAAAACTGTATGACCTGGTGGTCCGTCGCTTCATGGCCGTGTTCTTCCCCTCGGCGGAATACCAGGTGACCACCCGCATCAGCCAGGTCACGCACCAAGCTGAAAAGCACCATTTCCGCACCGATGGCAAGGTCTTGGTCAAGCCGGGCTGGCTGGCCATTTACGGCAAAGAGGCGCAGGACGACGATGAATCCGGCAAGGTGCTGGTCGCCGTTCAGCCGGGCGAGTTGGCCTTGACCGAGTCGGTCACCCCCAAGGCCTTGAAAACCCGCCCGCCCGCGCGTTACACCGAAGCCACCTTGCTGGGCGCCATGGAGGGCGCAGGCAAATTGGTGGAAGACGATGAACTGCGCGAGGCCATGCAGGAAAAAGGCTTGGGCACCCCCGCCACGCGGGCGGCCATCATTGAAGGCTTGTTGAACGAGAAATACATGCTGCGTGACGGCCGGGAGATGATTCCCACGGCCAAGGCCTTTCAGCTGATGACCCTGCTGCGCGGCCTGGGCGTGGAGGAACTCTCCAAGCCTGCCCTGACCGGCGAGTGGGAGCACAAGCTGGCGCTGATGGAGCAAGGCAAGCTCAGCCGCGAGGCCTTCATGCGCGAAATCGCCGCCATGACCGAGCACATCGTCAAAAAGGCGAAAGAGTACGACCGCGACACCGTGCCGGGCGACTACGTCACGCTGCACACGCCTTGTCCCAAGTGCGGCGGCCAGGTGAAAGAAAACTACCGCCGCTATGCCTGCGCTGGCGCGGATGGCCAGGGTGAGGGCTGCGGCTTCTCGTTCGGCAAAACCCCGGCCGGCCGTGCGTTCGAGCAGGCCGAGGTGGAAGACTTTCTGGCCCACAAGAAAATTGGCCCGCTGGAAGGCTTCCGCTCCAAGGCGGGCTGGCCGTTCACCGCAGAAATTGTGCTGAAGTTCAATGAGGAAGAGCAGAACTGGAAGCTCGAATTTGACTTTGGCGACGACAAGAATGCCGAAGAAACCGGCGAGTTGATCGACTTCAGCGCCAGCGAAGCTTTGGGCACCTGCCCCAAATGCGGCGCCAGCGTGCGTGAGCATGGCAGCAACTATGTCTGTGAAAAAGCCGTGCCGACGCTGACCCAAGCCACCGCGAGTTGCGATTTCAAGAGCGGCAAGATCATCCTGCAGCAGCCGGTCGCCCCTGAGCAGATGCGCAAACTGCTGGAAACCGGCAAAACCGATTTGCTCGACAAGTTTGTCAGCATGCGCACCCGCCGCGCCTTCAAGGCCTTTTTGGCTTGGGATCCCGAGGCTGGCAAAGTGTCGTTCCAGTTTGAGCCGCGCACCAGCAAGTACCCGCCGCGAAAAACCGCTGCCGGTGCGGCTGCCAAGACGCCCGCTGCAGGCAAAACAGCTGCCAAGAAAGCGACCAAACCCAGCGCGAAAACAGCCAAACCCGTGCGTGAGAAAAAGCCGCGCGCACCCTCAGCCGGCATGACGCCCAGCCCGGCGTTGGCGGCGGTGATCGGCGCTGAGGCCGTGGCCCGTACCGAGGTGATCAAGAAGCTGTGGGACTACATCAAGGCCCAGGGCCTGCAAGACGCCGCCAACAAGCGTGCCATCAATGCCGACGCCAAGCTCAAGGAAGTGTTTGGCAAGGACCAGGTGACGATGTTTGAACTGGCCGGCATCATCGGCAAGCACCTGAGCTGATCAGGCGCTTGCCGGGCCCGCTCAGGCGCCGTTCAGCAGCGACCACACCCGAGGCGGGGTCAGCGGCATTTGCAGATGCGGCGCCTGTTTCGCATGGCCGTTGCGGGCCAGCGCATCGGCGACCGCATTGACCACGGCGGGCGTGGCACCAATGGTGCCAAGTTCGCCCACACCCTTCACGCCCAGCACGTTGTTCTTGCAGGGGGTGTTTTCGTCCATGTGGGTGACGAACATGCAGGGCATGATGTCGGCATGCGGCACGGCGTAGTCCATCAGGCTGCCGGTGACCGGCTGGCCGGTGTCGCGGTCGTACACCACATGCTCGCACAGCGCCTGGCCAATGCCTTGCACCGCGCCGCCGTCGAGCTGGCCGCGCACAATCATCGGGTTGACCACGCGGCCCACGTCGTTGACCGATGAGTAGGCCACCACCTGGGTTTCACCCGTGTGCGGGTCGACTTCCACCTCGCAGACATGGCAGCCATTGGGCCAGGTCGGGCCACTGGCGGCGGTGGTCGAGTTCAACTCGATGCGCTGCTGAGGCTGGCGTTGGGCAATCTCGCCCAGGGAAATTTTCAGGTCGGTGCCGGCCACCTTGAAGGTGCCGATCTCGTATTGCAGGTCAGCGGCCGAGGCTTCCAGGGCTTCTGCGGCCAGCTCCCGCGCTTTTTCCAGCGTCTTGGCCGAGCCCACGCTGACGGCAGAGCCGCCGGTGAAGAGCGAGCGCGAGCCGGCACTGCCAAAACCGTTGCCGCGGTCGGTGTCGCCCAGCACCACGCGCACTTTGTCCAGCGGCACGTCGAACACGTCCACCACCAGCTGTGCCAGCGTGGTGGCAATGCCTTGGCCCATGGCGTTGACGGCACTGAAGACCTCGATGACGCCGTCGGCCATGACGCGCACATTGACGTTTTCTTCCAGGGCGTTGCCACCTGTCCATTCCAGGAAGGTGGCAATGCCCAAGCCGCGCCAGCGGCCGCGCGCGGCCGATTCCGCCGCACGCTTTTCAAAGCCTTGCCAATCCGCTTGCTTCACGCCCTGGTTCATCACCGATTCAAAAGCGCCCGTGTCATAGGTTTGGCCCATGGCATTTTTGTAAGGCATTTGGGCCGGCTGAATGAAGTTGCGACGGCGCAGTTCCAGACGGTCCATGCCGGTCTGACGTGCGGCCTCGTCCATCAGGCGCTCAATGTTGTAAATGGCTTCAGGCCGGCCCGCACCCCGGTAAGCGCCGGTGGGTGCGGTGTTGGTCATGACCGCCGTGAAGTGGAAGTCGATGAGCTGGATGTCGTACACGCTGGTTTGCACCCAGGGGCCGATCATCACCTGAATGGCCACGCCCGTCATGCCGGGGTAGGCGCCGACGTTGGCCTGGTTGTGAATGCGCAGCGCCAGAATTTTGCCGTTGGCGTCCAGCGCCATTTCGCCCTTGCTGACGATGTCGCGGCCATGGGCGCTGGTCAGAAAGTCTTCGCTGCGCTCGGCAATCCATTTGACAGGGCGCTGCAGTTTGTTGGCGCAGTAGGCCACCACAATGTCTTCTGCGTTGGCGCCGGTTTTCATGCCGAAGCCGCCGCCCACATCGCCCACAATGACGCGGACTTTGTCGGCAGGAATGCCCAGCAAGTCGGAGACCTGGGTGCGAATGCCCGAGGGCATCTGGGTGCTCATGCGCACCGTGACGCGGCCTTCGTCAATGTAGGCCAGCACGCTGCGCGGCTCCAGCGTCAGGGCCACCAGGCGTTGGTTGGTGATGTCCAGCTTGACCACATGCGCGGCTTTGGCAAAGGCGGCGGCCGCAGCACTGGCATCGCCATAACGGGTTTCGGCCACGCGGTTGTCGGGGCTGTCGGAAATCAGCGGGGCATTGGCAGCCAGCGCATCGTCCAGGTTGACGGCGCAAGGCAGTTCTTCAAACTCGACTTGCACCGCCTCGGCCGCATCGCGGGCTTGCTGTTCGGTGTCGGCCACGACAGCCACCAGCGCTTCGCCCACAAAGCGCACGCGCTCAGCCGCCAGGATGTGGCGATCGGGTGAGGCCGGCGGGCTGCCGTCGGCACGTTTGAAGTTGACGGGGCGCGCCATGGGCTTGACCCCTTGGGCCTTCAACTCTGCGCCCGTGACCACCAAATGCACGCCCGGCATGGCTTTGGCCGCCGAGGTGTCGATGGACACAATGCGCGCATGGGGGTAAGGGGAGCGCACAAAGCACAGGCGTGTTTGTCCGGGCAGGCTCACGTCATCCGTGTAGACGCCAGCGCCCTTGAGCAATTGTTCATCTTCCAGTCGGCGCACGGCCTGACCACTGCCAAAACGCAAATTCTGTGGATTCACGGTGTCCCCTCAAAACAAATCAGAACTGATGAGCCAGTGTATCGTTCGATGGCAACCCTGCTTGTCACTCAGGTTTGAGGGAAAACCAGAACAACTCAGTGCAGTCGGTGCTGCAGCGGCTCGCGCAAAAAATCGATCAGCAGCTGATCGAAAGCGTCGGGGGCCTCCAAATTCATCAGGTGGCCGATGCCTGCCATTTCAGCGTAACGGCTGCCGGGAATCTTTTCGGCCATCTTTTGCATGACCGACGGCGGTGCGTTGGGGTCTTTTTCCCCAGCAATCAGCAAAGTTGGCACGCCGATCAGCTGCAAGGCCTCCCGTCGGTTGAAGGTCACCAGCGCTTCCAGGGCCCGACGGTAGGTGCCCGGACTGACCAGCGACATGCAATGCTCTGCCAAGCGCAACCCTTCAGGCAAGGCTTCGGGGCCG
>CAINMN010000230.1 GCA_903850735.1 uncultured Burkholderiales bacterium | reverse complement strand
GTCTTTATCAACCAGCATTTAGAAAGGATTCAAAATGCAAAACACCGTATCCACCCCCTCCGTCGCAAACACCACCTCTGCTGCTCAGGCTGCCGAAAAGGCGCTGGCAAGCATCAAGGTGAGCTCCATTAAGGGCAATGTGAAAGTGACAACGGACAACAAACCTGCCGTCGTTGAACCTGTGATTGACTACAGCCCTGTAGTTAGCTTGGAGCGTGCATGTCTGGACGACGCCAACATGGTCAAGCAAGACCGTGCCTTCTACGTTAACGCCTTCAAACGCGGCGTGGAGAAGACTGCACGTGCCACGCTGGATATGTGCCGCGTTGTGTATGAGGCTCGAAACGCCCTAGACAACTACCAGTTTGAAAACTTCTGTAAAGAAGTGGGCTATCGTGATGGCAGTTCTACCATTCGCAAGTTCATTGCGATTGGCAAGGTGTATCCCCGCTTTATCGACTTGGCTGACCAACTGCCCTGTGCGTGGACTACTTTGTATCAAATCACGCAAATCCCCGCTGATGACTTTGACGCCTACATCAAGCAAGGGAAACGACTGGATGAGTTGAAGGGCAAGCGCTTGACTGAATTCACGCAGAAAACACGTGATGCAAGCGATGTCACTCAGCCGCTGGTTTATGACAGTGACGTTGGCGGACATGCTGTTGCCAAGATGTTTGTGACAAAGAAATTGGACGACAAAGATTGGCGTGCGATTGAGAAAGCTATGAATGAAATGGCGGCACGCTTGCCTGTACGTTTTGTTGTGCCTAGCGCATTTCTGGATTTGATTAGCCAGGCACGCTTGCGTCGCTATGAGCAGTCAAAAAAGCATTATGTGAAGGGACAGCAGTTCTATCCCGAGACTTGGGACATGGGCGAAGAAGCTAACGCAGTGTTGCCCCGCGCTGAACCTGAAGTTGCTGCCGAAGCATAAGAATCATGTGCCCACATTGAGCCCGCCACCGTGCGGGCTTTTTTGTTCCTGGTGGAACGACTACTATGCAAACACCAATCGGTGGCTGTTCCAGTCGGAACAAAATAAAAAACCCTACTACGTTGCCGTAGCAGGGTTTCAAGGTTTTAATCCTTAACTAGCTTGCGCTAGTGGGGGGATTAGAAGCCGACTTTGATACCAACAGCGGTGCGGGTACGCTTGTTGTCGGTAGAGGTCACGCCAGTCAAACCGCTCACGAAACCGCCATCATCAGTGATGTTCTCATAGCGAGCATACAGATCAGTCATTTTGCTCAGCGCATGGGTCAGACCCAAGCTGGTCATGGTGGACTTGGTGCCGTTAGCATCGTTCTTTGCACTGGCGGTAGAAGCCAGCAGACTGTTGGCGCCCATCACATACTTGGCACTGAAGCCCGTCGTGTTGCGGGTCGTTGTGGAGTTTGTAGACGCCTTTTGGTTGATGAAGTACATGGTCAATGCACCCATTGTGTAATTGGCACCCAAAGTTTTGAGTTCGTTTGTTGCAGTACCATCAGTTGTAGCGGTGGTGCCAAAGTCGGGGGCTGTACCTGCGGTAAAAGCAGTTGCACCAACACCAGCGCTGTCTTGCTTGGTCACAGCGTAAGTTGCATTGGCAGGTCCAACGTTGTAGTTCAAGCTGTATTCACTCACACCGCGATAGTCATAGTTACCAAAAGTGGTGCTGAAGTTGCTGGTAGCTGCCTTGCTGTTTTTGGCTACATTCAAAATGGTTGCGCTGAAACCATTGAAGGAAGGGGTGGTGTAGCGGACGCTATTGTCAAAGCGCACAGGAGATGCAGCCATTGCGTTTGCAGCATCCGTGGAATAAATGCCGCGGAAGCCAGAGCCGATGGCGGTGCCGAAGGGCTGGCCAGTCAAGTAGGCGGTCAATTGGGCGTTGTTCACAGCACCGGCGTCAATGGCACCGAAAGCACCAGCAATACCCGTACGGATCTCGCCGTTGCCAAAGGAGGATGCCGCAGCGACAGTACCGTCGGCGTTCTTAGCACCAGTGTTACCGTTGTTGGACACGGTGTTCCAGTCGGTTTCAACGCGGAAGGAAGCCTTCAGACCGCCGCCAAGATCCTGAGCGCCACGGAAGTTGATTTGGCTGGTGTTTGCACCGTTGTTGATGATACCGGAGACGCTGTGCCCATCGTACTTGATCGAGGCAATACCAACGTCCATATTGCCGTCGATGCTGAATTGTGCGAAAGCAGAAGTGGCTGCCAGTGTAGCCAGTGCAACTAGGGATTTTTTCATTTCAAAGTTCTCCAAGGTTTAACAAAGGGCTCCGGTTCGTGGAACTGGTTACCCAGCTCCCCGGCTCCCCGGGCCAACCTCCGTTTTCGGGAAGTTGACGCTATTGCACCAGACTCTTGATGGGAACGCCAAGTTTTTCGACAAAAAAACCCTTGGGGCGTTGCAATCGTGCAACAACGCATGACCCTGCAGAATTCAACAAAATTGATTACAGATCAAGCACATGGGCGCCGCATGTGATCCAATCTCGACACCATGCCCACACCTCTAGACGCCGTCCTGAACCTGGCCGACAACGCACTGCGCACTGTCTTTGCCAGCCATCACCCCCAAAGAGCCTGCCCACAGGGCCCGATTGCCGATGAAGCCCTGTCCGAGCAAGAGCGCCGCGAAGCGGGCGCCTTGATGCGCGTGAACCATGTAGGTGAGGTGTGTGCCCAAGCGCTTTACACCGCCCAGGCCTTGGCCACACAAAACGTCGCCCTGAAAGCACACTTCAAAGAAGCCAGCCAGGAAGAGACCGATCACCTGGCCTGGACGGAGCAGCGCTTGGCAGAGCTGGGCGACCGCAGCAGCCTGCTCAACCCGATTTGGTACGCAGGGGCCTTTGGCATTGGTTGGGTGGCTGGCAAATTGGGAGGCGATCGGGTCAGTTTGGGGTTTGTGGTGGAAACCGAGCGGCAAGTTGCGGCCCATCTGCAATCGCACCTTGACCGCCTGCCGGTGGGGGACAACACCTCCAGAGCCATCGTTCAGCAAATGAAAGCCGACGAGCTTAGGCATGCCCTGGAAGCACAAAAAGCAGGCGCAGTTGAGTTGCCGACCCCGCTCAAGTCGTTGATGCGCACGGTGGCCCAGGTCATGACCACGGTCGCGCACCGGGTTTAAAGAGGCTCAGGCCTCCAGCAAGTCAAAGCTGGTGGTGATCGCAGCCGTTTTGCCCAGCATGATGCTGGCCGAGCAGTATTTTTCATGGCTCATGGCAATCGCACGCTCGACCGCAGAGGCCGGTACACCTTTGGCCGTCACGGTGAAGTGCATGTGTATCTTGGTGAACACCTTGGGGTCCACCTCGGCCCGCTCGCTGGTGAGTTTGACGCTGCAGCCGCGCACATCGTGGCGGCCTCTTTTTAAGATCAGCACCACATCGTAGGCGGTGCAGCCACCCGTGCCGGCCAGCACGGTTTCCATGGGGCGCGGCGCCAGGTTTTGGCCGCCGTTTTCAGGGCGCGCAGCGTCCGGGGCGCCATCCATGGCCAAGACATGGCCGCTGCCGGTTTCGGCGACAAACCCCATGCCCGAGCGCGTGCCACTTGCGCCGGTCCAGCTCACTGTGCATTCCATTTTTTCGTCCTACGTTGGCGAGGGGAAAACCCCCTCTGTGTTGCGATGCAGCAAAAAATTGTATACATTGACGCCGTGCCTTGCTTTGCTAGGCATTGATTGTCTCCTCCACCCTCCTGAAAAGGTGGATTCAACCCCGGGCCTCACGGCTCGGGGTTTTTTTCTGGGTGCGCCGGCTTTGCAGCATGCCGACATTCATCTCGCCAGTGAGTGTTGATGCATAAAACTTTTCGATCATGTCGACCGACGTGCGGGCGTTGCGTGCCAAGGTCAGCATGTCAATGCCTTGGCCATACAGCAAACGAAAGGTGATGGCCGTGTGCCGCAAGCAATACAGGGTGCGCTCCTGATGGTGCTGATCCTTCAGGGGCAGGCCCGCCTCGCGCATGATCCACTTCAACCAGAAGTTGAAAACGGCCAATGCGTGGTTTCTGTCTTTCTCTTCAGGGAGGAAGACATAGTCTGAGGGTTGCGCCAAGAACTTTTGTCTCGCTTGCCTCAAAAGGTCTTGGTAGACCCTGACAGCAGGCTGCAAGCTGACAATGGGGCGGTCATGTTTCTTGGTTTCCGGCAAGCTCAACCGCAAGTAGGCGTGCTCGCCCCGCACAATTTCAACATGTTGGTGCTGCAAGAATTTGATGTCGCTCGGCCGCACAAAACTGTTGACCATGAAAACCAAAAGCCAGTACATGTCTTGCGACATGACGCGGTAGCGGGGTGACACCCAAAACCTGGAACGCGCGCCGCCGCCCACCTTCAAGGCGGGCGCCACGGTTTTTTGCTGAATCAGCCGCTTGGCCGTTCTCAACAACTTGCTGTACTGCGTCACGGTGAAAGCTGAGCGGGGCTTGTGCCCGATTTCCACTTTGGGCAATTCCGGGGCGTCGCGCAGCCAGCGCAGCGTTTGTGCCAGCTTCAGCAGCTTGCGCACGATGACCATGTATTGGGACATCGTCGTCGCAGAAACCTTCTCATCGCTCAGGCGCTGGACCAGGCGCGCAATCGCATGGCGGTTGACCTGCTCCATGGTGAGGCTGCCCAAAACAGGCAGGATGTGCCGGTCCAGGCGATTGCGCAAGATATGCAAGGAGGCTTCAGAAAAAGCCCCGCGCTGCACCCGCGCCAACTCTTCGGCCATCAATTCATCTGACAACTCTTGAACGGTGTGGGGCTGAGCCAACCCTTGAAGAGCTTCTTCTCTTTCAAAGAGCTGCACCTGGCTGCCAGACACTTCGCCTTGCACCAGCCGGCCCAGGATTTCGGGGCTGATCAAGTAAAAGCAGGCGGACTCACCTTGGAGCACAGCCACCGGCTCCCGGGCGATCACGGACATCAGGCTGGGAATCAGCGCCTGTAATTTGTCCAAACGAACGCTGCAAGGCGCACCCGCTTGTATCAAATGACCGTAAACGTGATTCACCATGGTGGGCAGTCTAGCATTTAATAATTTATAATTAATATTGATTTAAATAACAAAATTAAAAGTTGAATGAAATCAATGCCCATCGTACAAAATTGACTTATCAAAAGCAAAAGAATACCTAGTTGCACTGGCTGCCCTGGCTGCCACCTCTGCTTTTGCCCAAGTCACCATCGACGGTTACTTTGACCGTGGCTACATCGCCACCAACAACACCGACAACACCAAAGACAGCAAATTGGTGGGTTCCAACGCTGGCACCACCACCATCGGCTTCAAAGTTGTTGAAGCTCTGGGCGGCGGCAACAGCATCGGCTTGTCGGTCAACACCGACTGGGCTGACATCTCTGGCGCCAACCAAGACTCCACCGCCACGACCGCTTCTTCCATCCAAACCGGTGGTTTCGCGAACAGCCAGAGCTTCGTGCATTTCAACTCTGGCATGGGTACCCTGCGTCTGGGCACGCCCAACAACTTCACGCTGACCAACGTGATTGCTGTTGCATCGCCTGCCTTCTCGACCGGCATCGGCTCAGCCTACAGCTCTGGCTTCTCGATCGCCAACGGCCTGGGTACCGGTGTGGTTGGTTCAGTTGGTATCGTGAACCAGCAAGCAGCCATCACCAGCACCGCCAACGCTGGCGTTCGCGCAATCCGTATTGCCAACACCGTGCAGTACTCTTCGCCCGCCATGAACGGCTTCACCGCTCACCTGGGTTCGACCTTCAAGAACTCCAATGCTGGCACCGGCACCGACACCGTTGGCGTGACCGAGTACGCTCTGCGCTACACCAATGGCCCCGTGGACGCCATGTACACCAGCATCCAGTAC
>CAINMN010000229.1 GCA_903850735.1 uncultured Burkholderiales bacterium | reverse complement strand
GCCTTCCTGGGCCACCTTCGATCCGCAAGCGGGCACCTTTGATGTCAAGCCCCCACCCAACTTCAAAGGCAAGGTCGAGCTCAAGGTGATCGCTCGCGATGATGACGGGCGCGAGGCCGTGTCCATCTTCCGTTTGTTCGTTGGCGAGGAAGCGCCGGCCGAGCAAAAGCCGCAAAGCCGCAACAGCTTGAGCGAAAAAATTCGCCTCGCCGCCAAGCGCGCCAACCCAGCGGCCATTCGCGTGATGCAGGAATCTGCAGAGCGCAAAGCACCCGCCGCTGAGCCCGCCCAAGCAGGATGAGTGACGCAAGGCCCGACACCGATCTGAACGCCCTCTCTCAAATTTGGGCGTTGTCCTGCCTGGCGCGCGATGCGCGCAGCGATCGCGAGTTGGGTTTTCTGCTGGTCAACCAGACACAGTCGCTGGCGTCCTACCGGCAAGCCGTTTTGTGGTTGGAAGACTCCGGGGTGTACACCCTCTCGGGCGTGGTGCAGATGGAGGCCAATGCGCCTTATGTGCAGTGGGTGCAGCAAGTGGCACAGCACCTGTGGGGCCTGTCATCGGATGCACCTCGCACTTTCACGGCACAAGACCTGCCGGACGCCCTCGCCCAGGCCTGGGCCGATTGGTGGCCGGCGCAGCTGCTTTGGCTGCCGCATTGCGCATCCACCAACGCACACCCTACCCAAGGCGGCTCCCTGTGGTTGCGCGACGATCCTTGGGAGCCCGCCACCCTCGAGACCCTGCAGCAATGGTCCATGGCATGGTGGCATGCGTTTCAAACCCTGCACCGTCCGCGTCTGGCATCCTGGGGCAACCTGCGGCAAGGTCTGCGCGCCTGGCTCAAGCCACAAGCTCAACGAGCCTGGTACCAACAAAAGCCTTACCTGCTGGCCGCCGTGATCCTTGCGGTGTTGTGCTTTCCGATGCGCCTTTCCGTGTTGGCGCCAGGTGAGTTGGTACCGGCCCACCCTCTGGTCATCCGCAGCCCCCTGGAAGCGGTGATCGACACCTTTCATGTGCAACCCAACCAGGTGGTGAGCAAAAATCAGCTGCTGTTCAGCTTTGACCAAACCTTGATTCGCAGCCGGGTGGAAGTCGCGCAGCAATTGCTGGCCACCGCTCAAACCGACTACCGACAGACCAGTCAACAGGCTTTGTCAGACGTGAAAGCCAAGGCGCAATTGTCCCTGCTGGCCGGCAAGATTGAAGAGAAGCGCGCCGAGCTGAGCTTCGCCGCCGAGCAACAACAACGAGCCAGCGTCGCAGCACCGCAAGCAGGCATGGTGCTGATGGACGACCCCAGCGAATGGATTGGCAAGCCGGTGGCGGTGGGCGAACGCATCTTGCGCATCGCCACGCCAGGCGACTCTGAAGTCGAGGTCTGGATTCCGATCGCCGATGCCATCACCTTGCCCGAGGGGGCACAAGTCAGCCTGTACCTGCATGCCAGCCCGCTGTCGCCTGTGCCCGCTCGCGTGCGCTACATGGCCCACGATGCGGTGCAACGCCCCGATGGCATTTATGCCTACCGCCTGCGCGCCACGCTGAGCGAGCCCACGCACCACCGTGTCGGGCTCAAGGGCACTGCGCGAGTCCATGGGGACTGGGTGCCGCTGGCCTATTGGCTGCTGCGCCGGCCCTGGGCGGCTTTGCGCGCAACCCTGGGCTTTTAATCGCCATGGCGTTTCCCAAGCTGCGCGAAGAGTTGGACCTGCTGCCCGGCCCGAGCCTGGCCGATGGCCAGCCAAGCTGGACATTGCATGACCCCTCCAGGAATCTGTTCTTTCGCATCGACTGGCCCACCTTTGAGGTGCTGCAGCGCTGGGACTGGGGCGACAGCGAACGCATCGCGCAAGACATAGCCGCACACACCGCGCTGAGCATGAGTGCCGAGGAAGTGCAAGACGTGCTCAAGTTCATGGTCAGCCATCAATTGGTGCAACCCATGGGTGCCAGCAGCGCCGCACAGATGACCGACCGCTGGCAAGCCATGCACCCCGGTTGGTGGCAATGGTTGCTGCACCATTACCTGTTTTTTCGGATTCCTTTGTGGAATCCCGACGCCTGGTTGACCCGAACCCTGCCTTGGTTCCAGCCCTTCTTGAGCAAGCGCTTTGCCTACCTGACCCTGGGCGTCTTGCTCTGGTCGGTCCTTCAGATTGGTCGACAGGTCGATGTGTTCATGGCCTCGCTGGTGGACACCTTCAGCTGGGAGGGCTTTGCCAGCTACGGTATG
>CAINMN010000228.1 GCA_903850735.1 uncultured Burkholderiales bacterium | reverse complement strand
TGACGCCAGCAGTGCGGGTAGCTGTGGGTGATTTCCACCGTGGCCATCAGGCGGTCGCTTTGGCCCAGCACCTCGATCACGTGGGCACAGGCTTTCCAGATGTGCTGGCCGCCGAAGAAAGGCAGCTCTTCGGCGTACACGCCATTGCCTTGCACCGGGTTCAGGATGTCGTCATAGGCCAGGCCGTTGGCGATGCAGGAGTTGAAGTCGTCCACGCCGTAGGCGGGGGACGAGTGCACGATGCCGGTGCCGTCGGTGGCGGTCACGTACTCGGCCAGATACAGGGGCGATGGGCGGCGGTAGCTGTATGGGCCACCTTCGTCAGCGCTCACGGTGTCGTGCAGCGGGTGGCGGAAAACCAAGCCGCGCAACTTCTCGCCCACTGCGGTGGCGATCACGGTGCCTTGCAATTGGTAGCGCTCCAGGCATTTTTCGACCAAACTGGCAGCCAGCAGCAGCACGCCACGGGGCGTGTTCACCAGGGCATATTCCAACTCGGGGTGGGCGTTGAGCGCTTGGTTGGCGGGAATCGTCCAAGCGGTGGTGGTCCAGATGACGGCAAATGCTTTCTTGCTGCCCTCGCCAGGCAGTTTGGGCAGGCCAAAGGCGGCAGCCAGTGCGGCGGTGTTGTCGGCTTCAAAGGCCACGTCCAGCGTGTCGCTCTTTTTGTCGGCGTATTCGATCTCGAATTCGGCCAGCGACGAGCCGCAGTCAAAGCACCAGTAAACGGGTTTGAGGCCGCGGTAAACAAAGCCACGCTCAATCACGCGCTTAAAGGCGCGGATTTCACCGGCTTCGTTGGCGAAGTCCATGGTGCGGTAAGGGCGCTCCCAGTCGCCCAGCACGCCCCGTCGGCGGACGTCTTCACGCTGTTGTTCCATTTGCTCGCTGGCATAGGCGCGGCTTTTGGCCTGCATGTCATCGCGGCTGAGTTTGCGGCCATGCAGTTTTTCGATGGCGTTTTCAATCGGCAGGCCATGGCAGTCCCAGCCCGGGATGTATTGCGCGTCAAAGCCCGCCAGTTGGCGCGACTTCACGATCATGTCCTTGAGCACCTTGTTCAGCGCGTGGCCAATGTGCAGCTTGCCATTGGCATAGGGCGGGCCGTCGTGCAGCACAAACAGCGGTGCGCCGTGGCGGGCGATGCGCAGTTTTTTGTACAGGCCTTCCTCTTTCCAGCCGTTGACCCAGGCCGGCTCGCGCTTGGGCAGGTCGCCCCGCATGGGGAAGGGCGTGTCGGGCAGGTTCAGGGTGGCGCGGTAATCGGGAGCGGTGGACATCTGGGGACCTTGGCAGAAAAGGCGAAGAGGGCGGGTGTGGGCGGGAGGGGTCGCCGCGGCCCTGAGGGGCCTCGCGATGACGGGGGCGAGGATTAAATTCGGTCGCGGGTGGTTTGGCGACGGGTGGTGGCGTGCGGCGCGCGTTGGGCCAGCGACTCACGCTGGGCAAACCACTGGCGTGCGTCATCGCAGTCTTTGGCGATGCCTTTTTGCAAGGCGTCCAGACCGTCGTATTTCAGCTCATCGTGCAGTTTGTGCAGCAGTTCCACGCGGATGATTTTACCGTAGCCACCCTCGGCGCCCAACTCGGCGGGCCACTGCAGGCAATGGGTTTCCAGCAACACGCGGCCACCATTGACATCGTTGGGGTCCAGCGAGGGGCGAACCCCCAGGTTGGCCACGCCCGGCAGCGGCTCGGCGGTCAAACCATGGACCTGGGCCACAAAAATGCCTTGGGCCGCCGGTTTCCAGTGCGCAAAGCGCAGGTTCAGGGTGCGGCAATCGAGCTCGCGGCCCAGGCGACGCCCATGCACCACATGGCCGGAGACGGTGTAGGGCCGGCCCAGCAACTGGGCGGTTTCGTCCATCGAGCCGCGCGCCAGGGCATCGCGCACCGCCGAGCTGGAGATGCGCAAGCGGCCCCGAAACGGGGGCATGGACGCACTGACCCCTCGACTGGCGGCATGGCGCGGGTCGGAAATTTCGTAGCTGTTCATGCGCGCCACGTCGAAGTCGAACTGCTCGCCTGCGGCCACCAGCATGTCGTAATCGCCCGCGCGTTTGGCGCCGAAGCGGAAGTCGTCGCCCACCAGCACATAGCGCACGCCCAGGCCGTCGAGCAAGACTTCCTTGATGAAGGCTTGTGGGTCTTGCGAGGCAAAGGCCTGGTTGAAGGGCAGGATCACGCATTGGTCCACCCCGCATTGGGCCAGCTCTTGCAGCTTGTCGCGCAGCGTGGCAATGCGAGCGGGTGCCATCTCGGGCTTGTTCAGCTGGGCAGCAAAGAAGTCGCGCGGATGCGGCTCGAAGGTCATCACGCAGCTGGGCACGCCGCGGTGGCGCGCTTCCGAGCGCAGCAAGGCCAGCATGGCCTGATGGCCACGGTGAACGCCGTCGAAATTGCCGATGGTCAAAGCGCACGCTTCGGCCAGGGCAGGGTGGTGAAAGCCTCTGAAAATTTGCATAGTTCGACCGCCCGCAAAGTCACGGGCGTGCCATCAAAACAAGGTATATTGTCCTCGAACAACTCGCACGCCTTGGCGGGGTTGTCCGACATTCCGCGTCAGTGTGCTTTGCGAACTGCTTGGGAGGCTCGATTTGAAAGTCTTGAAGTTGTCGGCCCAGGGACTGCCACAGTCCTGGATATCGCTGGAACAGGCGGTGATTCATTACGCCGCGGGCGAGGTGCGCTGGGAAGCCGGCGCCGAGGTGGCGGTGTTTCGCGGCGGCCACAACGCCATCACCGGCGCGCAGTCCATCATCACGGTCAACAGCATCATTGGCACGCGCGGCGTCCCCAACATCAACCCTTTCGAGCTCAAGCCTGGGCTGACCAACAGCAAGCTGTTTGCCCGCGACCGCAACCTGTGCGCCTATTGCGGCGACACCTTCCACGAAACCGAGTTGACGCGCGAGCACATCATCCCGTTTGCGCAACAGGGCCAGGACACCTGGATGAACGTGGTCACCGCCTGCCGTGCCTGCAACCACCGCAAGAGCAGCCGCACGCCCGAGCAGGCCCGCATGCCCTTGCTTTACACGCCCTATGTGCCCAGCCTGTGGGAAGACTTCATTTTGCGCAACCGCCGTATCCTGAGCGATCAGATGGAGTTTTTGATGGCGCACCTGCCCCGCAACTCGCGCCTGTGCGCCTGACGCCTTAAGCGCGCAGCAACTCGGCAATCGCGGCCGGGTAAATCCGATGCTCTTGGGTGAGCACCCTTGCGGCCAGTTGATCGGGCGTGTCGCTGGGCAGCACCGGCACCACAGCCTGCGCCAGGATGGGTCCATGGTCCAATTCCGCCGTCACCCGGTGCACCGTGGCCCCCGCATAACGACAGCCCGCCTCGATGGCGCGCTCATGGGTGTGCAAGCCCGCAAACGCGGGCAGCAGGGAGGGGTGAATGTTCAGCAGGCGCTGGTCGTAGTGCTGCACAAACCCCGGCGTCAAAATCCGCATGAAGCCCGCCAGCACCACCAAAAAGGGCTGGTAAGGGTCGATCAGTTTCTGCAAAGCCGCATCAAAGGCCTCACGTGGCTGCGCATGCTGCGCAAAGTCTTTGTGGCTGAGCACGGCCGTGGGAATGCCGTGTTCCTTCGCAAACGCCAAGCCCCCGGCATCGGCCCGGTTGCTGATGACAGCGGCCATCCGTGCCTGGTACCGGTCCTCCCAAGCCTCACGTTGCGCGGCCTTGACGATGGCCGCCATGTTCGATCCGCCGCCTGAGATCAGAATCACAATGTTTTTCATCTCGCCGATTTTAGGACTCCCCCTCTGTGTCGGCGTGGGGCTTGGCGGGGCGGGGTGGGGCGCCTTCCTCATGTCGCAGGCTCCG
>CAINMN010000227.1 GCA_903850735.1 uncultured Burkholderiales bacterium | reverse complement strand
GGCCGCACGCTGGCTTGTTTGGTCAACATTCATCACGGCGGCGCTTTGGCTGATGGCCACTTGACCCGCGACCACTTGTCCGCCCGTGGGCAATTGGGTGGGCACGGGAGCCACTGCCCAAGCCATGGGCGTCAGCACAAAAGCCAGCAGCACCGAGCGCAACGTGCCACCCACCACCGAGGTGCTAGAGCCATGCGACTGGGCCAGCTCGGAGACCACCACCCATTGCTGGGTGGCCTCCTGCCAGACGATGCGGTACTGCTTGTTCACCTGACCGGCCCCATCACAACGCGAAGGGCACACTGGCTGACAGCCAGTAGCGGTTTCGGATCAGGCTGCCATCCTGGTCGGTGCCCGTGTTGGACGGGTTGGGGTTGTTGCCAATGCGGCGCGCCCAACTGAACTTGATGCGCGCATTGCCCGGCAACTGCATGCTCCAACCCAAGCCAGCGCCTTTGAGCGCATAGGTGTTGAGGGCGGTGGCAGACGCGTGGTCACGCAGCAAGGTCACCTGGCCCCAGTCATAAAAGCCCAGCAAGGTGTCAGTGGGGGTGGCACGCCAGCGCAGTTCAAGGTTGGCCACTTGCCCTTGGGCACCCACCCCTTCACTGCCGGGGTAGGCCCGAACGCCGTTCTCGCCCCCCAAGGTGAACTTCTCGGAAGAGTCCAGGTTTTTGCTGGCCCACTGGCCATTGAACGCCGCGTAGGCCTCCCAGCGCGAAGCGATGGGCTGCACGCGGGTCAGTGAATACTGCGCTTTGCCAAAGCGGCCCGCGGTTTGCGCGCCTGCCGCATCCCGGCTTTGCGTAGGCGAGCCGTTCAAGTTCAACTGGCCTCGCACCCATTGCAGGCTGGCCGTGCTGAAGCCCTCCCATGCGTCGTTGGCGTTGGCCGACAGGCCCGCGCCCAGGAGGGTACTTTTGTATTGGCTTTCGGTGGCGCCATTGGCCTGGTTGTCAAAGCCTTTGCGCTCCACTTGAAAGTTGGCAAAAAGGTTTTTCAAAGGGGTGCGCAACACCGGGTAACTGGCGGACAGGCCCAGGGTGTTGGCGGTGCCCTGAGCGTGCGAAGTCACAAACTCGGGCGCCACCAGGCGGTAGCTCAGGTGGGCGTCGTACAAGCTGAGGCGCCATCCGCGGTAGCCCAAGGGCCAACTGACTTCGCCGCGCAAATAAGTGCTGCCATCTGTTCTCAGAGCAGTGAGGGTGGTCTGGTCGCCACGGCCCGTGAGGTTGCTCAACCTGAAGTTGGCCAAGGCCCGCTCGCGCCCCGTGGAGCGCGCGCCCGCGTTGTCCAAAAGGATGTCCGCGGTTTTCATGGCCTGGCTGTTCACCTGCAACACCACATCGCGCGAAGGTTTTGCGGCGGTCCACTCGCTCAGGCCCCCTTCGATGCGCACCCCGGGCAGATCTTTGACCAGGAGCAGCGCGCGATCGAGGGCTTGAATGCGCAAGGCCGCGCCCTGTGCATGGTGTGCCTTGAAAATTTCCCGAATGTGCTCTTGGTTGCGGTGCTGCTGAGGGTCGCCCAGCAAGACCAACTCGCCCAGGGTGGCCTCGACAATTTGCAAACGGACATCGCCTTCGGTGACATCCTGCTCGGGCAAAGAAACATCGGCCATCCAACCGGCATCGGCATAGGCTTGCCTGACTTTGTCTGCGGCCGCATAAAGTTGGTCGGTACTTAAATTTTGCATGCTGCGGTCTTGCAGCAATTGCGTGAGCACTTCGCTCGAGAGCAAGGTGTTGCCTTGAAAGAGGAAGCGTCGAACAAAAACCGTGGCTTTGTCTTGGGCGTCGGGGGTGCGCGAGACGCTGTCGGCGCCGTTCAACCCACTGCGCGGTACCCATGGCGTGGAACGACCACGTTCTATTTGCAGCTGCAGTGCGCCGGCATCAGGGAGACGAAGATTGGTTTGCGCCAAGACAGGGTGCCCCATGCATAAGCACCCGATGAGTGCGCTTAAAAAAGCAGGTCGCGAACAAACAATGTGTTGATACATCCTTACCAATACCAAAGCACACTCGCAAAGTGGTCATTTTTTGAAAGTGAACGCTTGCCGAAAAAGGGGCATTTCAGTTGCCACACTGCCCATTCTATCGAAAAAATGAGTACTTTTGTAACTTTTACGCTTACTATTGAATACTAATTGTTAATTACAAAATATGGAAGCTATAATGATGAAACCCTGCACGCTAAGGTATTATTTTCAGGAAAAGGAAAAGCCCATAAGAATGCATATGGGCTTTTTCGGGGGGCGGAAAAAACTTCAGGGCTGAAGCTCTTTCTCATGCATCCAGGCTGCATGCCTGGGCGCCCGTTTGGTCTGGCTCCACTCCTCCAGCATGTCCCACTTCACCTCGTCCAGCTTTTTGTACATCTCGGGCGTGCCGGTGTTGCACGCCAACTCCAGCCGGTGGCCGTTGGGGTCAAAAAAGTAGATGGATTTGAAAATGGTGTGGTCGGTCACGCCCAGCACAGGAATGCCCGCCGCTTCCAGTTTGGCTTTGGTGGCTTCCAGGGTTTCCACACTGTCGACCTCAAAGGCAATGTGCTGCACCCACTCGGGCGTGTTGGTGTCGCGCCCCATGGCGGGTGAATTGGGCAGCTCGAAAAAAGCCAGCACATTGCCGCCGCCGGCATCGAGGAACAGGTGCATGTAGGGGTCGGGCGCATGGGTGCTGGGCACATGGTCTTCCGCAATGGCCAGCACGAAATTCATGTTCAGGTGTTGGACATACCAGTTGACGGTTTCTTTGGCGTCCTTGCAACGGTAGGCCACGTGGTGCATTCTGCGGATCTTCATGGGCGTCTCCTTCGACAAAAATGAGGGGCTCAGTCGGCCGCGCGGGCCAGGCGCATGGCCTCGCGCAACACGCCGATGTCGCCAATGTGGTTGGACAAAATGAGGATCAGGCGCGCATTGGCACGCTCGCTTTGTTCGTCGCTGAGGTCGCGGTGCATGTCGATCAGCGCTTCATAGAAGTCGTCACCGGGCGTGAAGTCGCGAAAGTAGCGGCGGCCAGGCTCCTGAAAATTGGGCGTCAGAATAAGCGCTTGCGGTGCTGAGGGGGTCATGCTGATGTCTCCAATGGGTTCAGGCCTGGGCGGTGGCGCGGCGCAGGGCAAGCAGCACGGCCGCGCCGTTCAGGTGACGCCAGCGCGCTGCCACATGCTGGTCAGGGCGCAACAAATAGGTGGTGCCGGGCCGTGCATCGTAACGTTTGGCCATGAGGCCGTCCACATCGTGAAGCACGCGCAACTTGGCGGCGGCGGTGGCTTTGCTGGCGACCAGCAAGGGCTCAATGGCCGGCGTGGCCTGTTGCAAAGCCTGCAAGGCCTCGCGCTCGGCGTCGGTCAACACGGCCGCATCGCCCACGAAGTACAGGCATTGGAAGCGCTGGCCCAGTTGGTCCAACAACCACCCACGCTGGCCGTTGCAGCTCACAGGCGCATCGTCCAGCGGCGCGCCGGGCACCATATGGCCCGCAAAGGGCTCGGCATCGGGCGTGTTCAATGCTGAATCTACCAAGAAGGACGGCATCGACAAGCGTCCTGAGTTCACCAGCTTGCGGGCAAAGCTGTGATCGCGCGCCAGCTCGAGCACGGCATTGCGAAAGTGACGGCTGCTGCGTGTCTTGGGGGTGATGAAGTCGGTCGAGCGGGTGGAGTTCAAAATGTTTTCATCGGCAGCGAACTCGCGCTCTTGGGCATAGCTGTCCAGCAGTTTTTCGGGGGCGTGGCCTTGCAGGACCAGGGCCAGCTTCCATATGAGTGCATCGGTGTCTTGAAAGCCCGAGTTGGCGCCACGCGCGCCAAAGGGCGACACCTGGTGCGCGGCATCGCCGACGAACAGGACGCGGCCATGGCGAAAGTCGTTCATGCGGCGACACTGGAAGGTGTAGATGCTGACCCACTCCAATTCGAAGGGGCGCGCGTCGCCCAGCATGGCTTGGATGCGCGGGATGACTTTTTCGGGCTTCTTTTCTTCTTCGGGGTCGGCGTGCCAGCCCAATTGAAAATCAATGCGCCACACGTTGTCGGCCTGCTTGTGCAGCAACACGCTTTGCCCTGGGTGAAACGGCGGGTCGAACCAGAACCAGCGCTCGGCCGGGTAGTCTGCCTTCATGACCACATC
>CAINMN010000226.1 GCA_903850735.1 uncultured Burkholderiales bacterium | reverse complement strand
TTTGTTTGAGTACACCCGCATCGCCGCAGACATGCGCTTCACCGAAATGATTGTCTCACCCGACTACTGCGTGGACCGGCACGGCGACACCCTGTACCGGGGCGACGACACCAGTCCGCTGCGCTGGGGCGATGCCCGGGCCTGACGGAGCGCCTCAGGCAGCCACTTCGGCCAGCGTCCGCTGGTCGGCCGTCTGGCCATTGCCAGCCACTGATCCAGCCGGTAGCAGCCCGAGCCGGCCGCATATCTCCAGCGTCGGCCCACTCTGGTTCATGGTGTAGAAATGCAGGCCCGGCGCACCGCCGGCGAGCAGGCGCTCGCACAAATCCGTCACCACGTCCAGGCCAAAGGCCATGACCGAGGCGCTGTCGCCGTCAAAGGCATGCAGGCGCAAGCGCAGCCAGCGCGGGATCTCGGCGCCACAGGCATCACTGAACCGGATCAGCTGCGCCGAATTGACGATGGGCAGAATGCCGGGCACGATCGGTAGCGTCAGGCCCAGCGCCTGCGCCTCGTCCACCAGGCGGAAGTAGGCGTCCACGTTGTAAAAATACTGGGTGATGGCCGAGTCAGCGCCGGCGCGCGCCTTGGCCACCAGCGCCAAGAGGTCGGCAGTCGGCGTGGCCGCCTGCGGGTGAATCTCCGGGTAGGCGGCGACCTCGATGTGGAAGTGTGCGCCGGTCTCGGCCCGGATAAAGGCCACCAAATCGCTGGCGTACTGGAACTCGCCGCCATCAACGTGGTCAGCCGGCAGATCGCCGCGCAGGGCCACCAGGCGCTGCACGCCCATGGCGCGCAAGACCTGCAGTTCGTGGCGCACCGAGTCGCGGGTGGCGCCGATGCAAGAGAAGTGCGCAGCTGCACTCACCCCCTCGGCCAGAATCTCGCGCACGCTCTGGAAGGTGCCAGCCTGGGTCGAGCCGCCGGCGCCATAGGTGACCGAGCAAAATTTGGGCTTCAGGGCGTACAGTTGCTGGCGCGCCAGGCGCAGCTTCGCTTCACCTTCCTGCGTTTTGGCTGGAAAAAACTCCAGGCTCAGGGGTGTTTTGGAAATGACGTTCATGGTGAACTAACTCCCGGGTATCGGGTCGCCCACACGGTGGGCATACATGAAGAACTCGTGGTTGCCGTCGCCGCCATCAATCGGCGAGTCGAACCACGCGGACACCTGCAAACCGAGCGCGGCGCAACACTCGCGCAGCCGCTGCTCCACCAGCAGGTACAGACCCGCATCGCGCACAATGCCACCCTTGCCCACCTGGCCCGGCTGCAGCTCAAACTGTGGCTTGACCAGCATCAGCAGGCCGGCCCCCGGTTTGAGCAGCGGCACCAGGGCCGGCAGCACCAGCGTTTGCGAGATGAAGGACAAATCGCCCACGATCAAGTTAAACGCTGGTTCAAAAGGCGCTTGCGCCACTGTGTCTGGATCAGCATCAAAATGGCCGCCAGCCCTTGTCGCATCTTGCTCTGCAGCTATCAAATCAGAAGCATCCAAGGAACGGGCGTTGAGCTTTTCCACGCACA
>CAINMN010000225.1 GCA_903850735.1 uncultured Burkholderiales bacterium | reverse complement strand
TTCATGATAAATCAAGATAAATCTTGATGCAAGCAAAATGCCTCAGTCTTGCGGTAACATCAATGCGGTACCGCAGCACCTTCCCCTGAAGGCTTGGTGAGGGCCGCTCTACGCGCTACTACCCGGCAATTGAAGGATGGGAGGAGTAAATGGGCGGTCTTGGCGTGCCATGATCAATGCCAAGTTTCTCGCCAACTCACGAACTCGCTAGATCTTAGGCGATAGCGGGCAATGTTGCCCTCGTGAAGACTCAAAAGCTGGTTTTCTACCACTTCAATGAAACGCTCCCGATCTGGTGCCTGAATATGCCGAGAAGTAAAACCTTGAATGTAGGCAACCGCCTCAGGCTTGCTCATTTTTTTGTGCACTACTTCAGTCACCAATTGCGCGATTTGTTCGCGGTATTGCAAGCGAAATGGGTCAGGTTCACCTAAGGATTGGCGAACTGCTGAATACCGGGCACACGATCGTTTGTATGCCCACACAAACACATCGCGCAATAACTCGATGCGGTTGAGTTCATAAACTCCCAACAAGGCGCTGATGTAAGTCGCCTGAGAAACATCGACAAAGGACAAAGGACACAGGTTGTGCTGAATCAGTGGAATATTGGCAGCCAGGCGTGAGACACGCTTGTTCACATCCACAAACGGCTGTAAATAGGGCAAGTGCACCATCGCAAAAAACGACTGCTCGAAAGGGTCACGTATCGCCGCAGCCGTATCCATCACCTGATCAAAACACTCCTCAATCCGTTGCGGCCCTTCCAAAGGAAGAAAGGTTGTGTGTCCAATGCCCACTGGAATTGTGCGCAAGCGGCCACTGGCCGTTGGATCCTCCAGCAAGTTGTCGCAAAGCAGCGCATGCAGGTTTAGCAAGGTGTAGCGATTGAAGCCAATCTCGTTCGCTGAGTCGATCAAAAATTCTATAGCCCCCTTGTGGTTCAAAATCATCTGCGCTTCCAGCGCATTCTTGCCCGTGGCGATCTCCCCCGCAGAAATCAATCTTTCAGTTTCCAGCAAAGAATAGGTGTTGCCTTCCAGACGACTGGAGTTCCACGACAAATCAATCAGCAAGCGGTTGGCCAAGTGACGTGCATAAGTGCCAGCCGGTTCATGTCTGCTCACAGCCTTCCCTTGCAAGTGCAGCTCCTCGCGCAGGCATTGGTCAAGATAGTAAGTTTCGTTAGGGCGATAGCTGTCCAAAAAAGCACGGTTGTAACCAACGGGCTGGCGCAACACCAAAGGCTGACGCACCTTTGCCTCAACCTCTTTCGCCTCTGACGACAATGGGATCAAGATTTCCGCATGCACCATGTCACTAGCCTTGGCTGTGTCATGAATAGTGGCTGCGATTACTTTCCCATAACGGTATTTGACCGACCTACCTTTGCCCACACGGTAAGCCTGTTCTCGAGCGATCAGATCATTGAGCCAGCGCTGCAAGGTCCGTCGATTTGGCGGAGCATCAAGAATGGCTTCGATTTGCTCCATCGCTACACCAT
>CAINMN010000224.1 GCA_903850735.1 uncultured Burkholderiales bacterium | reverse complement strand
CTTCGATTTGGGCCTGAGCCATGCCTATGGCTCGCCCGTGGGAGAACTGATTCTGGAGCGCCTGAGCCTGACCGTGCCCCTGGCGATGATGGCCATGCTGTTCACCACCGTGCTGGCCTTGGGCGCGGGCGTCTATGCGGCATCGCGTCAGCACCGCCTGGGCGATGTGGGCGTCATGGGGCTCAGCCAGCTGGGCATCGCCATCCCCAATTTCTGGTTTGCGATTTTGCTGATCCTGCTGCTCTCGGTGCACTTGCGCTGGTTTGCAGCCGGTGGCTTCGATGGCTGGTCGGAAGGCGTGGGCGCCGGCCTGAAAGCCCTTTTGTTGCCTGCCCTGTCGCTGGCAGTGGTGCAAGCCGCCATCTTGGCGCGCATCACCCGCTCGGCCGTGCTGGAAGTGCTGCGCGAAGACTTTGTCCGCACCGCCCGTGCCAAAGGGCGCAGCTTGCGCAGCGCCATGTGGACCCACGCCTTGCGCAACGCCATGATCCCAGTGGTCACCGTGATGGGCTTGCAATTCGCCAACCTGGTGGCGGGCACGGTCGTCATCGAGAATGTGTTCTACCTGCCGGGGCTGGGGCGCCTGATTTTTCAGTCGATTGCCAACCGTGACCTGATCGTGGTGCGCAATGGCGTGATGCTGCTCGCCGTGATGGTGGTGGCCATCAACTTTGTGGTCGACCTGCTGTACGCGGTCATCGACCCGCGCTTGCAAGGACGTGACAGCGCATGAACCCACACAGCCTGGCGCAACGTGCCCTGCGTCACCCCAGCTTTGTGCTGGGCAGCGTGCTGCTGTGTCTGGTGGCCAGTGCAGCCTTGCTGTCGCTCGTGTGGACCCCGTATGCCCTGACCGACATTGAGATGGCCCGCAAACTCTTGCCACCCTCGGGCTCGCACTGGCTGGGCACCGATGCCCTGGGCCGCGATGTGGTGTCCTTGTTGTTGGCAGGTGCGCGCAGCTCGATTTTGGTGGGCGTGGTGGCGGTGGGCATCGGGCTGATCATCGGTGTGGCCCTGGGCTTGCTGGCAGCGGCTTACAAAGGCTGGTTGGAGGAGGCCTTGATGCGCCTGACCGATTTCAGCTTTGCCTTTCCTGCGATTTTGGTGGCCATCCTGATCACTGCCGTCCTGGGGCCTGGCATGGTCAATGCCATTTTGGCCATTGGCTTGTTCAACATCCCGGTGTTCGCGCGCATCACCCGCGGCAGCGCACAAGCCATTTGGACACGCGACTATGTGCTGGCGGCGCGTGCCTGCGGCAAGGGACGCTGGCGCATCACCTGGGACCATGTCTTGCCCAACATTGCCGCCGTGCTCATCGTGCAAGCGTCGACGCAGTTTGCGCTGGCCATTCTGGCGGAGGCGGCGCTGTCCTACCTGGGACTGGGCACACAACCACCCGAGCCTTCTTGGGGCCGCATGCTCAGCGAAGCCCAGACCTTGCTGTTTCAAGCCCCTCGCCTGGCGGTCTTTCCCGGGGTCGCCATTGCTGTGGCGGTGCTGGGCCTGAACCTGATGGGCGATGGCCTGCGCGATTTGCTCGACCCCAAACTGTCACGCCAGCGATGAGCAAGCCCCCCCTGCTGCAACTCAAAGACCTGCATGTGCAGGTTCGCACGGCCCATGGCCTGGTGGAAGCGGTGCGCGGCGTCAGCTTCAGTTTAGAGCGCGGTGACACGGTGGGCTTGATGGGCGAATCCGGTTGCGGCAAATCGCTGACCGCGCTGGCCCTCATGGGCCTGCTGCCTGAGGGCGCACAAGCGCGTGGCAGCTTGCAATGGCAAGGCGAAGAATGCATGACCTGGCCGGAAGAAAACTGGTGCAAGCTGCGCGGCAACCGCTGGGCCATGATTTTTCAAGAGCCAATGACCGCGCTCAATCCATTGCACACCGTGGGCGACCAGGTCGCGGAGCCGCTTCGTTTGCACCGGGGCCTGTCGCGAAAAGCGGCCTTGAGCGAGGCCGCCGATTTGCTGGACCGCGTGGGCATTGCCATGGCGCGACAACGCTTGCACGACCACCCGCACCAATTCTCCGGCGGGCAACGGCAGCGCATCATGATTGCCATGGCCCTGAGTTGTAACCCCGACCTGCTGATTGCCGACGAGCCCACCACGGCGCTAGATGTCACGGTGGCCCAACGCATTTTGGAATTGATGCAATCCTTGGTGCAAGAGCGCGGCATGGGCCTGTTGCTGATCTCGCACGATCTGGGCGTTTTGGCCCGCCAGGTTCAGCAGTTGAAGGTGATGTACGCCGGCCAAATCGTCGAGCAAGGCCCCACCGCCGAGGTGCTGACCACCCCCGCACACCCCTACACCCGCGGCCTGCTGGCCTCGCGCCCGCAATGGCTGCGTGCCCCGCAAGAGGCTTCGCAAAGAATGCGTTTGCCCACGCTGCCAGGCCAAGTGCCCGAACTGCATCAATTGGGCCAAGGCTGCGCATTCGCCGACCGCTGCAGCCTGGTGGATGACGCCTGCCGGACGTCAGCGCCCCCCAGCATCCGACTCAGCCCCTCAAGGCAAGCCCAATGTTGGAGGCTCTCATGAGCGCCCCGTTGCTACAACTGCAAAACGTCAGCAAAACCTACGGCCCGGCGCGCGCGCCCATCGTCGCCGTGGCGGACGTGAGCCTGCAACTTCACGCCGGACGCAACCTGGCCTTGGTGGGCGAGTCGGGCTCGGGCAAATCCACACTGGCGCGCCTGGCGATGGCGCTTGAAAAACCGACGCAGGGTCAGGTTTTATTTCAAGGACAGGATCTGAATGCGCTGGACGCCAAAACCCTGCGCGAAGCGCGTCGGCATTTTCAGATGGTGTTTCAAGACCCGTATGGCTCGTTGGACCCGCGCATGCGCATCCTGCACACAGTCACCGAACCCCTGAACACCGTGCGCGGCTTGTCGCGCCAAGACTTGCGCGACCAGGCCGCTGAAATGCTCAGCCAGGTGGGCTTGCGCAGCAGCGACCTGGACAAATACCCGCATGAATTTTCAGGCGGCCAACGCCAGCGCATTGCCTTGGCGCGCGCCCTCATCACCCGCCCGCAGTTGATCGTGGCCGATGAGCCTTTGTCTGCGCTGGACGTCAGCGTGCAAGCGCAAGTGCTGAACCTGATGATGGATTTGCAAGACCGCTTTGGCATCACCTACTTGCTGATCAGCCACGATTTGGCTGTGGTGCAGCACCTGTGCGATGAGGCCTGCGTGATGCAGCAAGGCCGCGTGGTCGAGCGTGGCACGCCGCACCGCTTGTTCCAGGATCCGCAACACCCTTGTACACAAGCCTTGGTGGCCGCCGTGCCACAATTTTGAAAACTGAGAAAGCCTTTTTGATGACACTGAACAGACGCCACTTCGTGGGCTTGGCTTCCACCACCGCCCTGGGCACTTTGCCGTTGCACAGCCTTGCGCAATCCAAAAAAGACCAAGTCGTTTTGGCCATGACACTGGAGCCGCCCGGCCTGGATCCCACCGCAGGGGCCGCTTCCGCCATTGCCGAGATCGTTCACTACAACGTCTTGGAAACCCTGACCAAAATTCAAAGCGATGGCTCGGTGCAACCCTTGCTGGCCGAGCGCTGGGAAGTGTCACCCGACCTCAAGACCTACACCTTTCGCTTGCGCAAAGGCGTCAAGTTCCACAATGGCGAACCCTTCAATGCGCAAACGGTCAAGTTCGCCTTTGAGCGTGCGGCCTCCGAGAAAAGCACCAACAAAGACAAGCGCACCTTTGCCGGCATGGAAAGTGTGGCGGCCATCGATGAGCACACCGTGGTCATCCTGAACAAGCAAATTGACCCGGATTTTTTGTTCTTGATGGGACAGGCCACCGCGGTCATCGTCGAGCCCAAGAGTGCGGACACCAATGCCACCAAGCCGGTGGGTACGGGGCCCTTTCAATTGGGGCAATGGAGCCGCGGCTCGTCCATCACCTTGAACCGCTGGGACGGGTACCGAGATGCCAAGGCCATTGCGCTGCGCAAGGCCACCTTTCGCTTCATCTCCGACCCGGCCGCGCAAGTGGCGGCCTTGCTCTCGGGTGATGTCGACGCCTTTCCCCGCGTGGCCGCCGCGCGCAGCCTGGCGCAATTCAAGGCCGATGCCCGCTTTCAAATTTTGACCAACGGCTCGCGCGCCAAAACCATCCTGGCCATGAACCACAAGCGCAAGCCTTTCGACGATGTGCGCGTGCGCCGCGCCATTGCCGCCGCCATTGACCGCCAGGCCGTGATTGCCGCCGCGGCCGATGGCTTTGGCGTGCCCATTGGCAGCCATTACGTGCCCGGGAGTTTGGGCTATGTGGACACCACCGGCGTGAACCCCTACAACCCCGACAAGGCGCGCGCCTTGCTGTCCGAGGCGGGCGTCAAAACGCCTCTGGAGGTGAGCCTGATTCTGCCGCCCCCGCCCTACGCGCGCCAGGGCGGCGAGGTGATTGCAGCGCAGCTGGCCAAAGTAGGCATCGTTGCCAAACTGCAAAACGTCGAGTGGGCGCAGTGGTTGAGCGGCGTGTACACGCAGAAAAACTACGATCTCACCCTCATCTCTCACGTTGAGCCTTTCGACTTGGGCAACTTCGCCAAGCCGGGCTATTACTGGGGCTACGAGTCGCAGGCCTTCAACACCTTGTTTGAGCGCATCCACAACGCGCCCCGGGTGTCGGACCGAGCAAAGTTATTGGGCGATGCACAGCGCCTGTTGGCCAATGATGCCGCGCACGCCTTTTTGTACCAGCCGCAATGGCTCACGGTGGCCCACAAAAACCTCAAAGGCTTGTGGAAAGACATGCCGATTTTTGTCAACGACCTGTCGGCGCTGAGCTGGGCGTGAGCACATCCGGCGGCGGCCGGTAAATCGGCTGCGGGGGCATGCCCGCGAGGTGCGGCGTGCTGGCCCAGGCCAGGATCTCGAAGCGGCCTTGGGTCACTTTCAAGTGGTTCAGGCCGGCGTTGGGAATCTCGCATTGTCGCGGCCCGTTGAGTGACAGTTGGTGCACGCTGCGCCACACCATGTCGAGCACGCCACCGTGGGTCACCACCACCACGCGCTCGCCCGCATGGCTGTGTGCAATCTCTTGAAGGTCCGCCATCACGCGCGCATGAAACTGGCGTGTGCTCTCGCCCTGCGGCAGCGCAAAATCCGCCTCGAAGCGACGCCATTGCGCCCACAGTTCAGGGTACTGTGCTTGGATTTCATGGGTGCTCAAGCCATCGAAGACGCCAAAGTTTTGCTCGCGCAAGCCGGTTCGGGGCAGGCAGGTGCGGGGCAAGGCCCGGGCAAAAGGCTCTGCGGTCTGGCGCGCGCGCAACAAGTCGCTGCTGTGCAAATGAAGGGCCTGCGCCCAGTCGGAGCCTTGCAAATGGTCACACAGGCGCTTCGCTTGCTGGTGGCCGATGTCGTTCAGCGCAATGTCGACTTGCCCCTGAAAGCGCAAGGCCCGGTTCCAGTCGGTTTCTCCATGGCGAATCAGCAGCAGCTCGGTGGGCCTCATGCGCCGTTGCGTTCCTTGCGTTTGGCCAACAGGCGCTGATGCACGCCGGGCGAAACAAACTTGGCGATGTCGCCCCCCAGCAAGGTGATTTCGCGCACCAGGGTGCTGGAGACACACTGGTAAATGTCCAGGGTGTTGAGAAAGATGGTTTCCACATCGGGCGCCAGATGGCGGTTCATGCCGGCGAGCTGAAACTCGTAATCGAAATCGGTCATGGAGCGCACGCCGCGCACCATCACCTTGGCGCCTTGTTGCAACACGAAGTCACGCACGAGGCCATCGAACGAGGCCACCTGTACATTGGGGCAATCGGCCAGGGCCTCGCGCGCCATGGCCAGTCGCTCGTCCAGCGAGAACAAGGTTTTTTTGTGATGGGCCACGGCCACCGCCACGATGACGATGCCAAACAATGAGGCCGAGCGGCGCACGATGTCTTCGTGACCGAGGGTGATGGGATCGAAGGTGCCGGGATAGACCGCAATCACGGAAGATGCCATGCCAAGTCCTTGTGAAAAAAAGCTTTCAAGCCATTATGCAACGCACAGCAAATGCGCATGCACCATGCCCGCCTTCAGATGCCGATGGCACTGCAAGCCCAAGGCTGCCAACGCCTCGCCCGACCAAGCTGACGGCGCTTCCAGGTAGACCCAGCCGCTGGGCTTGATGGCCAGCGCTGCCGCTTTCAAAGCGGGCTCGAACAAGTTGGCATCGAAGGGGGGGTCCAAAAAAATCAGGTCACAACTGCCGGGCGCAGCTTGGCGCAAGGCGCTCAGACCATCGCCTCGGACAATTTGCAGCGTGCTGGCTTGCAGGCGCTGGGCGTGTTTGTGCAACTGCGCTACCAAGGCGGCATCTAGCTCCACCAAAGTGACCGCCTGGGCGCCGCGTGAGGCTGCCTCTATCCCCAGTGCGCCGGTGCCTGCAAAAGCATCGAGGCAGCGCCAGCCGGCCAAGTCTTGGCCCAGCCAGTTGAACAAGGTCTCGCGCACCCGGTCAGGGGTGGGCCGCAAGCCGGGCTTGTCGAGCACGGCCAGCTTGGTGCGCTTCCACTGCCCGCCCACAATGCGGACCTCGCCAGCTTTCAAGGCTTGGCCCCCACGGTCACCGTGACCATGCGCTCAGGCTGCAGCTTGCGCTGAAAGGCAGCGCGAATGTCTTGCACGGTGACGCGGTCGACGGCCTGGGTCCAGGTGTCCAGATAGTCCAAAGGCAGTTGATGCCAGGCCATGTTGGCCATGTTGTCCAACAGCTTGCGGTTGCTGTCCAGGCGCAAGGGGAAGCTGCCGATCAGGTTGTCTTTCGCGGCCTTCAGTTCGGCTTCGGTCGGGCCTTCCGCGACAAAGGTACGAACCACCTCCCGCGCCACTTGCAAGGCCTGATCGGCCTGGTCGGGCCGGGTCTGCAAGCCCACGGCAAACGGCCCGGCGTGCAGGCCCGGGGCAAAGTAGCTGTAGACGCTGTAGCTCAGGCCGCGCTTTTCACGCACCTGCTCTGTCAGGCGCGACACAAAGCCACCGCCGCCCAGAATGTAATTGCCCACGGTCAGGGCAAAAAAGTCCGGGTCGTTGCGCTTGTAGCCGGGCTGCCCCATGAGCACATGGGCCTGCGCAGAGTCAAAAGGCACGCGCAGGGTTTGCGCTTGCGTCAAAGCCGGCACTTCGGCCACGGCAGGCAACGAAGGGCACGGCTTGCTCGCAGGCAGCCCTGCCAACAATTGCAGCACGCGTTGTTCAGCTTGGGCACGGTTCAAGGCGCCAACCACGCTCACGCGGGCACGGCAGCTGTCGAGGTAGCGCGCATGAAAGGCGCGCATGTCGGCCACCTGAATGGCGCTCAAGCTGGCTTCGTTGGCTTCATTGCCATAGGGATGTCCGCCATGCACCGCTGCAGCAAAGCGGCGCTGCGCCACGGTGCCGGGGCGGGTGTAGGCCTCTTTGAGGGCTGCCACGGTGCGGTCCCGCTCGATCGCCCAGATCGCCGCCGGAAAGCTGGGCTGCGCCAATTGGCGAGCGGCCAGTCGGATGGCACCCTCCAACAAATCGGGCACCGTCAGCGTGCGCAAGAACAAGCTCAAGCGGTCACTGCCGGCGCTGGCAGAAAACAGGGCGCCCAAATCGGCCCAGGCTTCACCCAGGGCGTTCTCGTCCAGTGCAGGTTGATTGCCCTGGGCGGCAATGCCTTTGGACAGCATGCCCGCCGTGGCGCTGGCCAAACCCGCTTGACCAGTCGGGTCGCGACGCGACCCTGCATCAAAGTCGATCTGAATGTCGACCATGGGCAAGGAGGGGCTCTCCACCAAGTAGATCCGGGCGCCGTTGGCCGCGGTCCAGTGTTGAATGGGCAAGCCGGCCCACAGGCTGCTGGCCGACAGCAAGCCCGCCACCAGCGCCAGACGGCGCAAGATTTTGTGGGTGGTTTTCATCGCGCACCCTCCCCATGCCGCAGGGGCATGGCCGGTTTGCGGGGCGCTTGGGCGTTGGACGGTTGCGGCAACAGGTGGGCCACCGTCAAGCTGTCATCGCCGAAATAACGTTGTGCCACCGACTTCACCTGATCGGCGGTGACGCCGCGCAGCAAGTCAATGAGGCGGTCGCTGGTGTCCAAGGGCAAGCCTTCCACCCAATAGGTGCCGATCTCGCGCGCCTGGTTGAACAGCGAGTCGCGCTTGTAAACGGCTTGCGCCACCCACTGCGCCTTCACGCGCTGGAGCTCGGCTTCGCTGATGCCATCGCGCGCAATGCGGTTGACTTGCTCACGCAAGGCCGCCTCCAGGGCTTCGGGGGTTTTGCCCGCTGCAGGCACGCCCTCGAGCACAAAGATTTGCGGCCCGCGGCCGCTGAAGTCATGGTAAGCCCCGGCGTCGTCGGCCACCCGATCGGCACCTTGGGTCAGGGCGCGGTCAAGCCGGGAGCCGTTGTAGCCATCGAGCACGGCCGACAGCACGGTCAGCGCCAAGGCATCCTGGTTGCTGGAGGTGGCTTCCATCGATTTGAAGCCAGGCACCTTCCACGACAGCGCCACATAGGCTTGCTCGGCGGGCGCTTTCACGGTGAGCCGACGGATGCCGCTTTGCGCCGGCTCCTCGCGCGGCTTGCGCGCTGGCAAGGCACGGGCCGGAATGGCGCCATAGATCTCCGCCGCCCAGCGCTGCACTTGCGCCACCTCGACATCGCCCACCACCACCACGGTGGCGTTTTGCGGGCTGTACCAGCGTTTGTAGAACTCGCGGGCATCGTCGGGTTGCAGCGCGTCGAGGTCGTTCATCCAGCCCACAATGGGCCGGCGGTAAGGCGAGGCGACAAACTGCACCGCGCTCAGCTGTTCGTACAGCAGGGCGCGCGGCGCGTCTTCGGTGCGCTGGCGGCGCTCTTCTTTCACCACTTCCAGCTCTTTGCGAAATTCTTCGTCAGGCCATTGGTTGTTGGCAAAGCGGTCGGCCTCCAGGCGCATCACATCCACCAGCCGGCTGGCTGGAATTTGCTGGAAGTAGCCGGTGTAGTCCTTGCTGGTGAAGGCGTTTTCCCGACCGCCCAGGGCTGCCACACGGCGCGAGAACTCGCCCGCCCCCACGCTGGGCGTGCCTTTGAACAACATGTGCTCCAGCACATGGGCCACGCCCGAGGTGCCATCGACCTCGTCCATGGAGCCCACCCGCAGCCACACCATGTGCACGGCCGTGGGGGCGCGCCGGTCGGGCTTGACGATGACCGTCATGCCATTGGGCAAGGTGGTTTGGTGAATCTGGGCCGCGGCTGGCTGGCCCCAAAAACAGGCCGTCAGCAGGATTGGCAACCCGAAGGAAAAGCGTTTCATAGAATGAGTCACCTGCAGTTCTTGCAACATCGCACGAATTGACCGATTCTAGGAACCCCCGAGTCCATGTTCAGCTTTTTCAAAAAAAAGACCCCACCGCCGGTAACGCCTGAGCCAACGGCACCTCTTGCGGCGCCAGCAGCAGCCTCGGCGCAGCCACCTGCGGCCCCTTTGGCAACACCCGTTGCCGAGGCGACGCCCCAGACCCAGCCCTCGCGCAGCAGCTGGTTGTCGCGCCTGAAAAGCGGCTTGCAGCGCACGGGCAGCAGCATTGCGCAGGTGTTCACCGGCACCCGCATCGATGAGGACCTGTACGAGGAACTCGAAGCCGCGCTGTTGATGGCCGACACCGGCGTGCAGGCCACCCAGCACTTGCTGGACGACCTCAAAGCCCGCGTCAAGGCCGCCAAAATGACCGACCCCGCGGGCGTCAAAGCTTTGCTGGCCGACGGTTTAGCCGAGCTGCTGCAACCGCTGGAAAAGGCGCTGGTCGTTGGCGCCCACCACCCCACGGTGGTGATGGTGGCCGGGGTCAATGGCGCGGGCAAAACCACCTCGATTGGCAAACTCACCCGCCACCTCAGCGACAGCGGCGCCTCGGTGCTGCTGGCTGCGGCCGACACCTTCCGTGCCGCTGCGCGCGAGCAATTGGTGGTCTGGGCAGACCGCAACCAGGTGGAAATCGTCAGCCAGGAAGGCGGCGACCCGGCCGCGGTGAGTTTTGACGCGGTCAGCGCCGGCAAGGCCCGGGGCCGCGATGTGGTGCTGGTCGACACAGCTGGCCGCCTGCCCACCCAGCTGCACCTGATGGAAGAGCTGAAGAAAATCAAGCGGGTGGTGCAAAAAGCCGACCCCACCGGCCCGCATGAAGTGCTGCTGGTGATCGATGGCAACACCGGCCAAAACGCCTTGGCCCAGGTCAAGGCCTTCGATGAAGCGCTGGGCCTCACCGGCTTGATCGTCACCAAACTCGATGGCACGGCCAAAGGCGGCGTTCTGGCAGCGATTGCCCTGTGGGGACGGGAGCGTGCCCGCCTGCAAGGCGCTGGCGTGCCGGTTTATTTCATTGGGGTGGGCGAAAAGCTGGAAGACCTGCAAACCTTCTCGGCGCGGGAATTTGCCGAAGCCTTGCTCGGCTAAAACCAAGGGATTACCCTAAATACAACAGGGATTAGCACTCCTCCTTCAGGAGTGCTAATATTGCGTCATTCGTATCCGAAAGGCTTACAAACCATGACGACTCTGACTGCAAAACCTACTGCGCTGGTCGCCAATCCGTGGGCGCTGGTGCCTCCTCTGGGGCACTTGGACGCCTACATCACGGCGGTCAATCGCATGCCCATGCTCACCCTGGAGCAAGAGCAAGCCTACGCTCGTCAGCTGAAAAACGACAACGACCTGGACGCGGCCGGAAAACTCATCATGTCGCACCTGCGCTTGGTGGTGTCGGTCTCGCGCCAGTACCTGGGCTACGGCTTGCCGCACGCCGACCTGATCCAAGAAGGCAACGTGGGCCTGATGAAAGCTGTCAAGCGCTTCGACCCCGACCAGGGCGTGCGCTTGGTCAGCTACGCCATGCACTGGATCAAGGCCGAAATTCACGAGTACATCTTGCGCAACTGGCGCATGGTGAAAGTGGCCACCACTAAGGCCCAGCGCAAGCTCTTCTTCAACCTGCGCTCGATGAAGCAAGGCTTTCGGGCCGATGCAGGCAGCGATGCCGACATGGCCACGCACCGTGACAGCCTGACCGACGCGCAAATTGATTCGGTGGCGCGTGACTTGAACGTCAAGCGCGAAGAAGTCATCGAGATGGAAACCCGCATGAGCGGGGGCGATGTGTTGCTGGACCCCGCCCCCAGCGACGATGGCGAGCAGGCCTTTGGCCCGATCGCTTACCTGAGCGACGCCAACCACGAACCCACGGCCGTGATCGAGTCGCGCCAGCGTGACCTGATGGCCAGCGATGGCATCGTGGCCGCGTTGCAAGCCTTGGACCCGCGCAGCCGCCGCATCGTGGAAGAACGCTGGCTGAAAGTCAACGACGACGGCTCGGGCGGCCTCACGCTGCACGACCTGGCGGCAGAGTACGGCGTCAGTGCCGAGCGCATCCGTCAAATCGAAGTGGCGGCCATGAAAAAAATGAAGGCGGCGCTGCAAGCCTACGCCTAAGCTGAGGGGGCGCTCGCGCCCCTCGCCTATTTCAGCAAGTTACGAATGTCTTCGGCCAAGGCCTGCGCGCCGCTGCCGTAACGGCTGTACAGGCGCAATTGGCCTTGGGTGTCGTACACATAACTGCCCGCCGAGTGGTCCATGGTGTAACTGGTCGGCGTTTTGCCGTCCACTTTTTTGTAGTACACCTTGTAATGCTTGGCCACCTCTGACAATTGCTCAGCGGTCGGGATGAACGCCACAAAGCTGGGATCGAAATTGGCCATGTAGGCCTTCAGCAATTCCGGCGTGTCACGCACTGGGTCGACCGTGATGAACAGGCCTTGCAAAAGGTCGCCATCTTTGCCCAGCATGCGCTTGACTTCGGCCAATTCGGTCATGGAGGTGGGGCAGACATCAGGGCACTGGGTGTAGCCAAAAAACAGCACCACCACCTTGCCCTTGAAATCGCTGAGCGAGCGCTCTTTGCCGTGTTGGTCTTGCAGCGTGAAACCTTTGGCGTAATCGGCGCCGGTGATGTCAATCGACTTGAAGGCAGGCTTGTTGGGTGTGCAAGCCCACAGCATGCTGCAGGCCAGCGCTGCCAGGCCCAGGGTTCGACGGTTCAGCATGGACTGCTCATTTCAAATGTAATGGTCGATCAAAAAGGCCGCGAACAGCAGGCTCAGGTGGATCAGGGAAAAACGAAAGGTCTTGCGCGCCAGCTCATCCGAGTAGTTGCGCCACAGCGCCCAGGCGTAGCCGCAAAATCCCACACTCAACAACAGCGCCGAGACCAGGTAAAACCAGCCGCTCATGCCATAAATGAAGGGCGTCAGGCATGCCGCCAGCAGCACCCAGGTGTACAACAGTATTTGCAAGCGGGTGAAGGCATTGCCATGGGTGACCGGCAGCATGGGCAGGCCTGACTTGCGGTAGTCCTCCACACGGTACAAGGCCAACGCCCAGAAATGCGGTGGCGTCCACAAAAAAATGATGAGGAACAAGATCAGCGCTTCTGGGCCCACCTCGCCCGTCATGGCAGCCCAGCCCAACACGGGCGGCATGGCACCCGAGGCACCGCCAATGACAATGTTTTGTGGCGTCAGGGGCTTGAGAATGACGGTATAAATCACGGCATAGCCCACAAAGGTGGCGAAGGTCAGCCACATGGTGAGTGGGTTCACGGCCACATAAAGAATGACGGAGCCAACCGCACACAAAATCGCCGAAAACCACAAGGTTTCGCGGTCGCTCAACTCACCCTTGGCGGTGGGACGCCAGGCGGTGCGCTTCATGCGCGCGTCGATCTTCTTTTCCACAATGCAGGTGAAGGCGGCCGCGGCACCGGCGACCAACCAAATGCCCAGGCAAGCGATGGCAGCAAGGCCCACTTCGGCGAAGCTGGGCACACCCGGCACCGCCAGCACCATGCCGATGAGCGCGCAAAACACAATCAACTGAATGACGCGCGGCTTGGTCAGCGCATTGAATTGCTGCCAACGCGACAGCGTGGTTTGGGGCTCGGTACGGCTCATGGCCAGCGACCAGGTCAGCGTCACCAGCAAGGCCGCCGCGCCGCCGGTGTGCAAGACAGCAGCCAACAAAGGCCAATCGAGTACGACGTTGGAAACGCCAGTGAGCAATTGCAGCAAGAGCAACCACTTGAGCCAGCGCGCCTGGGTGCGCAAGCCTTGTTTGCGCATGGCCAATGCCAGACCTCCCAACACCAGCAACACAACATAAGCCATCAGCCGGTGCGTGTAGTGAATGGCCGTCAAGGCTTCAAAGGGAATGGCCTGGCCATTGCCCAACACACCCAAGGGCCGCCACAGCTCAAAGCCAGCGGAGAAATTCATGCGTGGCCACCAGCTGTCCTGGCACATGGGAAAGTCGCTGCAGGCCAAGACCGCGTAGTTGGTGCTGACCCAACCACCCAGCACCACCTGCACCAAGAGCAAGGCCGTGCCCGCCCACAAACCGCGTCGCACAGCGCTGGAGATGGTCACAGTGTCCATCAAGCCCAGCGTGCGGCTTTGCGCCACCGCCTGACACGTCAGCAACACCAACAAGATCAGCCCCCCCAACAGGTGCAGGGTGACGATGGCAGGAAACAATTTCATCGTGACGGTCAAGGCACCAAAGGCGCCTTGAAGCATCACCCAAAACAAAGTGAGGCTGGCCAGTCCTCTGGAAGGCCGAGCTGTGGGCTCGGCGGTACGACGCGGCCACCAGGCATCGATGGCAAGGGTCAAAATCAGCACGCCGACAGCCGTCGCAAAGTAGCGGTGCAGCATCTCGATCCAGGCCTTCACCTCGGTGACCGGGCCGGTGGGCAAACGGGCCTGCTCGGCGGCAATCTGGGCACCAGCCCCGACCGGGCTGGCATGACCATAGCAACCTGGCCAATCCGGGCAACCCAGGCCTGAATCGGTCAGGCGCGTGAAGGCGCCGAACATCACCAGGTCAAAGGTCAGGAACAGGGTCAGCAGGGTCAGCTGGCGAACCCGATGCCCTGGACTTTGGTGTCGGTGGCGCAGCCAGACCCAGGTCAAGGGACCCAAAGCCAGCAAGGCGCCCATGATCAGCAGGTGCCCGACAGGGCTGAGGTTGTAAAGGTTGACGCTCATAAAAAACGGAATCTTGGCCGGCAACAGAGGCTGTCAGGTAGAAGAGCGCCTTGCATGAAAAAGAGGTCGAATCCATTGAAACCAGAGGCAGGCCAAAGCCAACAACGCCGCCAGCACAAACCACTGGTTGGCACGCTGCTGGTGATGCTTGGCCTGGGCTTCAGGCGCAGGCAATTCGCGCACAAGCCCTTCATCCGGCTCATCTGTTTGCAACACCACGGCCAAAGCCTGCACGCCCGTTTCTTCCTGAAACTGCGCCAAACTCAGATTTTGCCTAATCTTGGAAGACCCTGAAGCACTGGGTGCCGAATCGGAAGCCGGCTTCACAGAGGGGTTGGGCTGCGGCGCAATGCGGCCCTGAAGCCGGATCACGCCACCCTCGGTTTCAAATTCTGGCCAGGGGCCCTTTGGGGCGTCTGCGCGCACAAGCCAGCCACGCTGCACCCAGACGGCGGCGCTGGCATCAAGCTGCAAAGGCGTCATCACCCAGGCACCGGCGCGGCCTTTGGCGTCCAGGCTTTCGTTCAACACCGTGTGCTGCGCCAGCCAAAACCCTTCGAGGGCCACCCGCTGGTGCATTTGGTCCCAGGCCGAGGGGTTTTCAAGCAGACTCAGGGTGACCAGTTCGGGAGCCTGCTGGCGGGCCTCGATGGCTGCTTGCAAGGCCAAGCTTTCATCGGCCAAAGACAACTGCACACGGCCCAGCAACACGGCGGTGACTGCGCCGGCCCATGCCAAACCCAACAAGGCCCAGCGGCCCCACACACGGTAGCGCGGGGCGCGT
>CAINMN010000223.1 GCA_903850735.1 uncultured Burkholderiales bacterium | reverse complement strand
CGAAGCGGTGCTGCGTGAACTCAAGCGTGGCGGCCAGGTTTACTTCTTGCACAACGAAGTGGAAACCATTGAGAACCGCAAGGCCAAGCTGCAAGAGTTTTTGCCGGAAGCGCGCATCGCCATCGCCCACGGCCAGATGCCCGAGCGGGAACTCGAGCGCGTCATGCGCGACTTTGTGGCCCAGCGTTACAACATTTTGCTGTGCTCCACCATCATTGAAACCGGCATCGATGTGCCCACGGCCAACACCATTTTGATCAGCCGCGCCGACAAATTCGGCCTGGCCCAATTGCACCAATTGCGCGGGCGCGTGGGCCGCAGCCACCACCAGGCCTATGCGTATTTGCTGGTGCCAGAGATCGACGGCTTGACCAAGCAAGCCGCGCAGCGCCTGGAAGCCATCCAGCAAATGGAAGAGTTGGGCTCGGGCTTTTACCTGGCCATGCATGATCTGGAAATACGTGGCGCCGGCGAGGTGCTGGGCGAGAACCAAAGCGGCAACATGATGGAAGTGGGCTTTCAGCTTTACAACGAAATGCTGGCCGAGGCCGTGCGCGCTTTGAAGAATGGCCAGGAGCCCGACCTCTTGAGCCCGCTGAATGTCACCACCGAAATCAATTTGCACGCGCCGGCCTTGCTGCCCGACAGCTACTGCGGCGATGTGCACTTGCGTTTGTCGTTCTACAAAAAACTGGCGATGGCCAAAAACGCCGACCAGGTGGATGCCTTGCTGGAAGAAATTGTGGACCGCTTCGGCAAGCTGCCCGTGCAGGCGCAGACCCTGATCGATGTGCATCGCCTGCGGGTGCTGGCGCGCCCCTATGGCGTGGCCAAAGTGGACTCTGCGCCGGGCGTGACCCACATCAGCTTCAAACCCAACCCGCCGATCGATGCCATGCGCATCATCGAGCTGGTTCAGAAAAACCGCCACATCAAACTGGCGGGCAACGACAAATTGCGCATTGAGCGCGAACTCACCGATGTGCACCAGCGTGCCCAGTTGGTTCGCGATGTGTTGCGCAGCCTTGGACAACCCACCGTCAAAGAAACCTCATGAGCACGATTGTTTCCCCCGGCCTGACCCTGCGGGGCGTCACCCCGCCCTTGTCACTGAAAAACTTCGGCTTGATCGCCTTCGACATGGACTCGACCCTGATCAACATCGAATGCATTGACGAGGTGGCCGATGCCGCCGGACGCAAAGCGGAAGTTTCGGCCATCACCGAAGCGGCCATGCGCGGCGAAATCACCGACTACAAAGACAGCTTGCGCCGTCGTGTGGCCTTGCTCAAGGGCGTGCCAGAGGGCGCCTTGAGCGAGGTCTACCAGCAACGCCTGCGCCTGAACCCGGGTGCCGCCGAACTGGTGCAAGCTTGCAAGGCCGCAGGCTTGAAAGTGCTGCTCGTGAGCGGCGGCTTCACCTACTTCACCGACCGCGTGCGTGACACCTTGGACATCGACTTCACCCGCAGCAATGTGTTCGAAATCGAGAACGGCTTGCTCACCGGCCGCATGGTGGACCAGCCCTGGGGTGACATTTGCGATGGCGAAGAAAAACGCCGCATGGTGTTGCAAACCTGTACGCAGTTGGGGATCACGCCAGGACAAGCCATTGCCATGGGCGACGGTGCCAATGATTTGCCGATGATGAAAGCCTGCGCGGATGCCGGAGGCCTGTCGGTGGCCTACCACGCCAAGTCGAAAGTGCGTGAGCAAGCGATGGTGTCGATCGAATCGGGTGGCCTCGACCGCCTGCTGGAAATCTTCGCGGACTGACCCTTCGCCACGTCATCGCGAGCGCAGCGCGGCGATCTGTCTGGGGCCCGAGATGGCGGCGGCCCCGAAGGGGCCTCGCAATGACTGGTCAGGGGTGCGGCAGCCTCAGGCGAAAGTCAGCTGGACTTTCATCGACTGATGGCGATCCGCGGCCAGCGCGAAAGCCTCTTCGAACTGGGTGTAGGGCAAGCTGTGGCTGATCAAGGGCTTCACATCGACCAGGCCTTTGTTCATCAATTCCACCGCCAAGGCAAATTCCTCATGGAAACGGAAGGAGCCGCGCAGGTCAAACTCTTTGGCGACCAGCACGTTCAAGGGAATGGTGATTTCACCGCCCGTGCCCACCTGCACGATGATGCCGCGCGGCTTGAGCACATCAAAACCGGCGCGCAAAGCCTGGGCGTTGCCGCTGGCTTCGATCAGCACATCAAAGTAGCCTTTGTCGGCCTTGTAGCCCTCCAGGCCATCGGGGTGGGTGGCGACGTTGACCGTGTGATCGGCCCCCACT
>CAINMN010000222.1 GCA_903850735.1 uncultured Burkholderiales bacterium | reverse complement strand
GATGCGTGAGAGGTGCTTGCGCACACAATTCATTTCGGAAATATTGGCGCCACTCTCCAGCAACTGGCGGTTGATCTGCTGCTTCTCGGCCAGCGTCAGGCCCTCGGCGGGCAGGGTCAGCAAAGACGAGCCGCCCCCGGAAATCAGACACAGCACCAAGTCCTGCGGTGTCAAGCCCTGGGTCAGGGCCAGCATGCGTTCAGCCGCCGCCAAGCCAGCCTGGTCGGGCACAGGATGTGCCGCTTCCACCACCTCGATGCGCGAGGCCAAGCCGGCCGGGCGCGGGGGGGTGTGGTGGTATCGCGTCACCACCAGTCCGGACAAAGGCTTGTCGGCTGGCCACAAAGCCTCCACCGCTTGCGCCATGGCCCCGCCGGCTTTGCCCGCGCCCAGCACCAAGGTTCGTCCTGGCGGTGGCGGTGGCAGCCAGGCGGCCGTGTTGTGCAAAGGCAAGGCGCGCTGGACGGCGGCCTGGTAAAGCTTGGCCAGAAAAGACAAGGGGTCGGCTTGGGGGGGCACGCTCATGGCAGGACTTCAGGCTTTCAACAGGGCGCAAACAGCCTCGGTGACTTGGGCGGTGGTGGCTTGGCCGCCCAGGTCCCGCGTGTGCAACGCGGCATTGGCCGTCACCTTCTCGATCGCTTGCATCAGGGTCTGCGCGGCGGCGTGTTCGCCCAAGTGTTCCAGCAACATCACGCAACTCCAGAAGGTGCCAATCGGGTTGGCCAAGCCCTTGCCCATGATGTCAAATGCCGAGCCATGAATCGGCTCGAACATGCTGGGGTAACGGCGCTCGGGATCGATGTTGCCGGTGGGTGCAATGCCCAGGCTGCCGGCCAGGGCGGCCGCCAGGTCGCTCAGGATGTCGGCGTGCAGGTTGGTGGCCACGATGGTGTCCAGGGTGGCGGGCCGGTTGACCATGCGCGCGGTGGCAGCATCCACCAATTCCTTGTCCCAACGCACATCGGGGAATTCGCGGCTGATCTGCACTGCAATTTCATCCCACATCACCATGGCGTGGCGCTGGGCATTGGACTTGGTCACCACCGTCAGCAACTTGCGGGGACGCGACTGCGCCAGCCGGAAGGCATAGCGCATGATGCGCTCCACTCCGGCTCGGGTCATGATGGACATGTCGGTCGCCACTTCGATCGGATGGCCTTGGTGCGCACGGCCACCCACGCCGGCGTACTCGCCTTCCGAGTTTTCGCGCACGATCACCCAGTCCAGGTCTTTGGGCCCGCAGCGCTTCAGCGGTGCGTCAATGCCCGGCAGGATGCGCGTGGGGCGCACGTTGGCGTATTGGTCAAAGCCTTGGCAAATTTTCAGGCGCAAGCCCCACAAAGTGACATGGTCGGGAATGTGCGGGTCGCCGGCCGAGCCGAACAAAATCGCGTCCATGGGGCGCAAGGCATCCAGGCCGTCGTCGGGCATCATCTGGCCGTGGGCGCGGTACCAGTCGCCGCCCCAGCCGAAGCTGGTGAAATCGAATGCAAATGTCTTTTGGGTTTGGGCCAGCACTTGCAAAACGGTCTGGCCTGCCGGCACCACTTCCTGGCCAATGCCATCCCCCGGAATGCATGCAATTTTGTAGGTTTTCATCAATTTTCCTTTCGGAAGTCGCAACACAAAGATGGCACAGACTGTAGTGCCTTTCATGCACCAGCGCAGTCACATGATTTAATTCAGCCATGAGCACCCTGCTGATCCACCAAGCCCACTGCATCGCCACCCAAGACGACGCCCAGACCGAACTGCAAGGCGCGTCCCTGCTGATTCGCGATGGCATCATCGAGCGGATTGTCCCCAAAGGCCAGGCCAGCGACGACTTGCGCGCCCAGGCCGACGAGGTCATCGACGCACGCCACCACGTGGTGCTGCCCGGCTTGGTCAACACCCATCACCACATGGTGCAGTCGCTCACACGCGCTGTGCCTGGCGTTCAAAATGCCGAGCTGTTTTCCTGGCTGCGCGGGCTCTATCCCATTTGGGCGGGGCTGACCCCGGACATGGTGCGGGTGGCCACCCAGGTTGCCATGGCCGAGCTGTTGCTCAGCGGTTGCACCACGGCCAGCGACCATTTGTACATCTACCCCAACGGCGTGCGGCTGGATGACAGCATCGAAGCGGCTCAAGCCATTGGCATGCGCTTTGTCGCCACCCGTGGCGGCATGAGCGTGGGCGAAAGCCAAGGCGGTTTGCCACCCGACCGCGTGGTCGAAAAAGAAGACTTCATTTTGAAAGAAACCTTGCGTGCCGTGGAAACCTGGCACAACCCCGCCCATGGCGCCATGACGCAGGTGGCCGTGGCCCCCTGCTCGCCGTTCACGGTCAGCCAAGACCTGATGCGGGAATCGGCCTACCTCGCCCGCGCCCTGCGCGTGCGCCTGCACACCCACCTGGCCGAGAACGACCACGACGTGGCCTACACCCGCGAAAAGTTCAACTGCACACCCACCGAGTATGTGGAGCAATTGGGGTGGGTCGGCGACGATGTCTGGCACGCTCACTGCGTGAAAATTGACACGCCCGGCATCCACTTGTTTGCGCGCACACGCACTGGCATTGCCCACTGCCCCTGCAGCAACATGCGCCTGGGCAGCGGCATTCTGCCCTTGCGCCAACTCCTGAACGCGGGTGTGCCGGTGGGCTTGGGGGTCGATGGTAGCGCCAGCAACGACGCGGCCCATTTGCTCAATGAAGCCCGCCAAGCCATGCTGCTGGCACGGGTCAGCAAAGGCATGGCGCCTTTTGGCTGTGACACG